>CAYXPY010000005.1:0-29197 GCA_964467345.1 uncultured Thermoplasmatales archaeon | reverse complement strand
GGATCTGCGGACAACGGGAACCCGCCGTATGAATATCACTGGGTGTTTGGTGATGGGAATACCGCTGATGAGCAGAACCCAACTCATAGTTATTCGAACGAAGGGAATTACACCGTGGTGTTATCGGTCACCGATGCAGAGGAGATGACCGTGAGAGATACGACATGGGCGTTGATTGGCGGGTCGAATGATCCTCCAGATACACCAGACGTCCAGGGACCGGCTAAGGGAAAACCGCTCTTGACTTACAAGTATACGTTTGTGGCAACAGATCCTGATCTCGATGCAGTGTTCTATTTTGTTGATTGGGGAGATAATACCTCGAGTGGATGGCTTGGGCCGTATGGTTCGGGGGTACAAGTGTCAGCGATGCACAATTGGACTGAGAAAGGGACGTATACGGTGAGGGTAAAAGCAAAGGATATCCATGAAGCGGAGAGCGACTGGGGCGTCCTTTCAGTGAAGATCCCGTTTTCCTCTGACCAGCCAGTTCTTTCTTTGCTTGAGCGATTCTTCCAACGATTTCCTCATGCATTCCTGATCCTAAGACAGCTCATGGGTTAGTAAGAAATCCTTAGTTTTTTCTTTTTTGGAATTTTTATAGTGTAAACGAGTAAAAAAAGATATATAGATATATATCTCTTAATCGGGAGAGATCATCGCTGTAACGTCACACCACGCTGATTCTGATACGTCCCAGACCGTTCCTGATACAGCGCCTTTGGAACACTTGCAAGGTTCTCAAACACGATCTGGCAAAACCGATCACCAATCGGGATCTCCACATCCTTATCACTTGCATTAAAACAACCAAAGGTCAATGTTCCATGAAAACCGGCATCGACCTTCCCGAAGCTTGCCATGATCCCTTTCCGAGCATAACTCGACCGGATCCATAATTGCGATGTTATCTGAGGCCCCATCTTGACAAACTCCTTTGTACTGATAGCAAACCACGTCAATGGTGGAATCACCGCGACACCTTCCGTAACATGCTGATTGGTCTTCCGGATGAAGACTTCTTCGATAGAAAGATCATACCCATTCGGAGTCAAATTTTTCGGCACGAAAGGCTCAATCCCAAGAGTCCCTTGCTCCAGAGCCTGCTGGATGTCTGAATCAGAAAGAACCGGCATACGAACCACCCATCTTACCCGGAGATCGTAACCTTGTTTATCTTAACATCCTGGACTGGTTTATCGTTCGCATCAGTCTTGGCATTGGAAATCAAATCTACGATATCCATCCCCTCAATGACCTTTCCGAACACGGGATGTGCGCTGGAATATGGTTTCTTATCGAAATCAAGGTAACAGTTGTCGATCACATTAATGAACCATTGACTCCCACCGGTGTTCGGACCTCGGTTCGCCATCGCAATGGTACCCCGAACGTTACTGAGCTCCTTATGAAACTCATCCTTAATCGTATACCCAGGGCCACCGGTGCCGTTTCCCTTCGGACATCCCCCTTGGACCATGAACTGCGGGATGACCCGATGGAAAATCAAACCATCATAGAAGCCTTGGTTTACAAGCTTGATGAAATTTTCAGTTGTCACTGGAGCTTTGTCTTCAAAAAGCTCGATACGGAACGTGCCTTTCGTAGTATGAAATACCGCGACTCTATTTCCCATGTTTTCATTCTCCTTTCCCATTACTCTTCTATTGTGATGCTGTTGATGATAACATCATCGATCGGCCAGTTCTGATAACTGGTATATTTTGTTGTCGTCTCCACCGAAGCTATTACACGAACAACATCCATTCCTTCCACTACGACACCAAACGCAGCGTACCCATTGGCATCAACACCACCTGGCTCAAGTTGCGGCTGGGCACCATCGTTGATAAAAAACTGACTAGTTGCACTGTTCGGAGAAGAGGTTCGCGCCATGGCAATAGCACCATCGACGTGACGGACCTCAGGGTTAATCTCAAGATCAATAGCTCCATACGGACTCATCTTCTGCGTCCCATTTGGATAAAACCCCCCGCCCTGTATCATAAAATCATCAATAACCCGGTGGAAGACAAGACCATCGTAGAACCCGTCGTTCGCCAGACGAATGAAATTATCACAGGTGTCTGGTACCTTGTCTTTGAATAGTTCAACCCGGATCGTACCCATCGATGTCTCAATGACTGCGATAGGATTCTCACCAGATCCGTTCTCATTGCCCCCTGATGTGTTCAAAAAAACAACATAAGCGACCACTGCAACAACCACGAGAAGAAGGACGACTGCGATGTACATCCATTTCCGTGATGATTTTTTTATATTTTGCGGTGGATTATCCACCCGCTTCCGAGGTTTATCGATTGGACTCATGATTCATTCCCCATAACAAATAATCAGTACCAGGGATGCCGCATCCTCTTTTAAAAGTTATCAAAAATCTGAAAGAAGGTTTTAGGAGATGGTGAACGAGTCACCCTCGGATTGAATGCTGTTACCCGCGGTGTCGGTTGCGACAATCCAGAACCCGATAGTCTGACCCGAGGGGAATTGACCGAGTTCAACACCATACAGAGGATAGTTGGATTCATTGAACAAAGGGTCTTCCACATGGCGGGGCTGCATCGGGAAATCCCCATAACGATACATCTCATAGGATACCGTATCGGTCCCATCATCACAGTAGAGTGTGATGTTGCGGATGGCAAAGGGACTTGTCGACGTGACGTTTGCATAGATGATTACATTACTTGTATTGGTAGGATTTACTGGGGTGTATGACATGGCGTTGATTTGAGGCCCCCAGCTCTGTCCACTTTCATTAAGAACGAACCGTCGTGTTTGAAGATAGACCAGACCAGCAGCATCGACTGCTTTTACAGAGAAAGCGTAATCACCAAGCGGATACTGGCTCAGATCCCAAGAAAGGTTCCAGGTGGTCGTCCCAACAGCGGTCTTCGTGATGTTATTCAAGGAAACCTCGACCTTGTCCACGCCAAGATTATCTGAGCTGTACCCTGAGATCGAGAGAATACCCCGCTGAACAATAGCGCCCTCAGCAGGAGTCTCAACAGAAAGCAGTGGTGGGAGTGCATCTATTAAAAGGATCGATCGTTCATCGGTGATGTTCCCTGGTGTCAGAGCCGTAATCAAATGACTGCCTAGGGTTTCTCCAAAAGTGTCCCATGCGTATCCCCATTCCCCGTCCACCACAGGGCATTCGATCACCGCAGGGTTCTCATCAAAGCAGAGAAACACCAGGTCTGTCGAGGCAACTCCAGATAGAAGCACGGTATCACCAACATTCACAATCGGAGTGTCAAAAAGAACTGTATCCGGGGTGACGATCTGCACATGATCAGTGGTGGTCTGAACAGAAACCTCCAGAGTAACATCAAGACGGGCATAGGTCTGACGATTCGTATTTCGGAAGACCACATACCAATCTTGAGGAATGGTCCAGCCGGTGAAAGTCGCACCCGGATTATCTATATAATTATAACAGACAAATGATTCCCCTTGTTTGTAGCGTTCGAAGTTCTCCGGGTCAACAAAAAAGCATTCTAAATCCACTCTAGACTCATGTCTGCCTACCCCATCGTTAATGAAATGTTTCTGCAGTTGATAACCTTCACATGACATATGAAGATAAAATTGACAATCACCTAAAGGTAATGTCTCCTTAGTGATGTGTTGAGGTTTATGGGAAACGTCAAATAAGGTGATGATGAATTGTTTATCGACCCCGGTCTTCAGGCTCCGCAGGATGTTATGTCGTGCGAGCTGCCAGGGTTTTTTCAAGTTCCCTTCCTGTATTAAAAAAACATACTCAAGGTTCTTCCCTAGCTCAAAACTACACCATCCATCCGAATCGGTATAATTCCAGGTTGTGATCGTGACCCCATCGATGACATCAGGGATCTGATGCAGCCGCTCCTCGACCCTGTCAAACAGAGCGGTGAGAAGTCTTCCTTTCAGCAACTCCGGGAGTTTGTCCCAGATGCTTTGGATCCTCTCCCAGACGAGGTTCTTATAATAGGTGATATCCTTTAATCCTTTCACCAGGACAATGACCCGTGCACCGTCAACTGGTTGTTTGAACAGGTCGGTGACCCTGAAATCAACGGTGATGCGGTCTTCCTCATGGATATAGCGTGCGGTGTCATGAAGAATGGTGCCATCACCACGCCATTGATAGATCGCTGACATGTTCTTTCCCCATCCGTACGCATAGACATCAGGTTGGTCCACCGCTCCACCCGTGTCACTCCACCAGTTGTCGTTCTCATGCCAGCCGCGTTCATAGAACTCCCGCCAGACATGATCTTCCCCAACGTTGCTCGCAGCAATGGAGGGAACAAGTGCTGTGCGTAGCGCAGCGATTGCTATCTTCTGCAGCTCACCGCACCAGCCGTTATGCTGATGGGCAATCACACTAGCCTGCACGGGTCTATCACCAAACGCAGGGTAGGGGACTGTTTTACCGACCCAATAGCTCACCGCCTCAATTGCTGTCGGATGCTCTTCGATACACCGGCTCCATAAACGAGATCCTGGCTGATAATACGATTCACAGTCCCAGAGGTACTGGATCGTGGAGAGTTTCTCTTTAAGTAAGGGATACCCCCGGTCATTATGCTCAAAAAGATAGTTGCGCCATAATGGTCCGTAGACTGCATCGATGTCTTCGTTGGTGATCTTGGGATGCACCACATACCAGTAATAGATCTCAGAGGGAAGCTCATAGTGGTGCCCCGTTCCATTTTCTAAAACCCTATATCTGATGGTAGAAAAGTAATTCCCCGAACCATCGTCATAGTCCACGATATCAGCATAATCAATCCATAGATCGTGTTCATACAACGACTCAGCGTTTTCTTTCAAAAGAGCAGCGGAAGGAACCCTGCCGACCGGGCAGCATGCGATGGAAAACGCAATCTCATCCGCATAGGTTTTACTTGCATTTCGTAAGACATCTGCATAACTCTCCGGGTCGTCAAGGCTATAGAACTGACTGGTGAGTCTTGACTGGATCCAGCGTGGTGATTTCACAATCGCTGCGATAACGTTCTCAGAGAGCCCACTTGTTGTTGGATCAATGATTTTTGATTGCAATGTTTTGTTCTGCGCATGAAACTGGAGATAGTAATCAGAACCAGGTGGTATTTCGATTTCCTTTGATATCTTTGAGACAAGGGGAAGTGCTGAGGATGACATCGCGGGTGATAAACGTACCGTACCAAACAACCCTTGGAAAACAAGACAAAACGTTAGACCCGCGATACAGAGGATTTTAACAGTAGAAACAATCTTCGATGAAATACGTAAGCCTCCTTAGATAAAATAATACGATTCCCATATATAAATACACTTCGTCCTCCTATAAAAAAAGAAAGTGGATGTATCTATCAACATCCGACCGTTTGAAGTGCTAGAGTCTGTTTCCTTCCAAGACGGTCAAGTGTTGATATCTCTTTGGCTTTATGTTAGGACCACGGCATTAAACTTTCCAAATACGAATCGTTCTCCGACGAACCCCCTCATTGAGCTTTTTGAAATCATGATGCTCTCATCAGAACGATACAGACGCAGCGTGGAAGGAAGGATAACGAGGAACTTGGCGTTGCAACTGATATAGTCCTCTGTCTCGTTCTTCTCGCTGATAAGACCAAACATCGTTGACCGAGTGAGAGTAAAAATATTCACATCTAAGGGAGAAGACCAGGTGCTTTCTTCATGAAGAGGATCTCTTGCCTTGACTTTGACCTGAAAAGTGCCTGCCTCAGTCCAGTAGCGTACCACGGTAACCTCCTGCCCAGATTCAAAGGGGCCTATCCAAGAGGAATTTGACCCGTCACCCCAGTTGACGAAATATTCGACATCGTTGTTATCAGGATCGTTGGTTGAAAAACAATATTCGTACAGCTTTCCAGTAAAACCAGTTGTCGTGCCGTCGATGATCGGTGCGCAGGGTGGTGAATTGGGACGGGTGAGGGGAACTTCAAGGATTTCCGCGCTTGTCAAAGAAACAGTGACCTGGTGATTCTGAGATACGTACCCAGGTGCGGAGAAGTTCACGGTGTAGGTTCCTGGCGGGAGGAACAAATGATACCGACCGAACCGTGGTTCACTCATGTAGTGCTCCCCGTTCGTAAAGGTGACTCCTTCAAGTGTGATCGTGGCAACCAGGGGTGCACCGGTTGCAGAATCTGTCACATGACCGCTAATGGATATTTCCCGTTGTAATTCCCATATAGTTCCTGGCCAGACCATTGCTGCTTCACTGAGAGCACTCGCATAGGTTGGCTGGAAGGAAGTATGGGTTTCGATGAGGTTCGCATACGATCCGTTGTAGGCCAGATGCCATTGATAGTTTTCACCATCTGCGCTGGCCAGACGGGTCGATCCGCTGTACCCAACAGCATACGCAAGACGTACTCCTTCTGATTGCAGAAAGCTGGTAAAAGGATGGGACAGGGAGAGGTACCCGTACAATACCTCGCGGCCATAGGAATGGTAATCAAGGACTTTGGTAAAATGTCGGTCGTTTCCGAATGTCATCATGGTCTGTGTTTCTGGTTCAGAGGCTGCACTGGGTCCTTTGTAGGTTTCATCATAGGGATTCGTACTTCCTCCGCCAGCGGAATTCCAGCCAAAGGGATAATTACGATTCAAATCCACACCATCAGGGGGAGCTCGGTTCTTCCGCCAGTAGTTATCATAGTTAAACATGTAGACATATCCATCTGGATTCCAAATGGGGGATATCCAGATTTCGTAATTGTCAACCGCTGCAGTGATGTCTGAGTCGATTCCATACTGGGTTGTGAATTGTTGTATTGAATTGTTACAGATGACCGGGGTGACGACTTCTCTGGCATGATGAGCACCGACCATGAGGAAATTTGGTTCATCCTCATCCGTTGCGACATT
Organism: uncultured Thermoplasmatales archaeon; assembly: GCA_964467345.1. Classification (GTDB taxonomy): domain Archaea; phylum Thermoplasmatota; class E2; order DHVEG-1; family DHVEG-1; genus SM1-50. Next base: position 22,306 of record CAYXPY010000005.1, on the reverse strand, counting down.
ATCTGAGATTTTTATGGCATAGAGATGCCTGCCTTCATACGTGGGGGAAAGGCCGTACCATGTCGTAAGGTCATAGACCTTGCAGATGGAAGGATACTGACTTTCATAAGCATATAGCACATCAACCATTGCAGGATAATCGATATATCCTGCTGGTAGTAATGGTTCCATGATCATCTGCTCTGCTTGAATCTCACGAAATGGTCTTCCTTGCGAGAGTAACTCAAGGTGATATCCTTGTGTTTGTAATTGTGTAAAGATACCTGGTTTTACAACTAATTCAAAAGAAACATCAGTGATAGTATTCACGAACACATCGAATCCTTCTTTGATAAAGGTAGAAGCAACCTGTGGTGCATCCTGCACTTTTAGAAGACTATGGCAGAGAGTCTCAGATGTTAGAGTTTCTGCTCTTACTGGATCGTATGCTTGATTTCCTGTTACACTTCCGTAAGTTATACCAATTAACAAAATACATGCAAATAGGCTCACCAATTTCTTTTTCACGATATATCCCCCAAAGAGAATAACAATAATAAAATACAGAAAAGGGCTTATAAATCTACCTCAACAAGGGGTCAGAGAAAACACATATGGTATTTTCTCTTATTCAAACCTCTAGAGAACATAGATGACGATGATGATATCTGTTATAGGAAGAATTTTTTTCAATCCAAAAATGAGCTCGGATGTATGAATTCAGTGGTAAATAGAGACGTAACTTCAGAAAAAAAGGATTACGAAGTAAGAACCATGGGATGAATCGGAAGAAGGGGTGTGACATTTCCTAATCGTTTCAACGCGTCAAGCTTCTCCCGTTTACCGATTTTTGCTTGTTCCAGGGCATCTCCCAGGATTTGTATCGATCTTGCGTAGGTCGGAAGGTCAATCGGGTGAGGTACACCGTCTTTCCCCCCATGGGCAAATGTGTAGCGAATCGGATCCGCCCAGGACGGTTTCTCCCCGTATAAGAGATCCGAGATAAGTGCCAAAGCACGAATAGTCATCGGACCAACCCCGTTCATCGCGAGAAGCTCCTCATAATTTGTTGGATGGATCTCATAAATCTGCTTCATCTTCGCCCAATTAATCGACCGTGGCATATCCAGACGAGGTAAGAGAGTATTGCTCTGATGAGGCCTGGACCAAGTATCTAATGTTGTCTGGTTCGTATGTTTTGTAAGAATCGCCCAGTCTTCTCTAAGATGCACTGGATTATCATTGATCAGATCGACAGAGATTTTCTGAGCGGCGGTGCTTTGCTTCGCGGTCATGTCAAGTACGTTTTCTTGTCGATCTTCCCCGATGATCGAAGTGTGAGGCTCACAAACAAAATTATTAACATCCTCCGATAACCAATGGTACCGACGGGCGTATCCGGTATCGTTATTCATCCCCTGCTGAATCACTACCCATTTCTTATCTTCAGATAACAGAAACACATGATGATAGAGTCTATGACTGTCTTGTATCGCTGTGTTATCAATCTTGGCGGCCATACGGCTACAATACTGCAGACGATCAACAAGAGAAGCTGAAAGATTGAGATGTTCAGCAGATACCTCTATCTCTGCAAGGGTGTTTTGCGACGCTTTCCCCTTCCCACCACACAACCTCACCCCGAGCTCCTCATGGTTCAACGCTTCTTTCAAGGCACCACAGGTGACTGTGGTAGTCCCTGATGAATGCCAATCATACCCAAGAACACAGCAGAATGCCTGAAACCAGAACGGATCAGCAAGCCTGCGGAGGAACTCATCAGGCCCATATTCATAAACAATGATTTTGGTGATTTCTCTGGAGAGAGCAACCATCCTTTTGAACAACCACCGAGGTGCTTTTCCTGAATGAAGTGGAAGAGTAGCGACACCAGTCCTTTGCATAGTCAACTATCTTCTAGAACGCTCAGAGGTTATAATCTTTCATAGGGGATCAATGAAAGTATCAGGTTCCCTAGTATGGGAAGATATAAAAAACCGTAGTGTTTCTCAGAGTGCATAAAAGCAGGAGACTACCTAAAATTGCGACAAATAGTGACACATGAATATGCTAATGGAAACAGGGGTGTTTAATCCTACTTCATTTATTTTAAGGTATATCAGCAAAAAGACAAGGAGCTGTTAAAATGGATCATCCAGATTATCTAACGTATATGAAGAATTTTGATGGGCATATGCAAAAATACTTCCCATCAAAAGAAGCTTGGACACCAGTTGACGATGCGTTATACAAACCACCCGACCTATTCCGCATCCCGTTAAAAGAAGCATCTGAAATGCTGTTGAAATCCATGAAATACACCTTTGCACTTCAGTATAACAACAATAAGGTCTACCATACTTTCTGTAAAGAACGCAACTTCTCTCCAGAAAATATTAAGACCGTTGAGGACCTTGAGAAGATCCCTCTCATCCCCGATAACTTCTTCAAGGATTATCCCTCCGGAAAAGATTTCGCATTATGGCTCGGCAACCTATTCACAGGGGATCTCCCCCGGGTCGTCATTAAACAAGCAAACCCGACCTACGATGAGGTCATCAACGCTTTTAACGAAGCAGGCATGGCTGTCGCCTACAGCAGCGGGACGAGCGGACGGCACACGTTCATCCCACGGGACCAACGGACATTCAATGTCTCAGAGTACGCCATCGCAAAATCCGTTATTTCCATGATCTACCCCCTCTGGGATTATTCACTGAATGGCTATTTACTCATGCCCAACCCAAAGAAAACCAATGTGTACGCTGGAAAAGTCTGCACCGTGTATTTCGATGCAATCCATGATGTACGGGTCGCAATTGACCGTGATATCACCACAGAACTCATCCGTATGACGATGACCGGTCAGAAAGGAGTAAAGACCAAGATTGTGAAATATTTCGCGAAACGTGAATCGGAAAAAATGATTAACGAGATCATCAAATGGCTGGAGCATCATGAGAAAACCACCGAGAGAATCGCGTTGGTCGGCGCTCCCTTCATCTTGTCTTTTGTGATGAAAAAACTCCAAAAAGAAGGGAAAAGCTTTGATTTTGGTGAACGTGGTGGTGTCGGTACAGGTGGCGGCTGGAAGGCTTATGAAGGTTCTCGGGTACCCGTCGCAGAATTCCGCAAGCAGGTCGAGAAAGTCCTGGGCATCCCTGAGAAATTTTGTCTGGATATCTACGGCATGGTTGAGGGAAATGGTTGGATGGTTCACTGTCCGGAAGGTCATTACCTGCATGCACCATATTCATATTATAAACCCCTTGTGCTAGATTCGGAGTATAAACCAGTGGGGTACGGGGAATGGGGACGCTTTGCGTTCCTTGACGCTGCTGCGTACAGCTACCCTGGTTTCATCATCTCTGGTGATAAGGTCCGCATGCTGGAGCACTGCCCTGTATGCGACCGTCCAGGGCCGGTCCTTGAGCCAGAGGTGAAACGGGCTGCTGGCGAGGAGATCCGTGGATGTGCCGAGGAGTTACGCAGGATGCTTTCTGCTGATCTTGGGAAGGATACGAAATAACATGCTGACACCCTGGGAAATCAAAAAAAAAGAAATGATTCCTCCACGTCATATGATTCAGATGAACGTCGGAGGCGTATTTTTTCTTCTAAAAATGTTGTTGATGAACCTGGGGACACTCAAAATGCTCAAGAACCAGGAAAAAAACATTTACACCCGGCCATCACCAACCTATACCCTGCCGACTCTTACAGCAGAAATGAAGAAAAATCATTCGGAAGAGAAGTACCTCAGACCTACGTTGTTTTGTAACTGTCGAGCTTCAGAGATAATCGCTGTAGCCCACGAGCTTGGCGCGTATAAAAAAACAGATCAGGAGTATGCTGATGCTGTCTTTGAGTTTGCAAAAAGGAAAATTATCCTTGAAATGGTTCCATTGGATGACGTCGATGAAGTGCTCCGTCGAGGCACAGGGACCTGTCTGCATAAGATCTCTGTCTTTATCGCCCTCTGCCGAGCAGCGGGGATACCGGCACGTTACAAGTTCTTTGCCCTGACCATGCTAGATAACTGGATGGGACCTGCGCTTGACCGGGCACCGCTCATGAAACAGTGGTATGACGCGATGGGGCATTTCTTATTGCATGGTGAAGGAGAAGCATACATCAATGGAAGATGGGTCACTGCTGATGTTGGTGCAGAGCCACAGCGACAAGCAGCATCGTGGATCCCGGTGACGAAACTAGGGGAGGACTCTGCTGGACTGTGGTTATTCCCGATCCCAGGGACGATTTTCTTGAGGGAATCCATCCCACTGGGTCTTGGGATCCCCTCGCAACTACTTATGAAGCGGTTGGTGCCAAACTCCGTGGCTGGTATTAACATTGGGATCTTAGAACAAATCGAGAAAGGGAAAAAGATAATTGAACAAGCAGGCGGAGAAGCAGCATATGACGCAGAGGCTCGGAAGAGACGCTCTCAGATGACGACGAAAACAGAGCTGCTGAAAAACCATGAAAAAATTGTCTTTGAGGGGAAGTAAATGGAGAAGAAGAAACATCAGTATCTGCGGTATATGAAATATTTTGGCCCGGGGGCGATCCTCGCATCAATGACCATTGGTGCGGGAAACATCGTGTTGGCTCCACGGGTGGGGGCGTGGGCGATTCCTGCGTACTCAGCGTTATGGGTCATCACGTTTGCCTTGATCACCAAGGGTCTGACCGCTTATTTGGCGACCCGGTATTCGTTGCTCTCAGGGGAACATATCATGTCGTTGTTTGCTCGCGTGCGTCCTCGGGGTTGGATCAATATCGTGTCCATCATCATAGGGTTTGCGTTACTTCCATTTATGATTGCGACGTTTCTGACAATCCTTGGAAATGTGCTTACGTTGTTTACCAACATCGGTAATTATTTTATCTGGGGAGTTGGCATTGGGCTTCTGATCGCTTTTTTCGGGTTCTTCGGTACGCTGCGGGTCATGGAGATAGTTCAGCTGGTCTTTGCCGTGTTTCTCGCCATTGGTGCGATTGTCGCAGTCATCGTCGTTAATCCTGATTGGTTGACTGTCTTCCAAGGGTTAGTGACGGTTCAGGTCCCTCGTGTTGCCACCTGGGTGACCGCTGAGGATATTATTGCAGTACCAATTTTACTTCAGATGGCAGCGGTGTATGGCACGATGAATGGGGTGTACTCGGATTTCACTGCGTACATCGCCTGGTGGAGGCAAAAGACAAATGAGAAAAAAATTTCTCTGAAATCAGAGGCGTTGACCGGTATGAAAGTAGATTTGTTCCTCTCACTTCTGGTTGTCGCGATTTTTACGATTGCATTCATGGTTGCTGGTGCTGTGATCCTTGGTCAGAAACAAATTGTTCCCAACGGCGTCGACCTTATCTCAGCACAGCGTGAGATTTACGCGACGATCAATCCCTTCATCGGTGTGTATCTGTATCCTTTGGCTGTGCTGGTGGTTATCGGCGGAACGATTTATGCAGGGATGGACGCGGTGCCCAGGATGATTAAGGCATGGGCTGATCCGATTAGCACACGGGTGCAAAAAATCTCGTTTAAACGGTTCAAGGGGTATATCGTCCTTTATCTGCTTGTTGTCAGTCTTCCCTTGATGGTCATTGAAAAACCGATTATTCTGATGACCCTGTATCTACTGTTGACCGGTGTGTTTGGCATGTGGCTGCTTGGATGGGGTGCCCTGTGGGCAAACCAACGTCATCTGCCAAAAGAAGAGAGAATCGGAAAAGGAATGTTCAGTATATATTTGTTAAATAACATTGTTACGACTATCTTCATCGTTGCTATCCTGGTTATCCGATGACATCTTCTTTTTGTTGATACCATCCGACGAGATCATCGATCGTCGAAGTCAGGGTATACCGCGGTTTATAGTGCAGCTCACGTTCTGCTTTTGTGATATCAAGCCGACGTGCGTGTCCAAGGACTTTTACCTTATGACGGGTGAACGGAGGGTTTTGTTTCCTGCGAAGGACCCACACAACTTCAATGAGGCTTGCAACGAGGTATGCTTGGAGGTAGGATCGGTGTGTCTTGGGGGCAGGGACATGAATTTTTTCTGCAAGTGTCTCGATTAATTGTTTTGGGGTGCTATCAAAGCTCTTCACATTATATACCTGACCAGCTGCATTGTCGGTTTCACTAGAGAGACGCAGACAAGAGGCGACATCACGGCCATCGGAGATGGAGATCTGCTGTTGTCCGTTTCCGATATAGAATAATCTTCCTTGTTTGAGTGCTTGAACCAGGAAAGGGGTGATTAAAGAATCACGGGGACCGACCACCAGTGGTGATCGAATCGCTGAAACCGCCATGTCATATTTCTTTGCATACGCCCAGACCATTTGTTCAGCTATGAGTTTTGATTCACCATATTTCGCGGTTGGTTTTTTCTGATACTCTTCTGTGATTGGCATGGTTGTTTTTGGGAATCCGTACACTGCAGCCGAGCTCATGAATACGAACCGCGGGACTTTGTTCTTAACGCATGCGTCAAGAAGGTTTTTCGTTCCATCGACATTGATGTCAAAAAATGTTTTCTTCGGGCCCCAATCCCGTGGGAGAGCAGCAACGTGAAACACCACATCAACATGTTCACATGCACGGACCAGGGATTCCGGGTCCGTGAGATCACCGAGAGCAAAAGAAGCTTTTTTTCCTATGAGTGCTTTCGTAGTGCTTGTGGTTCGTCGCATAACCCGCACTTTATATCCCTGTTCTATGAGCTCATCGGTGAGGTGACTGCCGATAAAGCCTGTTCCACCGGTTACCAGAGCCTGCATGGAAAGGGACAATATCTTCTTGTTAAAAAACCCATTCAGAAAAGATAATATGCTCCTATTACTTCATGGACGGATTAGCATGGTCGGTCTTAGAGAGATAAAAGACAAGGGATATTTCCCACAAAAAACCTATCTCAAGCTCATGATTGGTGGTGGTTTTTCCTTAACCAAGGTGTTACTGACGTCCCCGGGTGATCTGAAAAAACTTCGGACGATCCATGGCTCCGCGGAGCGATACATCCGATCGAAACGACTCTACGAGTTACCCGTGTATGAAGAAGGGATGCGATGTGGTGTAACCGAGGAGAGGTACCTTAGACCGACGCTGTTTTGTAACCCGTGTGCACCCGAGGTTGTCGCGTTAGCACATCACCTAGGCGCCTTTCAGAAATCTGATTATGAGTTTGCGAAGGCTGCATTTGAGTTTACGAAGGAAAACCTTGATTTGGAAATCTGCACAATGAATCCTGTGGAAGAGACTATTACGCGGGGTACAGGAACCTGTTTTCATTTGATTACCGTGTTCATCGCGTTGTGTCGTGCAGCTGGGATAAAAGCACGCTATAAGATGTTTGCGATGAACATGATCAAAGCATGGTATGATGTGCTCGTCGGAGCCGATCCTTTGGTCAAAAAATGGTATGACTCGATGGGGTATTTCATGATAGAGGGTGAAGGAGAGGCGTTCATCGACGGCAGATGGGTCGTTGCTCATGTCGGTCCGACCGCGGAGCGGCAAGCAGCAGCAGGGATCCCCATTACGAAGTTCGGGGAGGATTCGTTAGGTATTTGGTTCTTTGCTATTCCGGGGACGACCATGTATATGGAGTCGATGCCCTATGGGTTGGGCGGTGCAACGAAACTGCTGAAACGGATAGCCCCTGGTTCGATGGAGCGGGTCAACATCAGCATCCAGCATCAGAATACGATGGGCAAAAAGATCATTACGGATGCCGGTGGGCAAGAAGCCTATGATGCGATGGCACGTAAGAAGCTGGGGCCGAAGGGGCCAACGGTCGAGCTTACGAAGAAAAATCAAATCGTTTTTGGGGAATGAACGTTATGCAAACCACCGAGCAGACACAGCCAAGTGTCTTTCTAAAACCCCGATCGAGACGGTATATCATCTACCTGGTTTTTTTTATGGGAATTGTCGCAATCATGGATCAGTATCTCTCCATGGTTCCCATCACCTACATGAACTCTATTCTTGATGAGTATTCAATGAGCGCTTCGCAGTTCTCATGGTGGGAAGCGCTCTATTTGATTCCTACGTTTTTCATTTTCGCCCTTAATGGACTCGTTGATATTATCGGGAGAAAATTCTCGATCCTTGTTCTTGTCCTGATCATGGGGTTGTCATCACTTTCTATTGTCTTTTTCACCCCAACGTTTCATCTCTTCATGGTCTTTTACGCGATCGTGACCTTTACAACTGTTTCAAATATGTGGACGATTCCTATTAGTGAAGAATCGCCAGCAAAAAAACGCGCGGAGCTTACCTCCATTGTGTATGTGATAGGGTTGTTTCCCCTCTCAGCCATCATACCGCTCTATGTTATTCCGACACTCGGATGGAAGTGGATGTATGGGATTATGTTTTTTTTCATGATACCCGTGCTTATTCTCTGGGTGTTCATGAAGGAAACCGGACGGTACGAGGAAATCAAAAAGGAACGCAGGTCAGGGAAATTAAAAAAGCATTTCTTTGGACTTGGATCAATCAATCGAGGTGACATAAAATATATCTTTTTCTCTGCGGTTATTTGGCTATGCTGGTTGATTAATTCTCTACTTATAATCCGCTGGATGGGGTATTATTTCATGGAAATTCATGGGTATGCTCGCAGCGAATGGCTCATGGTCTTTCTTGCCTCAGGCATCATGATGATCATCGGTGGGGTCGTCAGCGGATATGTCATGGACAAAATAGGCAGAAAAATCGGGTTTATCATCGGAGCAGCAGGGTTTGCTGTCTCCTTGTTTCTCATGTCGTTTGGACCAGTGCCGTTACTGCCTGTTTGGGGTGCTCTGACAGGATTTTTCATCGCATTTGCTTATGCATGGGTCATCGTGTATATTCCAGAGATATTCCCAACAGAGCGGAGAGGAGCCTGTCTTGGCTGGACAACGACCGTGGCACGTATCTCGTATGTAGTCGGACCGGTGATCGCCGCGGTAATGTTGGAATCAAACCCTACGATGGAATGGTTCTGGGTCGTGGGGGGACTGCTGATGATCCTTGCCATCGTTATTGTGGTCTTGTTCCATCCCTATGAGACCAAGGTCAAGGAACTCGAAGAAATCGAGGTAAGCCGGTAGAAAGTCCTCTAAAAAATGTTAACGATTTTTTTTTAAGGAAATAATACCAAGTAGGGTTTCCAGTTCTTTTTTTCTTACGTATGTTGGTGGAAAATGCAGTAGTGATGGAAAATCGGTATGGATTGTACAACAAGTCCTTTATAACGCGACAGACAAAAGAACGTGTTGAGGAACCTGTATGAAAACAATCCTGCGGAGAAAAGATAACACCAGTATTTTCTGTCCAAACCTTATAAAACGAAATGTATCTTCTTCTGTGAAAAACAAAATCATTGAAGGATGCATTGGGTGTTCACTTCTAGTAATCGGGCTTTTTATTCTACTCTTTTTTTAAGTGGATGGTATGGAATTCCAACCCCGGTAAAAGATCTTTTTCCTGCAATCTTTTTTCGAAATTTATATAAAATAGAAAACCCTAATAGAGATATAACGACAGTGAACAAAGGGGAACTGTACAAGTATGATCAGTGTCAAGGTCTATCGACAGGGTGATGACGTTGTCATCAGCGCTTGTGATGAGCATCTCCTAGGCAAGAAATTCCGGAAAGGAAAATTACAAATCGATGTCGCAAAGCACTTCTATGACGGCGAGCGGATCGATAAGAAAACCTTGGAGAAATTCCTTCTTGATGCAACCATCGCTAACCTGGTAGGCAAAGAGACGGTTGCCTGTGCGATCAGCCTTGGGTTGGTGGATCCCAGCTGCATCCTCAAAATCAAGGGGATCCCGCATGCTCAAATCGTACATATGTTCTGAGTCTATGAGAAGTCTTTTGAAAGATGGTGGTTTATTTTTTCTCTCATGTTCTCATAATGTGTTCCCATCCAGTAGTATTTCTTGCAGGTTGGGCAGTACCAGAACGTGTCCCTTGTTCTGAATACCTTTTCAGGGATATACGGTTCAAGTCCTTTTTTTTCAACGGTGCGAAGAGGGGTGTTGCACAGGGTACAGCGGGACAGAATTGTCGTTTCATCTACCGTTATATGCAAGAGAACCTGTGCTACTTGTTCAGAAAGACAGGTCGTCTGTATTTCTAGGACGGGGAGCTTTGCTTTCTTGCCTCGTTGTATCAGTTGTTTATCGCGCGAGATAAGAAGGCGGTTCTCCTCTTTTGCAGTCTGCAGGATAGAATCATCTGTGGTCATGGCATCTGGATATGTCGTATCAAATCCGAAAATCCGAAGCCACTTCGCAAGGGAACCAAGCATGTGGTCACAGAGCAGTTTCATTGTACATCAGAATAGAAAGGAGGCATTTGTCTTTTATGATACTGCCTTACTCTTGGTTTTTTAGAGATATCGACGGACCTCGAGCATGTCAAAATTCGGGTTCCCGGCGTTATCGTAGGCGATGACGATGATGGTATGTTTGTGGAATAAGAGCGAAGCTTTTGTCCATCTCCAGCTGTAGGGCTCCTGGGTATCGGTGAACAAGGGTTCGTTGGCGTCATCGATGAGGAACTCGACTCGGGCGATACCGGAGTGGGCATCTGATGCTTCGACATCAATGGTGACAGGGCCGAAAAGCAGGATGCCTTGTCGGAACAACCAGGGCATGAAACGGAGGTTTCCGATATACAATCCGTTTGTTGGTGAGACGATTGTCACTACCGGCGGAATGGTATCTTCGCTGGTGTACGGCGCCATTAGCGGGTAGCGGTCTGTATTGATCCCATCAGGGATTGCATAGGGTGTATCACCAAGACCATCCCCGTCCTCATCAGAACCCGTGTAATCATCCCAGTAGTTACCCCCGGAGGGATACCCGTCATCCCAGATGTTGTTTCCAGTGTCATAGGCGTGATGGCGGTTTGATTGGAACGTATTGTGGTAGATACAATTGTTTGATGCATCAGAAATCCCAAGACCCGCGTAGAAGTTATTGGCAATGGTATTCTCGATAATGTTGCTGTTGATACATCCGGGTTTCAGGACAATGCCGTTCCATCCATTATCCGTGATTTGATTGTTCGCAATGGTGGTATCTTGCATATTCTGTTTCAGCATGATGCCGTGGAAGTTTTTATTTATAATATTATACAGGAGAGAACAAGTATTTCCCTGTACAACAATGCCAGCGTTTTGTTCCATGGTGCCGCTGTGTCGAATCATAAATCCTTCGATTGAGACATCATCAGCACAGATGGTTATCACATCGCCACTGAATCTTCCGTCAATGATCGTCTCAGAGGAATGACCCCCGCCCCAGAGCAGGATTGACTTGGAAATCAAGAGATGTTCTAAATAGATACCATGTGAAACGCTAATCCCATGACCATCCTGGGTGTCATCATCATCGATCGCTTTCTGGATTGTTAAAAAAATCTCCTCGTTATCGGTGTTGTAGATGGAGCCATAGGGGTGGATGAGCGGGTAGGAATCCTGAGAGCAGTTTCCCGTAGGATACGGGATCTCTCCAATACCGTCCTCATCGTTATCTGTTCCGTTGTAATCATCCCAGTAGTTACCTCCTTCAGGGTATCCTGCATCCCAACTACTGCTTGCGGTGATATCAACTGCTTGATAGGCGTTTTTCATGAAGTTGTTGTGATAGATTTGGTTGTTCGCCCCATTGACGTACAGCCCGTAGTTATCATTATTTCGGAAATTGTTGTTTGTGATGACATTATTTGAGGTGTGAACCATGACTCCTGCGTTATTCGGCGCGCTTCCACAATCGGATATTGAAAACCCACTGATGGTTACGTTATCTGCAACAATTTGTACGATGGTCCCGCTATAGCTGTATCCAACGATGGATGCGCATCTATCCTCACCAAGAAGTTCAATAGATTTACTGACAACAATATTCTCTCGATAATACCCATGGAAGACATAGACGGTATCACCATCACTGGCATGATCAATTCCATCTTGGATGAATTGATAGGGATAGTCCATGGTACCGTCCCAGGGTCCGTCGGTGTTGTCATCATCAACATAGATGGTTACGCCTCCATAGCTTGCTGGTTCTGTGCTATACATCATGGTCGCTGATGCAGGGATGATGCTGAGACTTGCGATAACAAAAACGATTACAACCTGACTGATGTGTTTTTTTACCAGTATATTGTTCATGATATTCCTCCGACTCCGTTATTTTATCTTTAACTATGTTATATAAATATTCTATTTAAATATTTTCTGAATAATCAGTGGAACACAGGGGCTTTTATAGATCTAAAAATCGTCCGTTCTTGTAAATCAGCTCGTTATCCGCGTAGACTTCCCCGTTTTTCCGCAGGTCGCAAACCATGTCCCAATGCAGGCTGGACTTATTTTTACTTTTTGTCTCCGGGTATCCCGCTCCGACTGCAAGGTGGATGGTGCCGCCTATCTTTTCATCAAACAAGGTGTTCTTCGTGTAATTCTTCACCCCGTAGTTCGTGCCAAACGCAAACTCCCCTAATCGTTTCGCACCTGGGTCCATGGCAAGCATGGTACGAAGGAAGGATTCCCCCTTTGATGCAGTTGCCTTTACCACAGCGCCTTTCTTGAAGCAGAGTTGAATGTCGTTGACCTCACGACCGCTGTATGATCCGGGGAATGAATAGCTGATGTATCCCTCTGCAGAGTTCTCGACCGGACCAGTAAACACCTCTCCATCAGGGAAATTCTCTTTCCCTGAGCAGTTTATCCAGGTCCGCTCTGCCACGGAGACTTTCAGGTCAGTGTCCTTTGCGATGATATGGAGGTTTTTTTTCGTACTAAGCAGCCTTCGAATCTTCTCCTGCTGCTTATGGACGTCTTTCCAGTATTTGATGGGGTCTTTGGCCTGGACATGGGCAGCGTTGAAAACAAATTCCTCATACTCGGCAAGGGACATCTCAGCGTCTTGTGCTGAGGATTGAGTTGGATACTGGGTGACGCACCAACGGAGGTCCTTTTTTGCTGCTCGCTCAAGGAATGTCCGATGGATTTGCTCATGGGCAGCGCTGCTGATCGCTTGTTTCTTTGGGTCGATGTTGGTCATGTTCCGTGTATTCTCCGGGCTAATGATGGCCAAGCTGGCATTGATGCGTTCGATTTCGAATTTGCTCAGTGGGGAGACGTACTTGAGTTGTTGTTCAGAGGAGTGCTTGTAGTAAATCTCTGCAAGGCCATCGATACCGATATTGGTGAAGGGATGCGCACCGATCATCACCGCTTGCTTGTAGACTTCCTTGATTAACGGAGCTGCAAGATGACCTCCTGAGATTCTGAATAAATCGTTCTTCTTCAGCTCTAATGAATATTTAACAAGGATGGTTGCTAGTTTTTCTAATCGTTTGTCCATCATATTTGATACCCTGTCTGAGAACAAGTAAAATGATAAAAGAGTTTCTGGTCGACTTAGATCTTCTCCCAGTCTTTGAGCACGGATTCCCAATGGTATTTTTTTATCGCGTCGATCTCGTCGAGTTTTCGGATGATGCGCTCGTACCCTTTCAGCAGGGTACGAGTCGAGACCTTCACGATGAAATCGTATCTCCCTGAGGTAACGGATACATGGGAGACCCCTCTGATGTCCCAGAGTTTCTGCAGCGTCTCACGGATAGGGGTCCCTGGTTTGACGGTGATGAAGATATATGATTTCACCACGGTGAGTGCAAAGGAGATGATGCCCATGATGATCAGGACCAGCCCAATGACCTTAATGAGAAGCATCACCGGGTCTGTAGAAAATTCCGTGATGACACCCATCTGGAGAAGGATGATGGAGAAGGGGATAGCAAAGATGATGGTGGATGCACGAATCGCGTTATTGACACTTGCTTTTCCCATACCGAGGGAACGGATATACAGAACGTAGGAGAAGAACGTTATACCCATTGTCAAGGCAAGCAGGAAGAAATAGTGAGGGTCGATGGAGGTTGTAACCCCTGCGATGAGGTGATTACCATTGGTGAAAAGATCAAAGAAGAATAAGATGATGGCAGTGAAGAGGCAGGAGAACACAACGCTCCAGAAACGGATGTTGATAGAATCATTTGGTCTGTTCTGTATTTTTAGTATCTTTAATTTTCTCTGGTAAATGGAGAAGACCGCCCAGGTTGGATTGACGACGATAAAGACAAGAATGATTGGCAGGAGCTGGAATTCCCCTGTCAAGCTGATAGACGCCAGAATCGCTCCGAAGGTGACGATGACGGAGGATTGAATCTCTACCAACGTTGGTACGTCTTTTTCTGTGATGGATTCCATGAGGAGCAGATACAGGATGACGATCTGGGAGAACGACAGGATCACGCTTGGGTCCTGCACCGTTGAGACGATCGCGCAGTATCCTACCGTGTTGATGGCGTTCATCAGTCCTGCGATGAGATGGTATTTCACCTCGCTTTTCTTCAACATACGGATGCGTTTAAAGGAGGGATCCAGGATTCGTGCCCCGAGGCTTTCTCCTCTGATTTTGAGTGACAAGACAAGTGTTATGAGAAGGGTGATGACCGTACCAATGAAAAAAAGTGCAAATGCGAACGACCAGGGGTCGTATTTGAATGCAGGCTCACCACCGACATAGCTATCGATTGCGGTGACTCCCGCGGCAATGAACGACGACGTGATCGCCAGGATATAGAAGAGGTATTTTTTCCTAATGATCATGTTTTCGTCTCATTATTGTAGGCTGATTTCTTTTTCTATGATTTGGGTGGTGGTCTTTGTGACTCCATCGATCATCTGGATCTTGTCTGTGACGTTTAACAGTTCTTCGAGGTTTTTCACCTGGGCTCGTACGACGATGTCGTATTCCCCAGCGATAACTGAGATTTTTGCGACATTGTCAAGCTGTCGCATTTCCTTTATCGCTTTGTCTGTTTTGCCTGGTAGGATGGTGATAAGGATGTATGCGCTTATCATGGTTCTTCACCCGTCTTTCACGCGGAATATTGATTGTTGGTATAAAGTTATCTGTATAAGAGGTTACAGGGTTGCCCCGCCATCCATCAGGAGTTCGGGAATGGCTGTTTGGTTGATTCTCTTACTCATCTGAGGCTGAATCGCTTGTACAGAATTTTTTTTGTTACAATAGATACTTTATTAAAGAGAGGACTATTATAAAACGACAATCTGGAGGAAAAAATGTCAAAAAACAGTAATGAACAGATAAGTCAGGAAGAAACAAAAGTGCTTGCTGAGCTGGTGAAAAACGCAAACAAGAACATTGAAACCATCGCAGAGCACTGTGGTTTCTCAAAACAAAAGACATGGCGTATCATCAAACGATTGGAGACCAATGGGCTTATCTGGGGGTACACCGCGGTTTTTGATGAGGAGAAAGCAGGGTTGAAACATTTCATGTTGTTGGTGAAACGGACGATGAAACAGCTCGAACAAAAAACAATCGATAAGATCGTTTCAAGAAAATTGGAGGAATCTGCCGCAAAATTAGGTATTACGATTGAGAGCAGCTCCTATGTGCATGGGGATTATGACTGGGTGTTGACGTTCACTGCCAAGGACATCATCCATGCGAAAAAGTTTGCTGATATATTAGTCGAGTTTCATCCAGGGATAATAGAGAAAAACACGATTCTTGAGACGCTTATGTATGTCAGAAAACACTACATCTTGAACCCTGAGAAAGAACGATTGATTGACTTCCTGTAATTCCTTTTTATGTTCAGAATCATCCAGGTTGCGAAAAAGGAAGTTTTTTAAAGATGAGGAAGGTTCAACACATAGATGCTTCATGTCTGTATTCTTGATGGGTATGTCGACGAACCGACCTGTCTTGGTGTCCCACCTTACATCAGTCCGTATCCTCGCTACATCGCAGGCGCGGTCTGGGATTTCGATCCACACGCTGTTGTGGAGTATGTCACTATTGATCAACTCAGAAACGACAGGTCTCTGTTTCAACGAATAGAAACATCCGATATCCTCATCGTCATCGCAGGCATGTCGGTGCCAGGGCGATATCTCTCCGGGTTCCCGGTCAGTCCCCATGAGCTGGTGTTGTATCTCAGTCAGGTGACAAAACCAGTGAAAGTGCTGTGTGGCCCTGCAGCCAGGTACGGGTTTGGGATGTCCGGTGGAAAGCAGGTGACGGACATAACTGTCGTTAGACATGTCTTCGACGTCATCGCAGATGGTGATGGTGAAATCGTTGTCTCCGAACTGATAAAAAACAACCTCAGGTATGAAGAAATAGACCCTTCGATCTGTAGAGAAAGCCAGTCAATGATTAAAGATTTTGCAGTCCGTGGCGCAGCGATCGTCTCTCAGCATCCGTTTTTCCCTAAGTATCTGATAACGGAAATCGAGACGTACCGTGGATGTTCACGGAGCATTACCGGGGGATGTTCGTTTTGTAGCGAGCCTTCCAAAGGAAGACCCCGTTTCCGGGCTGTGGCGGAAATCTGTGGGGAGATAGCTGCTTTGTACGCTGCGGGGGTGCGTCATTTCCGTATCGGCAGTCAACCCTGCATCTTCTCCTATCAAGCCTTTGGCGCAGATGAACAAGAGTTCCCTAAACCTAACCCGGAGGCTCTTGAACAGTTGTTCCATGGGATACGCTCTGTTGCACCGGATTTGAAAACATTGCATATCGACAATGCGAATCCCGGGGTCATCGCACGGTACCCGGAGGAATGCCGACGGATAGCAAAAAGTATCATCAGGTATCATACCGCTGGTGATGTCGCAGCTCTTGGCGTGGAGAGCGTCGATCCCGTGGTCATCAAAAACAACAACCTCAAGGCAACAGCCGAAGAGGTGTTTTCCGTTATACGATTGTTTAATGAGGTGGGTGCCCAGAGGGGAAAAAATGGGCTGCCAGAACTGCTCCCTGGGTTGAATTTCGTGTTTGGTCTTGAGGGGGAGACAAAAAACACCTTTGCTCTTGATTATGAATTCCTTAAAAAAGTCGCAGAGAACAATCTTCTGTTGCGTCGTATTAATCTTAGGCAGGTCATCCCGATTCCAGGGACGCGGATGGGGACGGTCGGTGAGAAAAACATACGGAAGCATAAGGCTGATTTCCAACGGTTCAAACGGAAGGTCCGAGAGACCATCGAACGACCCTTGCTGCAGCGGTTGGTGCCTCAAGGGACCCTTCTTACGAATGTTTTTGCGGAGCTCTATGAGGGAAAGTTGACGTTCGGCCGACAGCTGGGAAGCTACCCGTTGCTGATTGGCATCCCGGGGGTCTATCCTTTGCATCAGTTCTATGACGTTAAAATCGTAAACTACGGGTATCGGTCGCTAACCGCAATACCGTTCCCTCTTGATGTGAACAGAGCACCTCGGGAGACCCTTGAGGCGATCCCGGGGGTGGGAGTCAAACGGGTGATAAGGATTTTAGCGAAAAGACCGTTTCATTCCAAAGAAGCGTTCATCAACGCCTTTGATGACCCAGCTATCGCGCAGTCCCTTGATGAGTATGTGCAGATCGCTACACAAAAGAACTAAAAAAAAAAAAGTCAGAGGAGATAGGAATGAATATGAAGAAACATAACCTCGAATCTTTGGAAGAAGACATTGGATATACCTTCAACGATAGACAGCTGCTGACGACAGCCTTGACCCATAAGACCTATGCCTTTGAGGCGCAGACGCCCGTGGAGTACAACGAGCGGTTGGAGTTCCTCGGGGATAGTGTTCTGAACTTTGTCATTGCTGAGAAGCTCTATCAGACGAACCAGTTTTTTTCTGAGGGTGAGTTGACGCGCAGACGTGCTCTTGGGGTGAACAACAATGTCCTTGCTGATGTCGCTGGTAGGTTGAATATTGGTTCGTATTTACTGCTTGGAAAAGGAGAGTCTAAACAGGAGGGGGCAAAAAATCGTACGAACCTTGCCAATGCGTTGGAGGCGTTAATCGGGGCTATCTACCTAGATTCTGACCTAAGGACAGTGCGACGGTTCATTTTCAAGAAGATCTATCGCGAAGAATTTCAGTTTTAACTAAATGCCTTCATAAAAAAATTAATTTTTCTCATTCTATAAAAAAATTTATATATTATATTTTTTTCCCTGTTGAAACTTCATGGAGTGACATGGGGAAGAAAAACCTTATTTTCCCACTGTATCATTTTCATCACCTCCCCTCTCTTCCCCAGTCAACCTATAACACAGTATAAGAAAAAAAAAGGGAGAAAAATACGGTTTCTTATCCAGCGACAAGACGAATGAAGAAACCACTCACAAACACAACTGACAATGTCGCCAAATAAAACAACGTATCATCCCAATTCTCGGTAACGACGAGTCTCATCTTCCCCTTTCTCCTACATCACCTTGAGAAAATACATTTTGTATGAGCATTTATAGTTTTCTATAAAACAAGCGTACTCTATAAAAAATTTTAAAAAAAACAAAGCGGATGATGTAATAAAAATATATAGAGCTTAGAAAAAACAGAAAAAAGACTTATCCTCGTTATATTATATGTTGGCGAACAGGGTTGGAATTCTCTCTTTTACAGGAGGAAAAAGTATGCAGGGGAAGGGATTTGAACCCATGATTACCGGTAAAAATTATCAATTTCTCCTGTTGACATCAAAAGAGTTGGGAGGAAAAGATTTGAACCCTGGAATGATTCTCTGATTAATAAATGAGTAAATAACCTATTTATAGGAGAACATTGTTATAAAATACTGATAAAGGAGGAAAAAATATGAAAAAAATTATAGCCGTTGGCATTATCCTGCTGTTTATTGGTTCAAGCATCCCTGCCTTAGCGAAAAACCAATCGGCTTTATCTACACCGATGCTGCCAATTTCCACATCATCGGGTGAGAATTATAATTTGTATGTAGGAGCCGGGTTTTTTCCTTTACATGAGGGGAAATTTGGCTTTGGTTGGCATGTGACCGTTGAGAATATTGGTGACACATATATCACCGGTGTTTTTTATTCCAATGAAACCACCGTATCTGGAAAAGAAGTTGATTTTATGACGGGACATTTCTCTTTACCAAATGGCACAACTATTAGTCATTATCATCCTTTCCGCTTAGATTTCCATCCGATAACACTCATTAGTATTATTGTTGTGATTGGAAATATGACGTATTCAAAATCGGGGTATACAATAGGTCCTTTCGTACTTCTAACAGGTTGATTCACACAAAAAACCATAGAATGGAAAAATTATTCAGGGGAAGGGATTTGAAGAATAAAATATCTGCAAAAAGGTAGAAAATTATTTAAACAAATTTTAAAATTTAACTGTATGATTAAAGATATTACTTCCATTGTTCTGGGTGGATTTAATTGCAATTGTTACCTTCTAAGGACTGAAAAGGGTTATGTTCTCATTGATACAGGAAGGAAATCGAAACGGAAAAAACTCGAGCAAGAACTTATACGTGCAGGTTGTAAACAAGGGAATCTCGATTTAATAATTTTAACCCATGGGGATTTTGACCATACGGGAAATTGTGTGTATTTTCGTGAAAAATATCATACAAAAATTGCTATGCATAAATACGATATCGGAATGGTTGAATATGGGGATATGTTTTGGAATAGACAAACAGGAAATAAAGTAATTAAAAAAATAATAAATTTAACATTCAACATAGAACAATTTAAACCCGATATCGAACTTGATGAACAATCAGATTTATCTCAATATGGATTGAATGCAAAAATCATTTATCTTCCTGGCCATTCAAAGGGGTCTATTGGAATATTAACATCTAATAAAAATCTCTTCTGTGGTGATTTATTCACGAATCGAAAGAAACCTGTATCAAACTCCTTGGTGGATAATATGAATGATTTAAATGGAAGCATCGAGAAAGTAAAAAGTTTTGATATAAACATGGTGTATCCAGGGCATGGGAAACCCTTTCAAATGCGTTCCTATAAATAAAGTGCAGGGGAAGGGATTTGAACCCATGATTACCGGTAAAATCTAAACAGAGGATAATAATTACTCCTGTTAAAACCTACAATTTCGGAGGTTTTTCAAATCATCCCTGGGAGGTCATAGGGTTCTTGTGCAGGATGCTAGTTGAGGCGAACCAAAGAAACGACGCAATTGGAGTAACTTTGGGGGTCTGTGCTCTCTTCCTTCTGTAGGCTCAATTCTGAAATCTCCAAAGATTCGTTTTTTTTTTAGGTTGAAGAAAAAATTAAAAAAAGGAAGACTTAGTAGAGGATGACGTAGTCTTTTCCTTCTTCCGAGATGTCGATTCCGATAGCATTACAGCCAAATCGTTTCATCATTATATTTGCCAATATCTTCGAGCAAAAACGTAATCCTGCGGCTGCTAGAGGTGTGCTTAAGATATCACCTGCTGTTACATCCCCAATTGCTTCTTTTGGTATAGCCCACGTCATTGTGTTTTCTTCCTCATCGATGAGACAGGAATCTTCCAGAGGGATATTCTCAGTCCCTTGGATTTGAACAGCCGTCATATTCTCTTTTCCATGTTCGAAAAGTGTGATAATCGCATATTCAATCCCTTCATAGTGCCAATCAACCATATATAATCCCATCAGTCGTATTTTTTTAACATCTTGGAGTTGTAACGTTACGTATAAGAAGTTTGGTTCATCCGATTTTTCAGAGAACCATGCTGAAAGCATATCAATATGCTTTAACATTCTATTCGCAATAGGTAGTAAAAATTGTCCAAATAAGAGAACATCGTTTTTAGTGTCAGTAATTTCTGGGTTGGTTGGGTCACCAGCGTTGACAATTTGTGGTATTATTCCTACCACTAAAAAACAGCAGATTATAGATGTAATTTTTTTCATATTATGTTTCCTCCATGAAGCATCTATTTCATTGGTATAATTTAACATTTACTTTCATATTTTTGTTCGTTTCGAAGGATATAAATGTCTTTTTTTATATATGTACAAAAATCGATTGTGACGAATATGAGTGTTATGAGGAATTGGGATGTCGCTGGAACGATATAGGTTCCAACGAACAAAGGAATGATTCCAATTGCCAAACCATTTCCTTTTCATCAATATTCCTCCACTAACGAAAAAAAAGTATCCCTCGCTATTTAAAATCTTTGGTTTCTCCTTTAAAATGAAGGAAAAATATGCAGGGGAAGGGATTTGAACCCATGATTACCGGTAAAATCTAAACAGAGGATAATAATTACTCCTGTTAAAACCAACAATTTCAGAGGGTTTTCATGTCATTCCTGGGATGTCATAGGGTTCTTGTGCAGGATTTAAATCAAATAGTAATTTTGGAAATAAAATAGTTAATCCTGGGTCCCATTTACCGTTTGTTCCAGGTTCACGTATAACTACCTTTTTCAAGTCGATAATGACTTTTGGATGACTCATCGGTCGATTCCAAAAATTCCCATCGAAATAATACTGACCCACAGAATTAATCAAAACGTTGTGAATATTTAATATGAAATTATTCGAAGTAACATTCACTTGGTCGCCAAACAGGAGAATTGCATTTGTATTTCCTATAAATGTATTGAACTGAAGTGTGATGTTGGTGCCACCTCCTATTTCGATTCCATGTAACCTGCAGAATGCAATGGTATTCCCACGTATATCACAGAAACCAGAAGGTTCAAGACCATTTAAGCCTATGAATCTAATCTTATTCGAATATATCTTTGTGCCTGAACAGGCACATAATCCTTGAAATACAAACGAAATACTATTTCCTATCACAACATTACCTTGAGACCCCCAAATTGTATTTAAGGACACACAAATGATGGTATTGTTAGCAATTGTATTGTTGCTGCCATAGGTTATGGAAAAGCCACATTGTCCAGAACCGCGTAAGATATTGTCTGTGATGAGGCAATCAATGCAAGAGTCCAAGAGAATTAAAGTTTTATGCGCATTCCTTATTGTAAAACCCTGAATAGTAACATCTGAACAATTCAATATTTGAACGATAATGGAAGCACTATTCCCATTGATTACTGTAGTTTTTTTATTCTCACCAAGTAATTGAATAGATTTATCAATAACAATACTCTCAACATAAGGAGATTTATCATCGAAAACAAAGATGGTATCACCATCCTTAGAAGCATAAATAGCCGCTTGGATGGTTGAATAATTTCCGGGTCCAGTTCCACCGACATATAACCAATTATTTTCAGATGATTGTTCATATGATTTTTCTATTTTTTGTGCAATTCCTGGAATGATACAGGTTCCAATAAATAAGAGAACGATTCCCACTATTATTGATTTCTTTATCATCACGATACCTCTAATGCTATGCTAATACATAGCATGTAATATAAATCGTATATATAAAATTATGCAGGGGAAGGGATTTG
>CAYXPY010000004.1:0-82633 GCA_964467345.1 uncultured Thermoplasmatales archaeon | reverse complement strand
CGGGGTATCCTTCGGAGTTCAACCCGTTTGATTTTGGGTGGTCGTATCGGAAACAAATCACCATTGATCATACTCAGATTCCTGGTGATCTGATGGATTTTCCTTTTCTCATATCCACAAGTGATAGTGATCTTGCTTCAAAAGCCCAGAGTGATGGAGGCGATATCATGTTTATGCATGGTACGGGAGTCTCGACACGGATCTATCATGATCTAGAATCATATATATCATCTTCCGGTACCGTTACCTCGTGGGTAAATATCCCCTCTCTTTCTTCAAGTGACGATACTATTTTTTACATGTATTACGGGAATGCAGAATGCATTGATCAATCGTATTCAGAAAAAACTTGGAACTCAGACTATAACGCAGTGTGGCATATGAATGATGCAGCACCTACGACAATTTTAGATAGTACCACAAATTCCTATACCGGGACGAAATTCGCTCCCAATCAACCACAACAAGACACTGGAGTAGTCGGTCCGAGCCAAAATTTCGACGGAGAAAATGACTATATCCAATTCACCGATTCGATCATCTCCACAGGACCAAAGACAATCTCAGCTTGGCTGAATCGACATTCCACGGGATGGTGCGGAGTTGTTTTTGCTTCAAGCACTGGTATCAGCAGTCAGGATGCAGGAACAGCATGGACCTTTATTGGTGAAAATGAGACTATCCAATTCATCCTTGGAAATGGCCCAGAAACCAGTCATTTCATGAGAATATGGATTACACATCCAATCGTAAACTCCTGGCATTATTACACCATGACGTATGATGAAACAAGTCTTAAAATCTACATTGATGGAGAATTAGTTGGTACTACGACATCAAAAATTGGTACTGAGGCCAATCCTAACTATGATTTGCGGATGGGTGAGACGAACCACCCGAGTTACGATTACTATCTTCACGGTGGAATTGATGAGTTGCGTGTATCAACGATCGTCCGAAGCGAAAACTGGATACAGCTCTCTTATGAAATGATGATTAATCCTTCAGGATTTATCACCATTGGTCCTGAAACACCAGGTCCATGATTATTCATCACCTCGTTATTTAAATGATCGAAAGCACGATTACGAATCGGAAATGGACAAATCATCGAACGCTATTAATTGTAACACCGATAATTTCTAATGATCCATTTTTCAATGGTTTTTTTTAATAAGTCCGATATAATGCCATTCTCTTCTTATCAAAGATTAATATTAAAGATGGATATGCATCTGAGATACATTTAAATAAAACAGAGTAAATTGTACCTTTGTTAAGGGGATTGAACATTATGAAAGGACACCTACGAAAAAATATGAAAAAACTACTGCTTGGAATTATCGTAATAAGCTTTCTTTCTACAACAGTTAATACGACTGGTCTCTCTTATCAAACTACACCATTGATCGCAACAAAAGAACTGCCTGTGATAAATGAAATCAATAAGAGTGATGAAACAACCGAAGAGATAAATAGTTTAGGGGATCTTGATTCTCTCAGCTATACCATCTGTTTTTCACCAGACGACATCTATCTTGAGAAACGGTTTGGGTTTGATTTTGTTTCAATCAAAGATTGCTCGTATATGTCTGAAATCGGAAAACCACTGCTCCCCGTTAAAAGGCTACGGGTTGCTTTACCGGCTGGGTTACGAGCAACAAATGTACGGGTGGTTTCCACTACACTGCAGTTATTGCCTGGAACCTACACGATACTTCCTGCACAGCAACCACTCCGGCTTGGAACCTCACAAGAGACAATCATCTCCCCGTCCCAGGAAAAATCAACATATCTTTCCTTGATGCCCTATCCTTCCTTGTTTGTCTCCTTAGGATCAATGACCGATCTTGCTGGTCAAGCTATGGTAGACCTCAGCGTCTATCCACTCCGCTATTTACCACTCCAAAAAAGACTAATTCTGCTGAGTTCTGTGGAACTTGTTCTTGAAGGCGTTGCTGATTATAGCTGTCACGATTATCTTCCTGAATCCTTTTCTGAGGACCAAAGAATCATGTATGAGCAAATAATCAAAGACATGGTCCTTAATCCAGAAGACGTCACCCTGGTTTCTTCATCTGGTCCACAACCACTTGGGGTCGAGCCAGGTGATTACGATTATGTGATCGTCACTCAAGACAGCTGGGTGAGTGCTTTCCAGACTCTTGCTGATTGGAAAACCCAGAAAGGAGTCCCGACAGCTATTGTCACCACAAGCTGGATTTACAACTCTGGCGGGTATACCGGGACAAATGTTCAAAAAATCAGGGCGTTCGTCCAGGATGTCTATACCAACTGGGGAACCACCTACGTACTCCTCGGTGGTGATATCGATGTGGTGCCCTGTCATTACAGGACGTATTCCGGTGTCGATCCTGATCCGATTCCAAACGACGCGTATTATGCGGATTTCGATGACGACTGGATCTGTGAAGTACACATCGGTCGTGCATCAGTCAACGGTCCGGGTAGCGGAACAGGACAGATTGGGAATTTTATCAACAAGATATTGACCTATGAGAGAAATCCTCCGTTGACCGATTATGCGAAAAAAGCAGGGTTATTTGGCTTTGATCTTGACAATTGGTGGACACATGCAGAGCAATGTAAAATAAACATTGATAACGCGTACATCCCATCAGACTGGACTATGACGAACGTCTATGACAGCCATAGTGGGAACCATAAGACGAATGTCATCGCTGCTCTCAACGCAGGACAGAATCTTGCGAATCATGCAGATCATTCAAACACGGATTGCATGGGGACCGGCTATGTCAAACACGATTTGCTCCTATATTCTTCTGATATGGATGCTTTATCAAATGGAAATAAACAAACGATTCTGTATTCTATGGGATGTGACCCTGCTGCCTTTGATGTCTCAGATTGTATCGCTGAACATTTCGTACAAAACAGCAATGGCGGTGGCATCGCTTTTATCGGGAACTCACGGTATGGTTGGTATAATTACGGCACATATGATAGTCTATCAATGTTATTTGACGTCTATTTCTTTAAATCACTCTTCCAAGAGAATCTCTACCACTTAGGTGCGGCGTTCTCGGATCATAAAAACGACGTCTACCAGTTATACGCTGGTGAGGATATTTATCAATACATTTATACAGAGCTGACTCTGCTTGGTGACCCTGAACTACCGGTCTGGAAAGAGAACCCCGGAACCCTCGTCACAAGCCATCCCTCAGCAGTCCCCGTTGGTTCTTCCTCATTTACCGTTCATGTTCAGACAACGGGTGGATCAAATGTGCAAAATGCGTATGTCTGTGTTTGGAAAGATGAGGAGGTATATGAGCGGGGTATGACGAATTCAGCAGGCGATGTGACCTTTACTATTGTTCCTCAAACTGGTGGAAGCGTTTTAGTTACCGTCACAAAACAAAACTATTTACCTGAGGAAACATCCGCTGGGGTCATTGAAAGCAATCTTCCTCCTTATCAACCTAGTTTACCCAACCCTGCAAATAGCGCAACTGGAATCTCTATTTCCACTGACCTGAGTTGGACCGGTGGGGATCCAAACCCCGGGGACACCGTCACCTATGATGTGTATTTTGGAACAAATGCAAATCCATCGAAAGTGGTTGGGAACCAATCAGCGCTCCTCTACGATCCAGGTATGTTGAATTATCTGACTACCTATTACTGGAAAATTGTCGCATGGGATAGTTACGGGGAACATACTGCTGGTCTCATATGGTCGTTTACGACAAAAGCGAATAGCCCACCGATCTTTGGTGCTCCCTCCCCTGCCAACGGTTCGACGGGGAATCCCTTAAGTCTCACCTGGAGCATCCCAATATCGGATCCTGATGGAAATACGTTCTCCTGGACGATCCAGTGCAGCAATGGACAATCGAACAGTGGAACAGCTGCGACCAATGGAACAAAATCACTTCTGCTTACTGGTCTTTCCTATGGTATGACATATACGGTCTGGGTCAATGCCACTGACCCATCCGGGAGTGGTATCTACACCAGGAGATGGTACACCTTTGCAACAGCCACGGATGTAACCGCTCCGGTTACTACCATATCCTTCGATGGTACTATCGGGGATAACTCATGGTTCGTCAGCCCTGTTCTTGTGACCTTGACTGCAACAGATGACCTCACAGGGGTCGATTATACGATGTATCAGCTGGATGAAGGCAGCTGGAATCTGTATCAAGACCCATTCACAGTCACCGCTGATGGTGACCATACAATCGAATATTATTCTGTTGATGTACTGGGAAACACCGAGACAACGAAATCTGCTCGTCTCCCGATCGATCAGACCCCCCCTCTCACGACCCATGTGTTCTCAGGTGACGTCGGTCTTAATGGTTGGTATCTCACCATTGATTTCCTCTTAAACGCTGTTGATAGCACCTCAGGGGTGAGCAGCACCTTCTTCAAGATTGATGAGGCAGACTGGATGCTGTATACCACACCAGTCGTCATCAGTACAGATGGAGTCCATTCCCTTTCATATTACTCCATTGATATGGCAGGTAACAGTGAGGCTGTTCAAGGTCCCTTTAGCTTCCAGCTCGATCACAGCCCACCAGAACTTAACCTCATCAAACAACAACTGGATCTATTCACCATAAAATTCACCGCACAGGCAAGTGATGCAACAAGCGGTGTTGCTTCCGTCGAATTCTACCTTGACGGACAATTACAGATCAATGATACGCAAGCCCCCTACGAATGGACCTGGACCGGATTTGGTGAGTACAGTGTTACTGCGACGGTCTATGATAACGCAGGAAACAAACAGAGTCAGACAATGGCCGCTCCCTATGTGTTTCATCAAGAAAGCAATCTTTATCAGATTCAATCACAAATGTTTTTCTTTAAATCCAGCTCGATACAATAAAGTAACAATAAATAGATTATACCAAATTTAATCAGGAAAAAATCACTCGAACTATTGTTGAAACCTTCGGTAATTTTTTTCTTAGAACCGGAATTACCTTTCTTTGATAACCGGGAAAGTGTTACACTGATGATTTGTTTTTAGTTATGTTTTTTCCCTTGATGTTTAATAAGTAATAGAACGGTAATCGCACAGGCGATGATGAGAAATTCAAAGCCTGGTGTGGATTTTGCTTCTGCTATCACCAAAACTGTCGTTAATGAATCTGTTAAACCTTTGGAATCAGTGACTTGAAGAGTAACTGTATATTGTCCGCTTGTTGTGTAGGTATGGGTAGGGTTTTTTGTTGCCGCACTGTTGCCGTCACCAAAAATCCAGAACCATTCGGTGATCGTCTCCTCCGGGTCATATGAGGTGTCGGTGAACTGTATCGAATCCTTTGTTGTTGGGTTGAGCGGTGAGAGGGAAAATCCAGCAACAGGTCCTGTA
Source organism: uncultured Thermoplasmatales archaeon (assembly GCA_964467345.1). Classification (GTDB taxonomy): domain Archaea; phylum Thermoplasmatota; class E2; order DHVEG-1; family DHVEG-1; genus SM1-50. The sequence continues at coordinate 77,259 of CAYXPY010000004.1, read as the reverse complement.
GTTACTTCTGAAAAGGTGTATACAACTTCTAGATAAGGGATATAATTGCCATATTCTTTCGCCCAGAAATTCGTCAGAGGAACATTTGGCTTTTCCCAGTTGGTTTCATCAGCAATTTTCCATCCGTAGTAGGCTCGCTCCTTGACAAGGTATTGGACATCATCGGTGACATCCCAGCTCATCCATTGTTCTTTTGACTGTGGCACAAAAGAACTGCTTGAAGGGGTTGTTGCATACGATGGTTGAGTGTTCCAATACACATATTGTTCACTCCAGCTACTTGTTATGAGATAGATCGTAAGGTTCCTTCCCGCAGGATTTGACCCAGACCAATTAGAATAATATAAATTAAGAGACGCTGATAATACGGTAGCTGTTGAGGGTATGGAGGATATATCAAAATTTATCAATGTATCAATTTCATAAAAATTTTTGTTACTTTCTCCATAGACGTTCCTCACTGCGATATTCCACAAGTTTCCATAGGGCGTAAAGGGGGATTCATTCTTTATCATCGTATCATCGATAGGATGAAATACAACGGTGGTTGTGGCTCCAACAAAATATGTTATTTGAAGAATGCTTATAATTACTAACAAATACAATACTATTAGTTTTTTTACTCTCCTCATTTATCTCCACTCCTGCTCATTTCAAGTTATGTATCGTATGAGCTCTTTCTTTAAAAACATATCCAAAAATTATCCTTCTTTGTAAAACGCCACTGATGGAAATCGTAATGATTTTTTGTGAAATGGCTCTACTCGATTAAAATGAACCATCCATGGTTTTATGGTAACTTAAATTAGGGAAATACGTTGGAAACCGACGGAGGGATTGCAACGAAAGGTTGCATTTACTCACGTAAAAAAAACCAGCTAAAATCGTGCTATAAATACAGGAAAAGTTATTTTTTTATATAATAGTATCGGTCAATCTTTGACACGGTTTTAACATACTATGATAATGGTTTTTTTATGTGACGAAATCCAAGAACTCAAATCCATTCACCTGCATACTTTTTATTTTGAAAAAGATTTAAATATTATATATGTATTATGTGCTATGTATTAGCATAGCACAAAGAGGTAAATCGATGAAAAAGAAAAGTTTAGCATTTGGAATTGTTTTCATGATTGTTGGGATTAGCATCATTCCATCTACTGCAGAAGATACAGAGAAAACATTCTACCCTTTATTAAAAGATAAATGGTTATATGTTGGGGGAAGCGGACCAAATAACTATTCAACCATTCAGGATGCGATCGATAACGCGAGCAACGGTGATACGATCTTTGTCTACGACCAAAGTTTACCATACTATGAAAATCTTATCATCAACACATCAATACACCTCGCAGGTAACAACTCGCAAAATACAATCATAGATGCAAGCAATACCGGTGATACCATCCGAATACTCCATGACACTGTAACCATCTCAAATTTTACGATTCGAAATTGCGGGGAAATCAGTTACCTAATCAGAATAATCAACTGTAATAACGTCACGATTCAGAGAAATATTCTCACTGCAGAAGAAATAATAGCAGACGGAATTTGCGTCGTTCAAACCGGAGTCTCTCCAATCAACACAGGGATCACAATCAAAGAGAATAGGATTAGCGATGTACTGAGAGCGATATGGGTAAGTGATTGTTATAGCCATATAAAAGACAATATCATAGACCATACAATCATCGGAATTGAAACCTTCAACTCTTACAATACGATCACTAATAATACGATACAGAACGGGGGCACGGGAATTCATCTTTTTTCAACGACCAACGAAAACACGATAGATTACAATACCTTCCTCAACTGCTCAACAGCCATCAGCCTCGCAGGACACAAACATGTGATCCAATGGAATGAATTTAATGGATGTCGCTACTGCGGCATTTCGAATTATGAAGGTAGAAAAAATGAAATCCATTTTAACAATTTCATAAACAATAATAAAAGTGCTTATTTTCATTGTAATTTCCCCCGAATTATTTATCGAAACAATTGGAATAGGAATTACTGGGATGACCACCAATCGATTTCACCAAGGAAAATCCCTGGAGTAATAGAATGGAGAGATTTATGGCCATTTCCGCTTTTTCAAGGATCTATTCCATGGTATCAATTTGATTGGTTTCCAGCACAAGAACCCTATGACATACCCTGAAAGAGTTAAGAAAAAGAACGTCTAAAATTACCAAATGATATCTAAAAAAATCAATGAAAAAAGAAGGGTTTAACAGGAGTAATTATTAATCTTTACTCAGATTTTAACTGGTAATTATAGAATCACATCTCTTCTCCTGCATATGAAAGAAAGCAATGACACGATTTTTAACAGAATTTTTTGTGTAGATGATCGATTTTGATTTTACGGTCAAAGGGGTCAAAAGCCCTCTTATGATTTTCTGATTTTTAGGCAGTTCAACAGGAGAAAAAATGATTAAAGGAGCCGACGGAGGGCACACAACGAAAGGTTATATTTAGGAACATAAAAAACAAGTATAATCGTAATTAAAATACAAAAATTTAAATCTATATATAAGTGTGACTAAAAAGCATTGACTCGGTTTTTATACAAATAATGAAAAAGAGGATATGGAAGATTAGTTTGCTATTCTTAGAATGTCATAGGGTTCTTGTGCAGGGTGCCAATCAAATGCTATAGAAGGTAATGAAATAAATAATGATAAAAGGGAATAATATACCCCATGGATTGTTACAGGAAGTTTCTTTGGTTCATCCCAATAGTTGTTCTCCCATGAATTTTTCAATATCACAAATTGAGGAAACCGAATGTTATAGAAATAAGCGTTTTCAGTATTGTTCATAAAATTATTTCGTGTGATTTCAGTCTTATAAGCATGGACAATCTGTATACCTAATTCATGGTTATGCGAAATGTTATTTTCACTTATTATGGTGTGAAACGGGCCGCTATTCACTTCAATTCCCCATCGATTCGATATGACCGTATTCCGAGAAAGAAAATTATTTTTTGGGCAAGGTTGACGATAATTATTGATATTAAAGATGCTCCATAAACCATCAATTAAAATCCCAATACCTGAACAATGAGCAACAAAATTATTTGTAATGATATTATCTGATGAAACAAGGAATAACATCCCAGCATCACCACTACAATTTTCAACAATATTCCCATTAATCATCCCTTTGTTTAGTCGAATAGCTAAGATTCCCATTGAGGTGTTTCTAATAATAGTATCAGAAATAGATACATTCTGAATAATTTCCGTTTTCCAACAATCAGGGTTTGTATAATTTTTATAGACAGTAATACCCGTAGGATTTCCTAAAATTGGTTGAATGGTAAAGTTACGAAAACTGACATTATCTGCAGAAATGTTTACGATAATTTTTTCTGTAATTGCACTGCCAACTAGAACTGTTGTTGTTCTGTTCTCTCCTTGTAATTTTATGGATTTTTCTATCAAAAGATTCTCATAATACGGTGATAAATCATCATAAACAAATATGGTATCTCCCTCACTCGCATTATCAATCGCACCCTGAATTTTACTGTAGTTCCCTGGTCCACTCCCACCGACATAGAGCCAGTTACCTCTTGATATTGATTGAGATAGTTTCTCTGTATCCTGTGCGATAGATGGAATGACAGTCGTCCCAACCACCAAGAGAATGATTCCAATTGTCAACCATTTCTTCAATAGGTTTGTGTTCATTTTTCCTTCCTTTTATTACATCACAATTTTAGAGTATGTTACAAGGAACTTGACCACTATGCCAACAAAGCCATGCCACTGTTGGTCTTTGAAAAATCTCTATAAGAAAATAAACGATTCTAGTTAGAATAGCCTTTAAAATACATCCTGGAGCCCAGTTACCACAGACTGTGACAGGTGAACAGGTTGGTAAAATCTGAGACTCGGTTTGCGAAGTATTTCCTGAGACAAAAATGATCTGATGAAACAATCCGTCCTTCGTCATTTTCTGGACACACAGTTCAGTCAATCGTTCCAAGGTTTTCTTATCCAATCTATGAATTATCTCAAGTAACGTATTGACCATTTCATTCCTATTCCCTTGGATTGGGAAGTTGAAAACCACTCTGTTTCCCATTCCAAGATACTGAGAAGTTATACTGCTCTGTTGTTGATTGGTTGCTCTCTGCGTCCTTGTTTTAAATAACGGTGAATCATTGACTGTTGATTTCACCGATTGATACCCAACTACATTACTCAATGAAGCCATAACAAGAAGAATCACAGTACAGATACTTACTCCAATCGGAGGTTTCTTATACGTACACTTTCCCCCTTATCCATATTTTACATCATTGTTCCTCTATAAAAGAATATCCTTAATAAACTGGGTTGGGGGGGGGAAGCATTGATACTGTTTCTAACAAAATTTTTCGTTTAAATAGTAAACCTGATTTTTGGATTAAAGGGGTCAAAAGCCGATTTCTGTTATCGTGGTTTTCAGTGTGTTTAACAGGAGAAAAAATAGGAAATGGAGCCGACGGAGGGATTTCAACGAAAGGTTGCATTTGCTAACGTAAAAATCAGCTAAAAATATGCATAAAACGTAGAAAATGATAGTTTTATATACTATGAGAGGACAAGCAGTGACACAGAAATAGTTTATCAAATCGAATAGATTAAATAGTTAAAACTTGGTACTATTACTATTATGAAAAAGGGCGCAATTTTATCAATAATAATAGGATTGGTAGGACTTGTGCTTGGTATCATCGCTATGACCCCCTATAATAATTATGCTCCTTATAGCTATCTTATCGGTGGAGGGTTACCAATTGCACTTCTACTCTGTGGTCTTGGCATTATTTTTATAATATTGGGTTTATGGCTCGCTCGGCGCTCTAAGTAAAGTTCTACCACAAGAAAAGCATGAGAAGAAAGAAACCTGCAATCGATAAACATTCATAAACTATCATATTCCATTTCCTTTTCATTTTCTTTCCCCCGTTATAGTGCTTTTTAATATTGTCCTCCTCTATAAACAATAACCTCAATAAACAGGGATTGGGTGGAGGAGCAGTGACACGATTTCTAATAATAATTATTGTATAGATAATCAATCTTGATTGTTGAATTAAAGGGGTTAAAAGCCCTCTGCTATTTTTCATAAAAAATGATGTTTTTACAGGAGAAAAAATAGTAAATGGAGCCGACGGAGGGATTGCAACGAAAGGTTGCATTTACTCACGTAAAAAAACCAATTAAAATCGTGTTTAAAAACTATAAATAATAATTTTTATATAAGCGTAGCGGCCAAGCGTTGATATCGTGGAAGGATTTTTTTTAAGCGAAGAAATCCAAGGTTTCAAATCCCTTCCCCTTCAAAGCAAAAATTATATACCGCCTCTCCAATTACGTCCCACAATATTCCCACATAGGTGAATAATGAACTCAATTGTACGACTGGACACACGGGGACGATTAGTAATCCCCAATGAATTCCGAGAACCTCTCAACCTGAAAGAAGGAGATGAGGTCTTACTGAGTTTAGATCAGAAGACAGACACCATAACGATTAGCCCGATTTACGGTAAACCACAGGATATTGTTAAAATGGAAATCGAATTCGGTGATACCCTGGGTTGTCTTGCTCAGATTGCACAAAAAATAGCTGATATGAAAATCGATTTAGTGATGACCGAGTCAAAAAGTTCTCAACGTGGGAAGACTGCCCGGTGGAATATCATCGCTGATCTATCGAAAAGTCCATGTTCAGCGAATGAGATTAAACAATCCTTGTTACAGTCTGGTTTTGTGGAGTCGATGAGTATCACACGGATAGCTCGTGATCGTCTTCATCGGTAAACATGTTGATTTATCTACAATACTATCTGACCTTAAAATAGAACATGAAAATAAGTTGGTGGAGGTTCTTTGTTAGAATGGAGGAATGGAATATATGAATAAAAAAAAGAGAATTATCGTAGTTAGTATTGGAGTTGTTGCAATTCTGATTTTTACCTCGTTTATAAATGTAATTAGTGTACAATCAAAAAAAATCAGTTCTATTAATCCCTCTCCATTGTTTGATATCAGAACACAGAAGGAAATCAATCCAGAGAATGAACGTATCATAACGGTTAATTATCTAGGGCAGGGGATAACATCTCTACAAATTCCTCGATATTCAACAGATACTTACCAAGGTAAATTAATGGTTGACTATATTGTTCAACTACAAGATAATGAGCTAATGACATTTGCTAACCTGATTTTCAATAAATTTTCTCAACAAGGAGCGAATAAACAAACAATATCGCAGATAAAACAAGGATTAACCCTAATAAAAAATAATCCCGACTGTTATAAAACACTACAATATAGTAAGACACAGGATAATACCCATGTAACAAGATCTTGCCCACCTTCAGTAATCGATGTATGTACGTCAACTATTAATCTATGGTCTCCAGGTTGCATCCTTGCTCACATTTTAATCGCTATCCTCAAAATTATATATATTATTATTTTCCCAACAACAGAAGCTATAACCACGTGCTTTTCATGTGGTCCTCACATTTATCAGTAATGTCACTCTCCAAATACACATCCACACTAAAGTTTGGGACGGCATCTATTGTATCCTCGTTTCTCGACCAAACAAATATATCATAAGGATTTTACCGCCTTTTGAAAATCAGGAATCAACAGATGATTCTCTGGCACGATGATTTAGCAACTACTGTTGTGTATCTTGATTTGATTGCTAAAAATATCAAGGAAGATTATCCGAAGATTCAGTGGTAATGAATGATTTATCGTCTTTGTTGTAGAACCTGAGTTTTTGTTCGAATCGATGACATCCTTGCTTAAGGTGCCCAAGGGTTCAAATCCCTTCCCTGTTCATGAAAGAATGCAGTGATACGGTTTCTAACAAAATTTTTTGTGTAGATAATCGATATTGATTTTATGATTAAAAGGGTCAAAAGCCGATTTCTGATTTCGTCGTTTTCACTGTGTTTAACAAGAGAAAAAATGATTAAAGGAGCCGACGGAGGGAATGCAACGAAAGGTTATATTTACTACCGTAAAAAAACCAGCTAAAATCGTGCTATAAATACAGAAAAAGTTATATTTATATTCTATCGATCAAACTTTGATACGGTTTTAATATATTAGGATAATGGTTTTTTATGCGAAGAAATCCAAGGGTTCAGATCCTTTCCCCTGCCCTTTTTTCCTATCACAAAGGTTTAAATAACGAGGGATTCATTGTTATTCTATAAGGAAGGAATCAATTGAAAAGGAAATATTTGGCGGTCGAAATCAGTCTTCTTTTCATTACAACCTGTATCATTCCGGTGATTGCACAGGATATTGAAAAACCAACGTTACCAACATCAAAAGGCAATTGGCTCTATGTCGGTGGTTCAGGTCCAAGTAACTATACAAGGATTCAGGATGCAATAAATGATTCTCATGATGAGGATACTGTATTTGTCTACAGCGGATTGTACACTGAAGCAATTGTTATTCCAACAGCCATCCGACTCATTGGAGAATCAAAAAACACTACGATTATAGAAGGTTTGACTTCAGAATATGAGACCCAAATCTCCATCCAAAGCAATAATATAACTATTTCAGGGTTCACAATATTTTCAGAAAGGAATTACAGTACACTTATCTCAAACAACTATCTACCGATACAAAATGTGACAGTTTCTGATAATATATTCAAGGGAACTATCAGCATTTTAATTGAATTTTATGAATGTGATTTCTGTACCATTACTCAAAATACTTTTGATACATATTATTCTTCGAATATTAATCTGGATTGGACGTCCTATTGTACTTTTTCTGATAATCAAATAAAATCTGTTGAACGCAGTGGTTCAAGTATTATTCTATACCATGCTTCATATAGCAGAATATCGAACAATACAATTAATTCTCAACGTGATGGATTGAGAATTATACAATCAAGTTACAATACCATATCGAATAATTATTTTTTTAACAATTCAAGGGCTATCTATATGGAAGGTTTTACATTAAATAATTCTATTATATCAAATGTCATTGATAATCCTCCAGGGACAAGTTTTGAAAATATTCAGAAAGTGATAGGGATACATCTCACAGACGGAAATCGTGATACTCGCATTGAAAAAAATATCATTAGCAATTATCGATGCGGCATCATCATTGAGGATTCCTATTTTTCAAAAATCTCTATGAATACATTCATGAACAATAAAGTTCATGCACGATTCAACAACGAAGACAGTTCACAGACCATTTGGGATCAGAACTATTGGGGCAGACCACGGATTCTACCGAAACTAATCTTTGGAATAGAGAATTTTTATCAAGTTTTTCCTGACTTCATACAATTTGATTGGCATCCTGCACAAGAACCCTATGACTTCCCAGGGATAACCTGAAAACCATCTGAAATTGTAGGCTCTTACATGAGTAATTATTATCTCCTATTTAGAATTTAACCGGTAAACACGAGTTCAAATTCGTTCCCCTCCACATGAAGGAAAGCTGTAACACGATTTATAACAAAATTTTTCGTGTAAATAGTAAATCACGATTTTATGATTAAAGGGGTCAAAAGCCGATTTCTGATATCGTGGTTTTAACGGTGTTTAACAGGAGAAAAAATAGGAAATGGAGCCGACGGAGGGACTGCAACGAAAGGTTGTATTTAGAAAGGTAAAAACCGCCAAAATCCTGTTACGAAATAACATGATTTTTCTTATAGATAAATTTACCTCAACTTTTGTGTTAATCCTTGAATATAGATAGTATTTTATTTGATATGTCGGGGAACGAAATATATCTCTGGGGATAATAGTTATTTTGAGTACATTAGTTTATATTGAAATTATTTAGGAATATTGTAATAAATAAAATCCGTGTGTGTTCTGATTTTATTCTTGTTTCAAATCATCTCGGGTAACTCATAGGGTGTTTTAGAAGGACGCCAATCGATGTTAATGCGCCTATCAAAAAGAGTTCCCTTTATTTCACCAGGAATTATTTTTGGAAATATTCTTGGTCTACTCCAATAGTTACTATTCCACTCAGTTGAATATGCTTCATAGAAATAGGCATCCCGTGCATTTTTGAGGAAATTGTTGTGAATAATACTGTTATTCGATGAAGACGCAAGGAAGAGTCCCAACCCATATTCTACTAACTTTCTCCCACCGTTCTTTTCTATGATATTTGTCGAGATGACATTATTATTTGACCCGCGAAGTTCAATACCCCAGTATGGATTCAAACGAATAATGTTCCATATAATGGTATTTTTCTCTGAGGAGGTAACCTGTAGCCCTGCATCATTATCTGCAATACGATTCAATGAGATATTATTCTCATTTGATTCAAAAAGATTAATTCCAAAGTTACAGTTATTCGTCATCTTGTTTCGTTCGATATGACAATTGTTTGTCCTAAGAAGAGTCAGACCCGTGGTGGTGTTTGAGAGGTCTTGCTGTCGAATGGTAATGTTATAACAATCAATGAGAATGATTTGTCCTGCGGTATCGAGTATCTTATTTGATTCACTCACCATATAAATGAGGGGTTTTCCGTTGACGTAATTGTCTGGAAGAATATTGTTCGGATAGCTGTTTAACACGATGCCATCATTGCTAAACTCATTATTTGAGATAGTGTTATCATACGATTGATCAAGGATTAAACCTTCATTCGAAGAAAAGGTATTCCCAGAGATAATGTTATTTTGAGATTGATATAGGTAGACGCCTGGTCCCTTATTGGATGTTATCATATTTCCAGTGATGTTATTGTTGTTGGCAACATATGAACCGATGGTGTAGAAGCAGATACCTTGGGAATTATTCGATATAATATTGCCTGAGATTTTGTTATGACTTGAACGACATTCAATGGCACAATCGATGACCAACACTCCGCTATTACGAAGCGTAAATCCCGTGATGGTCACATTGTTAGCAAACACTGTCATTACCTTACAACTTTTTTTTCCATCAATTATTGTTGTTTGCCTTTCTTCCCCCATTAGGTAAATTGATTTTCTAATTACGATATTCTCATGATAGGGTGATGAGTCATCATACACAAAAACGGTGTCACCATCTGATGCATTATCAATCGCATCCTGAATCTTGCTATAATTACCCGGGCCAGAACCACCAACATAGAGCAGAAAACCTTCCCGGTTTTGTGCACTGTTTTTCATCTGTGTTGACTGCGCAGGACTCACACTAACCCCACTGAATAGAAGAAGCAATACAATCAACAATGTTTTTTCTACTCTGTTATATCTCATTTTATCTCACCTGCTCCGTCACCTTTGGAAAAAACACCCATCGATGAAATTGATACCCGGATCTTGAAACTGTCTTAATGGCACCTGTGTTATAAGAGCCGATTTGCACCGATACTGTTAGCTGACAGGGGATTTGAACAAAATTTGAGAAAGCAATTAAAGTATCATTGTCTGGTGGTAGTGCATAACCATATTCTCCAGCAAATCCTAAAGTTTCAAGAGTTTCACCAGACAGCGTTGAGTAATCAACTTGATAGAAAATCCAGATTCGTTCACTTAAGTTATTAACAACATATATGGTTATTCCTCTTCCGATACTTCTGTTATTTGGTTCATCATAATTCATATTAAAGAGAAAACCAGCGGTGATACATATGGTAACATCATCATTTGATTGTGCTATTATAAGTGGAATAGTAGTCATACAAATGAAAAGGCAAAGAAGACCAACAATCAGATCTTTTCGTAGTATACGAGTGTTTTTCATCTATTTCCTGCCCCTTAATTAACATTTTATAACAATGTTCTCCTATAAAAAGAATATCATTATAATTTGGATTAAGAGAAAGCAGTGATACGGTTTCCAAAGATGATTAATAGTTGTTTAATTCGAATGATGAATAATCCTGCTAAAACGGGTTTAAGGGGTCAAAAGCCGATTTCTGAAATAGGGTTTTTCAACGTGTTCAACAGGAGAAAAAATAGGAAATGGAGCCGACGGAGGGATTTGGACCCCCGACCTGCTGATTACAAGTCAGCCGCTCAACCGGGCTAAGCTACGTCGGCGTGTTTCGTAGCCGTAATATCTACTCCTATATAAAATTCTCTTGGTGCGTATGATTTGATTTTATGAACTGATGCATCGATGATGCGATAACCGTGTTCTTTAGCGATTTGTTTCAATGCCGAGATCCTTGCTTCGATATTTTCTTCTCTGATGATGTCGTAATAATGTATTTTGCTTGTTTCCGCAGAGATGGACAGTGCAACAGAAAAGAACTCAAATGCGGAGAAAGGTAGATTCATGATGATCCGGTCTACTTTTCCAGGGATAAGTTTTGGAGCATCTGTGGCATCGGCATGGATGATCTCAACAGTCTGCAGCACATGGTTCTGTTTCACATTCTTCTCTGCAAGACGGATTGCCTCGGGGTTTTTGTCAATGGCATAGACAACCTTTGGTTGTGCATACCGGGCTATCGTGATAGCGAACGGGGCTACTCCGGTGAAGAGATCTACGATGATTTCACCGGGCTGCACAAGCCCAGCTATTCGTTTTCTTTCTGATGCAAGTCTCGGGGAAAAATATGCTTTTGCCACGTCCACATCATAGGTCAACCCATATTCCTTATGCGTGGTCAGGGTTTGTTTTTTTCCAGCAACAATGGAGACATTGCGTGTGCGGAGCTCTCCAATTACCGCATCGATGACACAGACCGTATGGATGTTCGTATGTGCCTGTAATAGGGCTTTTCCGATTTTATCTTGATAGTTGAGAAGTGTTTTTGGTAGTTTTATTAGGACTATTCCTCCTACAATATCGTACGAAGTGGGAAGATTTTCCAGATGTTTTTTTGGAAGCAGAAGAAGATCCTTATACGACCGAGGTCTCTTTATTCGTATTTCAAATGATTTTGTGGTAATTTGATAAGGTGGAACGTCCTCTATAGGATCTTTGATAGGAAAATAGATATATGGTTTTTCCTTTGCTATCTTGACATCATCTCGGAGTAGATTTCGTTCCCGTAGGTGTCTTCGTACCGGTTCGGCTTGACTGAGGGGTACACGAATTGCCTTAGTTCTTTTTCGAGTCATTATATAAACGTTGTATACTCACTATATGAATAAATATTATGGATGTTTTAAAAAAAAAGAAGGAAGTCCCGCCTCCCGGATTTGAACCGGGGACCTGCCGGTAACGGCCATAGAGTCTACAGCCGGCCGCTCCAGCCAGACTGAGCTAAGGCGGGGACTCTGTTCTAGCCTGCATAATAATAGGTATATTTATTAGTTAAGGTTTGTTTCATTGGGCGATCTTCTATGAGATATGGTGTGATAGCCTGCCCCCAATGCAGACAGGCGAAGGGAGTAGACGTATCGTCGAAGACAACAAAATGTACCCATTGTGGGAAAACCCTGCAGCTGAAAAGCTTAAAGATTTTCTATGAGACGGATTCTTTGCAGCAGCTACGACAAGCGGTCGGGTTGCTGAATGCGAAGCTGGATAAAAAAAAACGTGATGGATTTTCAAAGATTTTGAATGATTAAAAACAAAATGAAACGAAAACAATTTATACGATTAATCTGAATTTTATACCAATAGTTGTTTATAAGATAAGGAAGGAAAATCGTAATGTATATAAACAAGGTAGTTATTTACGTCACCTGAGGTCCGGTGAGGACACAGATATAAGTTACCTACATCTACACTAGAGAGGGACTTATATGGTGGTTCACGGTGTGAACCAACGTGTTTTACCTGACCATTATGAAGCAATATGCAAGATGAATTTAGGAGGACATGAAAAAATGAAAGCAAACAAAATAATTGCTACCTTGGTAGTACTAACGATGTTACTATCAACGCTGGTAGTATTTAATCAATTAAATGTTATAAAAGAAGCGAGTGCGCAACCTGGTGCTGATGACTGGGGAGATGCAACAATAAAATTGGTCTATGATACGACATATACTAGTGGTCAGATTAAGATCAATACCTCGGAGTGGGCTGCAAATGGGACATACTATCTATACTACCCGAACTATTGGGCTTTGTCTCCAGGTGTTGCAACAAATTTTTCATGGGACGGACCATATAAAGTCGGGACTGACGAATATCCGGTTCGAGTTGCAGCAACACAGGCAGGTGTTGCAGGGAGTAAAATCTTTGATACTCTGAACACAGGAGGAAACTCAATTACGTTTCTCCGAGCAGGTATGTGGATCTTTTCGGATGACGGTGGTGTGACCCCTGCTGGATACCTCTGGGTTAACACCTCAACTGTTCTGAGTATAAGTTCCACTTCAACATTCTCCTATGGATCAGATGCAGAACTTGAGATAACTGTTACCGAAGGTGGAAACAATGCAGCATGTATGATTGCTGTTCTTGATCCCGATAACAACACCGTCTATCATGAATACAGTCAGGGGACAGCGACCTTAGATCAAAGCTACTTTGACTATGCAGGGAAATACACCATCAGAGCTTATCGAGATCTTGATAGATATGGAGTGTACTATTACTATGGTGATGAAGATGAGAACGCTTACGATCCCTTGTATGGAAGCGATTACAGTGGGATGTTCCCCATTGGCGTCGGTGAAGGATATGACTACTCTGTTGTAGGTCCTTGGGATCCACCTGAGAAGAACGCTACTGAGAAAACATTCACCGTTGGAACCGGAAAACCAAATGTCGTATTGACGAACACATCAATTTTCTGGGGATTCGAAGCACGGATTGACATTAATGTAACAAACAGCACCGGAGCTGGACTTGATTTTATTCCTAATCCAATAATGCTAAAATATGGTTCAAAATACGTAGATTTTAGTGCTGCCATAACCAATGAGGGTGATGGTAATTATTCACTTAAATTTGCAAGATTCGATGAGGGCACTGAATGGGCAGACCTTGTCACCGCTCTTGGAGATGACAATGTGAACGGAACCTGGAGGATCGTCTTTGGATACGACGCGAACGCTGATGACACCTATGAATGGAACAATACTGCAAGCTTTACCATCCGAAGTGCAAACCCACCAGTACAGCTCGTGATTGTGAACGATGGCAGTGGATCAGCGACGGATAAAAAAGTCAATGTTCCTGAGTATATATCTCCAAATGGCCAAGCAGAAACTATTGATATCGTCTTTGATATCTTTGGTCGAAGTATCACCGATGAGTACAGAAATGCATACTATGGTGATGACTCTGATGAAGAAGATGGCGTCATGGATAATCTTACCATCGAAGGAGATATTCTTTACCCCGTTACAGAGGCAGACCTTGTGTATTCTGGTTCAAAAGGAAGATGGACTGCTACAGTAACACCGACTAAACCCGATGGGACGATCACCTTGACCATCAACTGGCCCGGAGATGAAAACGGAACCGCGACACAAACCATTGAAATAGTCAACGGAACCTTTGTCACATCAGCGGTTGATTCATTCACTGTTGGAATGGATTTCAATTTAACCGTGACCGTTACAGACATGGATGGAGCTCCTGTGAAAAACGCGCAGGTCTATCTTATGTGGGAAGACGGTGCCGTTGAATTCAACTCCACCGTTGGGAACAACCAACCTGGTCGAGGATTCAATGGTCAATATACGTTCTGGATAGAACCACATAAGAAAGATGCTACCACTCCTGATGTTGCCCCGCAGAACATCACCGTAGCAGCTCGCTGGTATGAGGGATTCTGGGGATACACAAAAGTCATCATGGAACGAAACCATAACATGATCGTCACTGTCACCCCAACCACTGCATTCGCTGGTGATGCCGTTGAATATGATATCATGGTCACCCTTGTCGGCGGTGGAAACCCAGATACGACTGGCTTATCTGTCGCATTATTTAACGAAACTGGAGAGTATGTAACAGGTGTGGATGAATGGTACATCGATGGCGTATATGATATCCAAGATGAACTGATTCCTCTATCCGGAGGAACCTACTATATCGCTGCAATGAATGACACCTGCGACAGCAGAGGCAATAACGCAACCTTGGTCATTACCAGTTATGTTGTCACTTCGTCACCATCAACCCTTGCCTGGAAGATAGATGAGGTCAATATGACCTTCCAGTTGACACCAGCGGGAAACGGGACATTGACAATTAATAATATGACTGGTGCACCTGAAGCTTCAATTGAAGGAGAAACCACAGAAATCGCCATTGAGAACGGAGTGGGTACTCTTGAAGAAGTCGAAGCATCAACACTAGGAAACGTCACCTTCAGCTATCGACCTGATGGCGGTGAGGATCGACCTGCAGATGGCTTACTGCGTGTGACCACTGCAACAGCAACACCGAGCCCTGCGACCATCTACAACGGTGAAGCAACCTTGGTTACTATTACAATCACCCATCCAGCAACCGGTGCTCCTCTCGAAGATGTTGACGTACGGCTTGAGGCATGGAACGCGACACTTTCAGATTCGATTCTCGCAAAAATACCGGACAATGCATCCACTGATGCAGCGGGTAAAGTGCAGTTCTCAATCACCGCTCAAGCAAGTGGCGAGGTTGTCATCTACATCGAGAATGAATCTGATCCTGACAATGAGTTCGTCATCGTTGCAACTGCTCGTAAACCAATGAGCATCCACCTGAACCCCTCTGTTGATGAAGGAAAAACCTTCACTGTTGAGGCAAAATCCAATGGTGTGCTCATCACAGATGCGACCGTCACCTTTACCTTCGACGGACAAACCTGGCCTACCAACACTGGTGTCGCCACCATCACCGCTCCAACTATAGCAACTTCCATGGCTTATCCAATCACAGCAAGTGCTGAGGGATACGTCACAGCCACAGGTGCGATCATCACGGTATTAAACATACCCAAGCTGATTGTCGCAGTCGCTGGTGAAGTAAAAGCAGGACAGACGTTTACCTTAACCGTCGCTGATGACACGGGTAGTGCCGTCATTGGTGCAACCGTCACCTTCGAAGGTAAGACCTACACGACTGGTGCAGGTGGATCTGTCACGATTACTGCGCCAAGCAAAGCAGGCAGCTATCCAGTGACCGCCACTTTCCCCGGATATGATCCGGTGTCCGGCACTGTCACAATCGCAGAAGGCGGTGGCATACCTGGCTTTGAGCTACTTACGCTCATCGCAGCAATCGGAGTAGCGTTCCTGCTCCTCAGACGCAGACGGAAATAGACACACACAGAAGGGGTAGAATCCCCCTTTTTCTCTCTTTTTTTTACTATTTTTTTTTCAAAACCCTTTTAACCTCCTTGTTTTTATACTCTTTCCTGGAGTGAGCGATTCTGAAGGTCAGTATTGTCATCCCCGCTATCAATGAGGAACGAGGCATAGGCAAAACAATCGATTCCGTTAACACCGCGTATTTCAGGGAGCATGACTGGGATCTTGAAATCATCATCGTGGATGGTAACTCAAAGGACAGGACGCGGGAAATAGCAGCAAGCAAAGGCGCAAAGGTGATTCTTGAAGATCGCAAAGGATACGGGCGAGCCTATAAAACAGGGCTAGCCGCTGCCACGGGTGATATCATCGTCACCGGTGATGCAGATGCAACCTATCCCTTTAACCAAATCCATGAATACATCCAGATGCTTCTTGATCAGAAACTGGATTTCATGAACACAGATCGTTTTGCTGACCTGAAGCATAAATCGATGTCGCTGAAACATCGTTTTGGGAACATGACCCTGGCTTGGACCCTTCGGATTCTTTTTTTGATAAACATCAGAGACTCGCAATCAGGCATGTGGATCTTCAAACGTGACGCACTATCAAAGATACAGCCGTTGGAAGAATTCAACAGCGGCATGCCGTTCTCCGAGGAAATCAAAATTGAAATGTTCACGAACAAACACATCAAAGCAAAGGAGATCCCATCAACCTTGTTTGCCCGGGAAGGTCAGGTGAAGCTTGAAAGCTTCAAAGACGGGATAAAAAACTTTAGATTCCTTTTTAAAAAACGTGTAACCCCTTCGAAGAAGACCTGAACGGAAAAGATATTCAACCGTTCATACGTTGCTTCTTCTTCGAGGATGAACGAATGGATCCCTTAATGAGCCTCTGGGTGTTTTTCATTGGAGCCAGTATTGGAATCATCATTGGTGTTGGTCTTTCACATCGGAGTGCTGTCGCTCCGCTGCAGAGGAAACTTGATACAACCAGTTCACAATTAGAGAATTTTCAGGAGACCATGAGGTACTATCCTTTTCATCATGAGAATTTCCGTTTTATCGGATCACCTATAGATGGGATACAGTTTGAGGAAGACCAGATTTTGTTTGTTGTGTTTAAAAATGAGAACGTGTCTTTAACCATTGGGCAAGAGAGAATAAAAAAACTTCTAGAGGCGGGAAGCGTGAGTTGGTTTGAGTTTATGACGAAATAACCTTTTCTATTTCCTGCTGAAGTATTTTACTGATGAGCTGACCGTCTGCTTTTCCTCGTAGCTGTTTCATTACCACACCCATGAGGGGTCCTACGGCGTTGGTTCCTCTCTGTTTGACAAAGTCTTTTCTTTCTGTTATTATTGTATGAATTACTTGAATGATTTCTTCCTGACTTGCAGGTGTGAATCCACAACTCAGGATTGCTTCTTCTAGAGATGCCGTTGGATGGACACAGAGGTATTGTATGATTTGAGGGGCTGCTTCTTTTGCAAATTTACCTTCCTGCAAGGCTGATAATACTGTTATGAGCGTTGTCTCATCGATGGTTTGTATATCGATTCCTTCTTTTTGAAGCTCAGCAATGGTATTGATATATGTTCGTAGAATCACATTCTCCAATCCCGGGTAGCGGGAAACGTATTTTTCAAAGTCCTCTTCGTATCCACTGGAGAGCAATTGATGGATCTGTTCCTCGTTTAAGTGGTATTGCTTGGCGAGGCGTTGTCGTTTCTCAGATGGTTTCTCAGGAATAAGTAGTTCTTGTAGATGTTCTTGTGTGATGCGTATAGGGGGCACATCAGTCTCAGGGTACATCCGTGCAGCACCAGGGAGCGGCCGCATATATTCAGTCGTGTTATCTGGAAGGCTGCGCCGGACCTCTTCTGGGACGCCATCGAAATACATCATAGCTCTGTTTCGAATTGCTTCTACGGCAGCATCCACCATGGTTTCATCCCCCAGTGCAAGAACGAAGGCATCATGGTTTTCTAATTCCAGGGACTGTCTTGTTTGTTCTACTTCCTGGTCTGAGATTCCATGCATTTGCATCTCATCGCTATGGATGATGCTATCAATGCCTGAAGTAAGACCCGTGTAGACAGCGAAATCTTTGCCTAACCCTGTCTGCTTTTTTGTAAGTAACCCTTGATACCCCGGTAGTCTGATCCCCTTGATGCATGCGTTGTCTTTTTGCTTGTCTTTGATGAGGTTAGATTTTGTTTTTAAAAAAACTGCAGTCAGATCTTTGCTTGGTGTTTCCTTCAAATCGTTTTTCTTTGCTCGACTATTTAGTATTTCTGCGATTTCGATAATACCCATCTGTCTGAGGGATTCATTTTCCGCCACCTTTGATATCGAACTGAGGGATTGAATTCCTTTTACTTCGACCCGTGCACCCTGGGCAATTGAGATGTTCAGATCCTGTCTAATGGTCCCTAACCCTCGTTTCACCTTTTTTGTCGCCTGCAGGAGCAGCCCAAGTTGTCCAGCGATGTGTTCTGCATGTTCAGGGGATGTTATGTCCGGCTCGGTGGTAATCTCGATAAGAGGAATTCCTAATCGGTCAAGACCATAGTTTACGAGTTTATCTTTCTGACTGAGCTTTCGTGCAGCATCTTCCTCCAAGGCAAGGGTGGATATACGAACATTCTCAATAGAGCCCCCCATCGCGATGAGAGCGGTCCGTTGGAATCCAGAGGTATTAGACCCGTCGATGACGATTTTCCGCATGAACTGGATTTCATCGACTTGGTGTGCATTTAGAAGTAACACCATGGTAAGACAGATATCGACTGCTTGGCTGTTGGCTGCATGAGGTGGTTCTTCGTCTGCTTCTACCAAGCAAGTCGAAGTCCTTGATGCAGTATATAAGAATCGTCTCTTCCGTGCTGCCTCCTCAAGAGCTGCCCTGTCGACATCACCAAGCTCGCTTTGCGTCGGTCGTAAGGTCCGTTCAAACCGATATACCTCCTGTTCTGTTATCTTTGATCCGCAGTGACAAAATAATTTATAGGTATCCAGCTGTTGATGTATCTCAAGACCTGCTTTAAAACCAATCTCCGTATAATCCATGTCTATCGATACGAAACAAAAGAACCGTATATTATGATTCCTGCCTCACCCGACCACGGAGAGTTCCTTTTCGATTTTCTTGCCTTTGAAACGATCAAGATTGAGGCTTTCAAGGACATCAGTGGTTTTCCCTTCGACGATCAGATCGGTAAGCAGTTTTGATACCATCGGTGATATCATAAATCCATGGCCGCTGAAGCCGTTGCATTGAATAAATCCTTTTACGTCTTTTGCCTCGCCAAGAATGGGACGAGCATCGGGGGTGACATCATAAAACCCGGTCCAATGCCGCAAAAGGTTCACGTGTTTGAGAACAGGAGCATATCTTGTTAATGTGTGCGCCATATGCTGCAAAAAGACAAATGTTGGAGTCGTCTTATATCCTTCTTTTTCTTCAGGAATCGGGATGCCACCAACGATTTGACCTTCCTTCTGCTGACTGAAGTAAATCCCATCTTTAAAGGAAATCACCATAGCCTCAAAAAGGGGTTCTAATCGCTCAGTAGCCATTATTTCTTTTCGATACGCGGCAAGAGGTAGTTTTATCTTTACCAATTCTGCGATTGCTTTTGAGTCGATTCCAGCAGCATTTACCACGGCATCTGCTTGGATCGTTCCCTGATCTGTTACGACAGAACGAATCGATTTTTTCGTTGCCTTCAGACTGATGACTTTCGTATGGGTATATATCTCAGCGCCATTCCTTCGTGCCGCATCCGCGTACGCAAACGTGGTCTTGAACGGGTTGGCATGGCCATCGGTTGGGCAAAACGTCGCACCAATAGCCTTCATTCCTTTCACGTCAAGGATGGGGACTATCTTGGTAATCTCATCAGGCTGTAAGATATCAACCTTCAAGCCAAGGGATCTCTGCATCGCGACGTTCTTTTCGGCTTGTTTCATCTCTGCTTTATCATGGACTGCGATGAGATAGCCACCTTGGCGAAACTCGATATCCTGACCAAGTTCCTTGTTTAACCCCTCAAAAATCTTCACACTTTGAATCGCAAGGGACGCGTTCTCCCGAGTGGACCATTGTTGGCGGATTCCTGCACCGCACGCTCCGGTGGCACCCGAGGACAGATAGTTTTTCTCGACGAGAACGACCTCTAGGCCTTTTTTAGCCAGATGATATGCAAGAGAGCAGCCATTCACTCCGCCTCCTATGATGACGACATCTGCCTTACTTTTCATCTTTCTCACTAGCCAGTGTTCCAAGGGAGACAGGAACCAGCGGTGGTCGTACGGTTGGAAGCGGGATTTTGCTTATTTTCTTACCGGTTTTTCGTTCAAGGATACGGGCGACCAACTGGATGCAGACACGTCCTTGACACGGACCCATGCCTATCCGGAGTTTCTTTCGCAGCTCCTCGATATCGATGTATCCCTCATCAATCGCTTGAATGACATCCTCTTCACTGATATCCTCACATCGGCATACAATGCTTCGCTTCATACCTCAACCCTTATGTTCCTGATATCCATGGCTAAGCCACTTTCAAGTTCAATGGTCACCACATGTGTTTTTCCCTGTTTTATCACCTTTGTGACAAGTGCGTTTCCCCGGACGTTCCCGGTCCTGTCTAATGCTTTAACTATGGTTCCTTTTTTCGGTTCTGGGACAAATTCGTAGGGAAGCGTCACCCATGCTTTGTCACCTTTTACCTTCACAACGAAAATCGCCAACCCCGGGCATACCCCAACGCATTTCGTACACCCGATGCATTTGTCAAAATCATTCACCGGGGGGGCGTTGATGTCTTTCATGGAAATCGCATGAACCGGGCAGGAGTCCACACAAGGGTTGCAGGGTATCTCTTGGACACATTCAAGGATTGCGACGCCTTTCTCGAGTTGTTTCTTTGTCGGTATCTGAAGATCTTTTAAGGACAGGATACCGGTTTTCTCATATTCACGCATGGTGCACCTCTGCGTGCTTTGCTATTTTTTCTTTCGCTATCCGTGGTTTCTCGCCAAACGGACCTGCCCGCAGCTGTGAAAGTTCTTCTCGATACGCTTCAAGCAGTTTTTTGTTCTTAGACCGACCCAGCTGGATTGCTGCTGCGAGACCAGCGATTTTACCTTCGATCATCGCGGTTGATGCTTCCTCGATACCGGATGCATCGCCTGCGACATAGACTCCTTTGACTGAGGTCTGCATCGATGCATCATGGACTGCGACATACCCACCTGCCTCCGGGATGAATTCTAAGGTCGCTCCTATCTGAGAGAGCAACCGTGTCGAGGGGGTTAATCCTACAGCAAGACAGATCGTGTCGCATGCAACGTTCTCTTCGCTTCCCGTAATAGGCCTCCAGTGTTCATCAAGTCTTACGACAACGGCTCCTTCTACCTTTTTGTCTCCATAGACTTCCTTAATGGAATGGGATGTATAGATAGGTACTCCGCATCGACGTAGTTTAGCGGCATGTACGTTGTATCCTCCGATGGTGGGTGCTGCTTCTACGACCCGGTCCACAGCGATTCCAGCTTGTAAAAGCTGATAGGAGACAATAAGGCCGACATTGCCTGCTCCTACCATCAGAACTCGGTTCCCTGGTTTGACTCCATAGACATTCATCAACGTCTGCACCGCGCCAGCACCATACACACCAGGGAGGTCGTTTCCTGGGAACAGCAGCATGTTCTCCATCGCGCCACAGGCTAGGACCACCGCGTCACAACGGACATCATACAACGTGCTTTGGTACTCGCAGCGTTTCACGACACCGAATCGATGTTTTCGTTCACTTTCGTAATACCCGATGACTGTCGCATCGGTCATCAGCTGGATTTTCCCCTGCTGTTGCAGGTTTTGTAGCTCCTGTTCTAGTTCTTTTGCTATGTGAATCCCACGTGTTCCAGCACGTTCTTGTTTCGAGCCGAAGAATTTATGGGTTTGTTTGACCAATTGACCTCCGACACATTGGTTTTCATCAACAAGTAACACCGAAGCCCCTTGTGTCGCACTCTCGATTGCCGCGCAAAGACCAGCGGGGCCTGCACCAACGATCAGGACATCGATATCTACTGTTTTTGTTGGCTCTCCTGAAAAGGCTACATTTGGCAACTCCGCGAGTTTCTCTTGCATTTCGACGAAAATACCTTCTTGTAACGGTGCGATGCACGTCCGGACATTCGGGATGCCGTTTACGCGCATCAGACAGGAGGAGCATTTCCCGATCCCGCAGAAAAACCCTCGAGGGCTTTCGTATTTAAGGCTCGTGGTAAGGGTTCGGACTCCCGCCGCGTGTAACGCCGAGGCAATGGTGTCCCCCTGCTCACCTATGACCTTTTTTTTCTGGAAGTAGAACGGAAGTTTTTTTCGTTTCTGAAAATCAATAATAGGATGAGCTCGTATGCGCACACTTAGCCCCCTATCATCCTGCAACAGACCACCCTTTAAAAGAGTAACTCCTTACAAGGTTTTTTTTTTAGACTATCTGGACATCTTTTATCTGATGATGGCGTTGAGCCATCTTCCGAATCAAGTTGATGTTTCGTCCACCTTTTCCGATTAATTTTGACTTGTCTTTCGGGTTGACCTCTACCCGAGCGACGCTTGCCTCGTCGTTTCCCTCGAAACTGACCTTCTTGATATCATAGGGTTTACAGAGGTTCATGACAAACCTTGTTTTATCGTCATCGAACTCGACGAATTTGACGTTTTTCTTAAAAAGCAATCGCAGTTTCTCCAGGTTCTTAGCTTTGCTCCCTATCGCTATCCCTAGTTGCCCTTTCTCGACGATGAAGACAACACGGTCATCCTCAACGATACAGTCTCTGATGCCTGCCCCGGAATACTTCGAAGCAAGATTAATACACTGGACCGTCTCGTTTGAAAGAATTATCTCTGCCATTGTAGTTAGTTCCTTTTCTTGACAAGCTGCAGGATATTTGATTCTCCTTCTTCAAGCACGGCAAGGCAGGAGACTGAATAGTTCTTCCCACAGGAATACCCAAGGTCGACGCCAGTGGATTGATAGCTGAACAGCGGTATCTTCTGGTCGTTTGCGAGGGTTGTGATGGTTTTTTTGTCTGGGCAGTTCGCTGCTACAACCACCAGTTTTGCAGTCCCTTTCTGAATTGCGGTTTTCGTCTGTTTCTCTCCGATCATGATTTTTCCTTTCTTCGATACATCCTTTAATACTTTGTTTACGTCTACCATTTACTTTCCCTTCTGTTTTGGTTTTTTTGGATTCATCACAAGTTCAATGGCACCTGTGCCTAGGTTTACTGGTTGACCAACGATGATGTTCTCTGCCACACCGTTCAGCTCATCGGATTCACCCCGCTGGCTGGCCAGCAGCAGATGATTGACGGTGATTTCAAAGGCTGCACGTGACAGTACACTGCTTTTCTCCCCACTCACCCCATGACGACCGATTGCCCGGACCGTCCCATCAGCAGTCATCACATCAGCCACGAGCATGATATGTCTCATATCAACGTTTAACCCCTGTTCTGAAAGCGTGGCATATGCCTCTTGGATGATCATGTTGCGCGCTGCTTCAATCCCAAGCTCCCGTGCGATCGCATGGATGTCGTTTGTGGTGGTTCGGTACGGATCAACACCTTCGATATCTAAGACTTCCTTAAGGTTGCTGCCTTCGCTATAAATCACGTAGCCTTCGTTTGGCTCCTTTCGTATGATGACACGTTTGATCCCATCGATCCCTTTTATCTTCAGGTTCTTCAGAGTCTCGTTGGTGTTCTGCAGCACTTTGTACCCCGGTTCATCCAAGGTCACTTTGATAGATTCTTTCTCAACTTTAGCAGATAGCTTCCGAAGCGATTGGATGCGCTCCAAGAGATCATCAATAGTGATTCCTTTCTTCTCCATCGTCTTTTTGTTTGGTTTGATAAAGATGATGATGTTAATCAGGTCCATCTCGATGTCGGCGACATCGGTAAGCCTTGTTATCTCTATTTTGTTTGCGATCTCTTTTGCAAGATCCGGGTTGATTCGATATTCATCCCGCAGGTAGATGTTCATCATTGGTGTCGAGGGGGTAGACCGTGCATCCACGATCTCGATTAACCGCGGTAACCCCAGGGTGACATTGATTTCTGCGACACCCGCGTAGTGGAAGGTACGCATCGTCATCTGGGTTCCTGGCTCACCGATGCTTTGTGCGCTGATCATACCACAGGCTTCGGTGGGGTCGATTCGGTTTTTTGCGTACTCCTCGAGGGCTTTTTCGACGATACTTTTCAGTTTTCCCTGCAGGGCTTTATCCTTTGCTGTTCGTTCGACGATTCCATCGATAACAGAAACAGGGAGGAAGTGATTTTTCAGCAGCTTCTGAATGTCTGCTCGTATCGGTTTATATTCCTTTGGTTCTTCGTCTAATTTTTTTGGTGGAGGGAGAAATGTCCGTTCCGGCTCTTTCTTTTTTTCTATTTTTTTCTCGACCTCAACAATCTTTTTCTTTGTCTCTTTTGGTTTTTTCTTTTCCACAGTAGTTTTTGTTTTTATGAGTTGTTTCTTAGGTTGCGCGGTTTTACTTTTCACCGTCGGCTTTTCGCTTGGTTTTTTTGTTTTTGACGCGGCAGGCTTCTTTAGAGGTTTCTTAGGTGCAGGTTTCTTTTTTGAGAACAGTTTTGCCATCGGCTTATCCCTCCTGCTTTACATCATAGATGATACGGTCGAGGTCTACTGCTTTACCGGTTGTGCTCCGTGTCGGGTCGACTCCATCATCACCATATCGGAACTGGATGATCTCACCACCGGTGTGTCGCACGGTCCCGTCGTTTTCGACCTTGAGGTCTTCAAGGGCGTTGACGAGACGACGTTGCATGTATCCTGAACGGGATGTACGGACTGCGGTGTCGACCAGACCTTCTCTTCCTCCCATTGAATGGAAGAAGTACTCGGTGGGGTTTAACCCACTTTTGTAACTATTTGCAACAAAGCCTTTTGCACTGGCCCCCAGGTCCCCTTTTTTGAAATGCGGTAACGTCCGATATTTATACCCACGGGAGATTCGTTCTCCTCTGACCGCCTGCTGCCCGACACATCCGGACATCTGCGAGAGGTTCAGCATGGACCCCCTGGCACCAGATTTCGCCATAATGACGGCGCTGTTGTTCAATCCGAGGTATTTACTTGCTATCTCACCAGCCATGTCTCTGGCTCGCCCGGTGACTCGCATGATCTCCATCTCCAAGGTTTCTTCCAGACTTCGACCCGGGAGTGATTCCAGCTCACCATGCTCATAGGCAGTGACTAGAGTGTTGATCTTGTTCTGTGCTTTCTGCAGTCCTTCCCCGATCTGACGTTTCGCTTCGGTAGGGATGTCCTCATCGTCAATGCTTGTGGTAAACCCGATCACGGTCACCACCGCGATACCTAGTCTGGTGACATCATCGATGAATATCCTGCCGGCAGCCGTCCCATGGTCCCGGATGATTCTTTCGACAATCCTACCTTTGAACGACCCGATGCTGTTCTCATCGACAATTCCTTGTTTCAACTTCCCGTTCTTCACAACAACATACGCGCCATAGGGGCATTCTGCGGCTTTGCAGACTTCACAGTGGTAACAGGCCTTAGCCTTATATTCAAGCGTAAGGTCTTTTGGAAGCAACACGCTGAAGATGTCTCTCCCGTACACCACGCTCTGTCCGTTGAGCTCATGGACCTCAGGGAACTTCCCTTTGTATTTGAACGTCGAGAGGATCTCAGAGGTTTTCTCTTTTGAGAATGTCTTGTCTTTATAGGTGAGAAGGAAACAGCCAGAGATATGGTCATGCAGGCCCCCGATGATGACCCCACCGAAACGTGGTGACATCAGGTTCTCCTGGACTTTCATCAGGATCTCAGCCTCAGCTTTCGCCTCTTCTCCCTGGAGGAGATGCAGGTTCATCTCATCGCCATCGAAATCAGCGTTATACGGGGGACAGACAGAAAGGTTGAATCGGAAGGACCGGTTCGGCATCACTTTGATACGATGGGCCATCATCGACATCCGATGCAGCGATGGTTGACGATTGAACAAGGCGATATCCCCGTTCATCAACTGCCGTTCGATGATAAAACCAAGCTCCAGTTTCTCAGCGATGTCATCAGCGTTTTTCTCTGTGACCTTCATGCGTTGTTCTACCCCCTCACGGTATCGTTTTACATAATTCACATGCGGCCGGTAGTGTTCCCCGGGTTTTCCTGGTTGTGCAGTTTGTTTGATAAGATTTTTGCACCATTCCAGGTTCTGTGTCGTGACCCGTACCGGGATGGTCAGCTCCCGTGCTATCTCTGCGGGGACACCGATTTCGTTGATGCTGAGGTTTGGATCTGGGGAAATCACCGTTCGTGCGGAGAAATTCACTCGTTTCCCAGATAGATTGCTACGGAATCGGCCCTCTTTTCCTTTTAACCGTTGAGCTAGTGTCTTCAGGGGTCTACCCGAACGATGTCTTGCAGGTGGGATACCTGAGGTTTGATTGTCCAGGT
This sequence comes from uncultured Thermoplasmatales archaeon, assembly GCA_964467345.1. GTDB lineage: Archaea > Thermoplasmatota > E2 > DHVEG-1 > DHVEG-1 > SM1-50. Next base: position 50,523 of record CAYXPY010000004.1, on the reverse strand, counting down.
AGGTCGTCACATGATACTGCAGCAACTCCCAGAGGTCCTCGACGATTAACTGTGGTGCTCCCGCGTCACGGTTCTCCTGAAGCCGCTGGTTGATTCTTATCACATCAACAAGTTTATGGGTCAGATCGTCCTCTGATCGTTCACCAGACTCAAGGGTGACCGATGGTCGAACAGTGACCGGTGGTACTGGCAACACGGTAAGAACCATCCATTCCGGTCGTGCTGACTGAACATTAATATCAAGTAACGGGAGGTCCTCATCAGGGATTTTCTCAAGCCACTCCCGGATCTCCGTTGGGGTGAGTTTTTTACCGTTTTCGCGGAAAGAGGTTGGTTTATCCAGATCGATCTTCCCGCTCATCGCTGCGCATCGTGGACATGCTTCTGTCTTTGTCGCGGTGCTGATGATCATCTTGAAGATATAGGCGTTGTCGCGTCCCTCGTTGTTGTTTTTTATGATGGTCTTTCGATGTTCTTCTAATTCTTTTTCAGAAAGCATGATTCGTCCGCATTTCCGACAAGTCGCTCGTAAACAGTTCCGGATGGTCTTGACAAACCCGACATGGATGACGGGCATTGCAAGGTCGATATGCCCGAAATGCCCTGGGCATTTGTCTTTTCCTACCTTAAGCCCGCAGGTTTTACACCGCAGACCAGGTTCAATCACACTGAGACGTTGATCCATCAGCCCCATCGTGATTGGAAACCCATCATCATCATATGTATCAGCGGTAATCACCTTTGTCGCACTCATCTTGCGAATCTCATTTGGTGATAATACTGAAAATTCAAGCGCCCCAATTTTTTTTGTGATACTTCGTCCCGCCATTTTTCTAACCCCCTACACCAATGACTCCAGCTTAATCCGTGGCACCACCACAAGTGATTTCAACTCATCGATTAATAGTTTGAATGCGTAACTCATCTCCACCGGGTGGATATCTGCCTTGTCACCGCAGATAGAGCAATGTAACCGCCCATGACGATCAATCATCGCGATATGACCACAGGTGTTACAGACGTATTTCATCGTGATATCTGATTCATCCAGGAGACGGTCTTTGATCACCATCGATGCACCATGACCAATGAGGCAGTCTCGTTCCATTTCTCCGAACCGTAGACCACCCTCCCTGGCTCGTCCTTCAGTGGGTTGTCTGGTAAGGATCTGCACGGGTCCTCGTGATCGTGCATGGATTTTACCGGCGACCATGTGATGGAGTTTCTGATAATAGATGCATCCGACGAACACTTCACATTCCAATGGTCGTCCTGTAAGGCCGTCATAGAAGATTTCTTTTCCTGCATGGTTGAATCCATTCCGTATCAGAGCGGATCGCAGCTGGTCTTCTGGTTCGCCGCTAAAAGCAGTCCCATCGACGATTCGTCCTTCAAGTGAGCCGACTTTACCGCCGATCATCTCAAGCACATGGGCAACAGTCATCCTTGAGGGGATGGCATGAGGGTTGATGATTAAATCAGGGGACATACCATCTTCGGTGAAGGGCATGTTTTCTGCGGATACCACGTATCCGACGACCCCTTTCTGACCATGTTTTGAAGCAAATTTATCACCAAGCTCAGGAATGCGTTGCTCCCGGACTTTTATTTTCACCATTCGGGACCCGTTAACTGACTCTGACAGCATGACCTTGTCGACAACACCGCCTTCTCCATGTTGGACGGTGACTGAGGTTTCCCTGCGTTTCTGTGGTGTCAGAAAATCTGTTGGTTCCTCAAGAAATCGAGGTGGTGATGTCTTGCCTATCAGTACGTCTCCACCATTTGCAGTGCATTCGGGGGAAATCAACCCGTCTTCGCCAAGGTTGTTGTATGCTTCTTCGCTACGGACGCCTCGGCAATCCGGGTTGGGGATCTCAAAATGATCCTCCTGACCACCGGGGTATCGTTTCTCCTCGCTGCTGTAGGTCCGGACAAATGTACTACGACCAAGTCCGCGTTCAATCGCTGACTTGCTCATAATCAATGCATCTTCCATGTTATATCCCTGAAACGAGGCGACTGCGACAATGTAGTTCTGCCCTGCGGGTCGCTCCCTGAATTTGATATAGCGGATGGGATGTGTCTGAACCAGAGGCATCTGTGGGTAATGAAGGAGATGACCTCGGGTGTCTGGTCTGATACGGTAGTTTGATGCCCCAAAACCAAGTGATTGTTTTCCCATACCTGCGCCCATGGTAATCCTCGGTGAGGAGTTATGCTCTGGGTAGGGAACAAGTGATGCACCGATCCCAAGGATGCACATTGGGTCAAGCTCCATGTGGGTATGATCTGATGTGAGGTCCTCTTCGCGTAATGCAATGAGCGCGTTTTCCTCTTCTTCTGCATCGATGTACTCGACGATTCCATCGTTGATAAGGTCAGTCCATTTTTTCTTTGATTCCTTTAGGTCAATGAGTATCTTTTGGTTTAACAGAGGTTTTCCGTTTTCAGCAACAAGCAGTGGTCGTCTTAATCGACCGCAGTCACAGTTGACAATAACATCGTTTCCTTCGATGTCGTAGGTGACATTGATTTCATTGCTCAGCATCCCTCGTCGTCGTCTTTCCCGGAGTTTTTTGACAAGGTCAGCGCCGTTCTGATGCATCCCGATGAGGTCTCCATTGAGATACACACGGGCTCCAGTGACATGTTTTGTTAACTCTTTGATCCCGAGTTCCCGTAGGACTGCTTCGACTTCTTTTTCTCCGAATCCCTCTGAGATTTCGACGGTTAATGCAAGGTTTTTGACAAGGCCGCAGTTTGGTCCTTCGGGTGTTTCATTGGGGCAGAGACGTCCCCATTGTGTTGAATGCAGATCACGAGCTTCGAAATGTGGCTGTGACCTTGTTAAGGGAGATGTGACTCGTCGTAAATGACTCAGAACCGCAAGATTGCTGGTTCGATCCAGAAGCTGTGAGACACCTGCACGACCGCCGACCCAGTTTCCTGTGGCAAGCGCGTGGTGTATTCGTTGGCTGAGCACATCGGAACGTAATGATGATGCTATCTTGATTTCTTTTCCTTTCGCATGGATCCGTTCAATTTGATATTTGAGGTCCTTGCATAATGCGGTAAATGCGACCCGGAAGAGGTCCTCCATGAGATCCCCGGCAAGCTTCAGACGCTTATTCGCATAATGGTCCTTGTCGTCCTGCTCTCGCTTTCCTAATGCAAGCTCCAGGACTGCCATTCCCATACGAGCGACGAAAATCGCTTTTTTCAATCGGTCTTCAGGGTCATTACCGAGATGGGCAAGGAGATGTCGGTCCATGATGGTCTCGACACGTTTCACCCGGTATTCCTTAGCCTGACCACCTGCGAATTTCTTCCCAAGATATGCGACTGCCTCCTCTTTTGTTGCGATGCTGTATTCCTTTGCGCATTCCTCGATGTTAGCCAGAACGTAGGGTTCCATCTTCGGGTCCACGCAGATGACATCGACGATTTCTTTGTCGTTTTCCATCCCTAATGCGCGTAACAACACAATCAGTGGGATTTGACCATAGGTGGTGGGGAGACTAACCATGAGCATACCGTCTTTTCGTTTTTCAACCACGGTTAACGCCCGGTATCCCTCCCTCTGGGAGAACACTTTAGCGACTTCAACGTCGGTTCCGTACCGACTTGATCGTTCGACAAGAACCCTGTTTGGGGCGAGATCTTCTACGGTGATCAATACACGTTCAGTACCGTTACTGATAAAATACCCGCCAGGGTCCAAGGGGTCCTCCTGCATCTGCTGCAGTTCCTTGCGGTACTCTTCCTCGGTGAGGGGTCGGTCCATTTTTTCTTCTAAAACCCGATGGGAGATATTGCATCGGAGGGACTTTACCATGATGGGTAGCTCTCCGACACGCACCGTCTCAGGTTCATATTCGACTTCGTTTTTCACCGGGATGAATTCCAGCTCAATCGGAGCCTCATAGGTTAAATCCCTGAGTCGCGCTTCCATGGGGGTCAATGGACGTTCAGTACCGTCTGCCTCTTTGACCTGGGGGAGACCTACTTTGATTTTCCCGAATTTAATCTTGTAGCCTTCAATCTCGGGGTAGATGTACCCTCGTTTCATTCCTTCTTCTTCTTGACCGATGATTGTCCCATCGACGATCCGCTGAAGACGATGTCGTAAAAAATCATCATAGGAGGCGATCTGATGGTTGACAATACTTCGCTCTTTATAAAACGCATCAACAAGCTCTCTCATAAATACTCCTCATAATCCCCTGTTACATCTCTTCGCTTGAGCTACTGAATTCCTCAGTCGGTTCAGCGAAGACAAAACTCTCAGAGGTATCGCTCTCAACAACCAATCGATATGCGATTGCATATTTGGCTGTCGGGCTTTTCCGTGTTATTTTCACAATCTGACCAGGTTTCGCCCCTGTGGAAATCACTGCTGGATCATTTGCAAGTATACGTGGGAGTTGATCGGTTTTAATATTGTATGTCTCCAACAGCTCCTTTTTCTCTTTATCAGTTAAAATAGTATGTTCTGGGACCAGCTTATGTCCTAAGATGTCGTAATATTTTTTTGGCGGGGCTGCGATATTACATTCCTCCTACGTTCCTTGTGAGGAAAGGCGGGCCTGAAGGGATTCGAACCCTTGGCCACCTGGTTAAAAGCCAGATGCTCTACCTAGCTGAGCTACAGGCCCAAAGATGGGCCACAGTTTTACTGTTTTGATATACTATACTCTATATCAAGTAACGTTGGGACGGCTTACCCGTAATACAATTTCCCCTATAAATATTTTTACATCTTATCAGGATGAGTGTTTGACCCTTTTTTCTGCCTTCCCAAAAATTTTAATCAGCTATCCAAATACATCCTGGAAATGAAAATCAATGAAATATTCTATTCGCTCCAAGGTGAAGGAGTGTTGGTCGGCGCCCCAAGTGTTTTTGTGAGGGTCTCAGGTTGTAATCTTCGCTGCACCTATTGTGACACCACCTATGCATACGAAAAAGGCACAACGATGACAATACCAGAGATCCTTGGTGAAATAAAAAAATTCCCTTGTTCGAATGTGTGTCTCACTGGTGGTGAACCACTCCTTCAAAAAGACACACCGCGATTAATCGATACTCTGTTGAAAAAGAGATACACCGTGTGCCTTGAAACGAATGGAACCAGGGACATCAGGAGATATGCAGATAAAAAAAAAGTGGTGCTTTCCCTTGATATTAAATGTCCCTCCTCAGGTTCTCATGGAAAGATGAATATGGGAAACGTAGGTGCTCTTACAAAAAAAGACCAGCTCAAATTCATCATAAAAAACAGGAAGGATTACGAGTACGCAAAACAAATACTGATGGACTATCACCCTGTGTGTATGGTCTTCTTCCAACCGGTCTGGGGGACGAACCCTGAAAAGCTTGCCTCATGGATTCTTAAGGATGGCTTATCAGTCCGACTTTCATTGCAGATTCACAAGCTGATTTGGGGGACAAAAAAAGGGGTTTAACCTGGTTTTCTCAACTCTTATTTTTTGTATATGGAATGCTAAACACAAACTATATACATGAAAAGCGCATTCATGGTTAAAATTAAGAGACAGTAGTGAGAAAAACAGAAGAAAAGATGAGGTGAAATAAAAAATGCAACCATCAAATATGGCGTACGATAGAGCGATTACCGTATTTTCCCCGGATGGACGGTTATTCCAGGTAGAATATGCTCGAGAAGCAGTTAAACGCGGGACAACGACTGTTGGGGTGAAATTCCGGGATGGTGCGATTTTAATTGTTGATAAACGGATTACATCTCGACTTATTGAACCAGATTCTATTGAGAAGATTTTCGTCATCGATGACCATATTGGATGTGCCACATCTGGTCTAGTCGCTGATGCGCGTTCCTTGATTGATCGAGCCCGGTTGGACGCACAGATTAACGAAATCACCTACAGTGAGAAAATCCAGGTTCAGACGCTGGTAAAACGCATTTGCGACTTCAAGCAGACCTATACTCAATATGGTGGTGTTCGACCCTTTGGGACTGCATTGTTAATCGCTGGTGTGGATCAGACGGGTGCTCGATTGTTTTCCACTGACCCCTCCGGGGCGTTGATGGAGTATAAAGCTGCAAGTGAAGGAGCAGGGCGCACTGGTGCGATGGCGTATTTCGAGGAACACTATAAAGAGAATGTCTCCATGGAAGAGGCAATCGATCTTGGGATAAAAGCATTACATAAGGGCACAGAGGGGAAGTTGAATCCTGACGCGATTGAAATCGGTGTCGTGAAAAAAGGTGTCAAATTCCATATTCTTTCCGTCTCAGAAACAAAAACTTATGTGACGAAGGCGATTGGAGGAAAGTAAGGTTGGTTAGTTTAGAAAACGCAGTGATAGCACGGTTACATAAAGGGGCAGATCGCTTCGAGATACTCGTGGATCCTCACGAGGCAGAGCATATCATAGAAGGAAAAACAGAAAACATCCTCTCTGCTCTTGCGATTGATGCAGTGTTTAGCGATTCTAAGAAGGGAACTCATGCACCTGTCGAATCATTGCAGAAGCATTTCAACACTACTGATGTCCCAACAATCGCCAAAGAGATTATCCAGAAAGGAGAAATCCAGCTTACCACCGAGCAGCGTCGCGAGATGCAGGAGAAAAAAAGGAAACGAATTGTTGATCTTATTGTGAAGAACGCGATGGACCCGCAGACAAAGATGCCACATCCCCGGACCCGTATCGAGCTTGCTTTGGATGAGATAAAAGTTCATATCGATCCGTTTAAGTCAGTGAATCAGCAGATGAAAACCATCCTTGAGCACCTTCGGCCTATTTTACCTATCTCGATGGAACAGTCACGCATCTCCGTGAAGATTCCGCCTGAATACGTAGGGAAGGCATATGGTGCTGTACGGAGTTTTGGCACGTTGGAACGGGAGGAATGGCAGTCAGATGGTACATGGATTGGTATCGTAAAGTTACCTGCAGGTATGCAAACGGATTTTTATGACAGGCTTAACACCCTTACAAAAGGGAACATTGAAACAAGAATTCTAAAATAGGTTTATGAAGAAGGATATTGAATTTTATGTCAAATGAAGGACGTCAAGTAGTCATTCCGGGACAGGTGTTAGGTGAAATACCAGCATTCAGACCTGGTCGGGGAACGTTTGTGGAAAACAAAAAGATATTTGCCGAGCGGCTTGGGGTGCTCAACATACAAGACAAATTCATTCATATTATCTCCTTGAAGGGACGATATGATCCGATTGTAGGTGATTTTGTCATTGGTGTCGTCGAGGAAGCATCAACCTCGAATTGGATGGTTGATATCAACGCACCATACCCTGCGCTCTTGCATGTCCATGAGGTTCCCTGGGAGATCGAATTTGCTGATACGGAAAAGTATTTAAACACTGGTGATACCATACTGGCGAAGGTTCTCTCGGTTGATGAATCGAAGAAACTTCAGATCACGCTTAATGACCGTAATCTGTTCAAACTTAAAGGGGGTCATCTGATAGAATTTGAGCCCTCGGTGTACCGCCGGATTATGGGTAAGAAATATTCGATGATTGAGATTATTCAGAAATATACCCGTTGTCGGATAAAGGTTGGGAAAAACGGGCGCATCTGGATCGATGGAGATACTGATGGCATCGAAAGGGTGTTGGCTGCAATCTCAATGATCGAACGTGAAGCCATCAGCTTTGGGCTCACCGATAGGATAGAAGAATTCTTGAAAAAAGATGCAAAGGATGTAAGATAATGAAATCAGACATAGAGTTAATAAACAGTGAAGGAAAGCGATCAGATGGACGGGGTCCACATGATTTACGCAAAATAAAAATCCAAGCCGGTGTGCTACATCGAGCAGACGGCTCTTGTTACCTCGAATGGGGTGGCAATAAGGTTATTGCTGCGGTCTACGGGCCCCGGGAAGCTGTCCCAAGACACACCCAAAATCCCCTGAGAGCAATTGTTCAAGCACGGTATAATATGGCCGCGTTTAGTGTTGAGGACCGTAAGCGCCCTGGTCCAGACCGACGGAGTGTGGAAATCTCAAAGGTCATCTCTGAGGCATTGGAGAGAGTCGTTCTGACCGAGCAATTCCCACGGGCTAGCATTGACGTGAACATCGAGGTACTGGATGCTGAGGCAGGGACCCGTTGTGCGGGGCTTACTGCGGCGGGTGTTGCATTGGTTGATGCAGGTATTCCCATGCGTGACATCCCGGTCGCATGTGCAGCAGGAAAAATCGGTGGGCAGGTCGTCCTTGACCTTGGGAAAGAGGAGGATAATTATGGTGATGCAGACCTCCCGATAGCGATATCGCCTAGAACCGGAGAAGTGCTGTTGTTGCAGATGGATGGTCATCTCACCTTTGATGAGTTCAATCAGGCATTTGACCTTGCTTTGAAAGGGTGTCATACCGTCTCTGAACTTCAAAAGAAGGCAATCATGGAAAAGTATCAGTCTGTTGCCGCGGAGGTGCAAGAATGACTATAGTTCCTGCAATAAAACATGATTATATCACAAAGCTTGCTGAACAAGGGAAACGCATCGACGGACGAACGTTTGATACGTATCGGAACATAGAGATTGAGACAAAGGTCGTCAATAAGGCGGAAGGCTCCGCTCGGGTGAAGATTGGTAATACGCAGGTTCTTGTCGGAATCAAGATTGACCTTGGTGAGCCTTTCGCGGATTCCCCGAACATGGGTGTTTTAAGTACAGCTGCTGAGCTGATTCCTCTTGCGTCACCTGATTTTGAGTCTGGTCCTCCAAGGGAGGATGCTATCGAACTTGCTCGGGTTGTGGATCGAGGTGTGCGTGAATCCCAAGTTGTTGATGTCGAGAAGCTTGTAATCACCCCTGGTGAGCAGGTGTGGATCGTGTTCATCGATATCCATATACTTGACTATGATGGGAACCTCTTCGATGCGGCGTCCCTTGGAGCTCTTGCTGCATTGTCAACGACCGTTATCCCTGCAAAACGATTCAGTGAACAACTCCCGGAAGAATATCAAAAAGAGGATTTTCCATTACCTATGTCAGAGCCACCCATTTCATGCACAGCCGTCAAAATAAATGATTTTGTCCTCTTTGACCCCTGTTTTGATGAAGAAATTATCGCAGACGCCAGACTTACGGTAGCAACAGATCATAAAGGTGATATCCGAGCGATGCAAAAAGGGCTTGCAGGCAGCTTTACCAGGGATGAGATACAAAAAGTTATAAAAGGAGCTCTTGATAACGGGCAAGAAATACGAAAGAGACTTTATCAAAGTATAGGGAAATAACATGTCAAAACGAACCAAGAAAGTTGGCACCTCTGGCCGATACGCATCCAGATATGGTGTGAAATCAAGGACCATGGTCCGAGAAGTAGAAAACCAACAACGACTCCGCCATGCCTGTCCCCAATGCGGTCAGAAAACAGTCCAACGTACAAGCACCAGCATCTGGGAATGCTCAAAATGCGGCAATGTCTTTGCTGGTGGGGCATACCTTCCTACGACGCCATCTGGGATCACCGCTGAACGAATCCTCAAAGGACTCCCTGTCGAGACCCCTGTTGAGGAGGAATCCAAGTGACCAGGTATAAATGTGGGTTGTGTAAGAAAGCGGTCCAGTTCGATGTCAAGAACATCGGGATGCAATGTCCGTACTGCGGAAGCAAGGTCTTCTATAAAGAACGTCCAACGGTCGCAAAGCGAATTAAAAGCCTATGACCCATAAAGCGACATTTCTTTTTTTCTTTTCGTCTTCATCAGATGCCGCTGTGGTAGAGCAATCGCTATCCCCTGAGATTAAACATAAGATCCCAAAGTCTTCTGTTACATTTTCTGTAGATAAAAAAACCCTTACAGTACAGATAGAATCTGAGGATGTCAGCTCTCTGAGAGCGGCGTGCAACTCATATCTTCGTTGGGTTCAGACCGCCCTCTCCGTTAAACAACTGATCTAAACCTCGATGGTCTCAGATCTTCCCGGTCCAATCGAGACAAGTCCGATTGGGACCTCTGTTTCTTTTTCAATGAAACGCAGATAGGCCTGTGCCTCTTTTGGTAGGTCTGAGAGGCTCTGGGTAGCAGGGTTCATCACCTTCCACCCTTTGAAGGTTGTATATACAGGTTTGCAGGCTGATACATCCTGGATGTTTGCTGGGAAGAAATCGATTTTTTTGCCATTCAGAGTATACTCTGTACACACGTTGATTTCTGGTAAACCACTGAGCACATCAAGTTTGGTTATCGCTAGTTTTGAAACACCCGAAATCATACAGGAATGCCTCACGACGACAAGGTCAAGCCATCCGCAACGACGGGGTCTGCTTGTGGTGGTGCCAAACTCATGGCCAACCTGCTGGAGATGTTCACCAGTTTTGTTAAGAAGCTCAGTTGGAAGAGGCCCTTCACCAACTCTGGTGGTGTATGCTTTTACAATCCCTATTATCTCATTGATAACACGTGGTCCGATGCCAACGCCGATAGTTGAGCCTCCAGCGATTGTATGAGACGACGTCGTATACGGATACGTGCCGAACTCCACGTCAAGCATTGTCCCCTGCGCCCCCTCTAAAAGGATGTTTTTCTTTTTCTGAATCGCATTGTTCAGCTCAATATGAGTCGTGGTGATATATCCCTTTAACCGTTTTCCATACATGCTGTAGGTTTCTAGGATTTCTTTCTCATCAAGCTTTATCTTCATTCCATGGAGATCTATCATTTTCTGTTTCATGGGTACAAGGCGAGCAAGAAGGTCACGTAAGGTTTCTTTCTGGGTCAGATCAATAGCTCTGATACCATTGCGGGCGACCTTATCACTGTAACAAGGTCCAATGCCTCGTTTTGTCGTGCCGATTTTCTTATCACCCAGGGAGGCTTCCTCAGCACCATCAAGTAGCTTATGATACGGCATGATGATATTCGCACGGTCACTGATAAAAATCTTCGGTTTTAGTCCTCGTTGGATTAATTCATCTATTTCCTGTAGTAAAATTTCCGGGTCGATGACGACACCGTTGCCGATGATCCCTGTTTTTCCCTGGATAACCCCTGAGGGAACCACATGGAGTTTATAGACTTCATCTCCTACCTTGATCGTATGACCTGCGTTGTTCCCACCCTGGAACCGTACGACATAATCAGCGTTCTTCGAATAATAGTCAACGACCTTTCCTTTTCCTTCATCGCCCCATTGTGTCCCTATCACTAACGTTACTGGCATGATACTCTCCTCTGCTGGCAATGGAAATCAAATACATAAAGATACTGACTACGAACTAGTGATGAGTTGAATCTCAATCTCCGGTGGATTCTTCAGATTCCGTTTTACAGTACAAAGCCCGGCTGCTTTCACCACCGCGTTTTTGTATTTCTCAGGAAACTCCTTTGGGACATGAATGTCGATATGCACGTTTTCGATGAGATGCGTCTCCGGATTCCTCTGAAAACTTACACTCAGCCGTAGAGAGTCCGTGGGAATGTTGTTCCTCTGGCAGAAACTAAGTACATAAAAACCAGTGCACGTGCCAATCGAAACAAGGAACAAATCAAAGGGCGACGGGGCAAACCCTGATCCGCCCTCAACGACTGGCTGGTCCGTCTGCACACGAAAACCCTCATAGGTTGCATCCACTTTCTTCCCGCCTGGAAATGAAATCTCCATATTCATGTCCTACGCTCCTTCTCCATTGTTTTTTTATTCTGATGTTATTTGATCAATCATCGGAAGAAGTTGTGCGTCTTTGAACCCCCGCTGCTGAATCGCGCTGCTGGGGCATGCACTCACGCATGTGCCGCATCCCTGGCAGAGCCCCTCATTTATCCTCGCATGAATCATTTTTTTACCATCGATTTCTTCCTCGACCCGTTCGATGGCGTTATAGGGACAAACAGAGATACAGATACCACAGCCACTGCAGAGATCATCGTCAACACAGGCGACATTTGGCTCTGCTTTCAGCGTTGGTTTGCACAGGATTGTCGCGGCACGCGCAGCAGCAGCCTGCGCCTGATAAATGGACTCGCTGATAAACTTAGGGACATGGCAGTTCCCGGCGACAAACACCCCACGGGTTGAAAAATCAACCGGACGGAGCTTGACATGGGCCTCAAGGAAGAACCCATCATCGTTTACAGGGACCTTCAATAGTTTTCCGATAACCGGGTTATCAGGGTTCGGTTGTAACCCTGTTGAAAGGATGAGATGGTCTGTAGGAATCTTCAACAGCTCTCCAAGCATCGGTTCATGGACCTTTACCACAAGACCGTTCTTTGCCTCAAGCTCTGGTTTCTTCTCCGGGTCGTACTGGAGAAACATGACACCCTTCTCACGGGCATCCTTGTAAAACTTTTCTTTAAAACCGTAGGTCATCAGATCCCGGTATAAGACAAATACCTCGGCACGTGGATTTAACTCCTTGATTTTCAGTGCGTTTTTCACTGCCTGCATACAGCAGATTCTACTGCAGTATGGTCGTTTCTCATCACGACACTCCACGCACTGGATCATGACGAACGTCTCGCCATCCCGGATGTCCTCTTTTTTTAGGACACTGAGGTCTTTTTCTAGCTCTGACTGGGTTAATACCCGCGGGTCCTTGTTATAATGATAGGTGTGTGGTTTGTATTCATCAGCACCAAGGGCAACGATGATGACGCCATGGGAAAACGATACCTCGTCTGTCGGGGTCTGGATGGTTGAGTCATAACTCCCGACATAGCCTTTTAACGATTTGACCTGTGAGCTGAGATGCACCTTGATGAGCGGATGGCTCATGACCTTCCCGGTCGTGTCTTTGAGCAGTCGTGGGATGTCCATACCATCAACGGTGTAGTACACCTTATGGAGGTACCCACCCAGTCTTGGTTCTTTTTCCACTAGGACCGTCTCATATCCCTGCTCCGCAAGAGATAAGGCTGCAGTCATCCCGGCGATACCCCCGCCGATCACAAGTGCTTTTTGGATCACTGGGATCTCTGCTTCCTGAATGGGCTGTAAAAACCGGGTCTTGGCAACGGTCATCGCGATCAGTTGTTTTGCCTTCTCGGTAGCTTTGGCGGGTTCATCCATATGAACCCATGAGCATTGCTCCCGGATGTTCGTCATCTCAAGTAAATAGGGGTTCAGACCCGCGTCCCGGAGACTTTTCTGAAACAAAGGTTCATGTGTCCGGGGAGTGCAGGCGGCAACCAAGATGCGGTTCAGATCATGTTTCTGTATCGCGTCAACGATTTTCTTCTGTGTATCTTCTGAGCAGGTGTAGACGTTCGTCTCGACGAATGCGACATCGGGTAATGATTTCACATACTCAGCGACCGCGGTTACGTCGACGTACCCACCTATGTTAATGCCGCAGTTACAAAGGAATACGCCTATTCTGGGTTTCTCGGCTGATACGTTCTTTTCCACGGGGTACACCTTTTCTTTAACAAGTGTCCCTCGTGAGTCCTTAAGCAAAGCTGCTGCATTGGCAGCCGCAGCAGAAGCTTGCATCACTGACTCCGGGATTGCCTGTGGCTCCAGGAAAGAACCGGCCACGAAAATCCCTGGTTTGATTACGACAGGATCCTCGGGGCTTGTTCGGACAAACAAAAATTCATTAGCATCAAAACCAAGGATGTCCAGTAGCTCGTTACGACGTTCACCAGCACCACATAATCCTACTGATAGGACCACAAGGTTGTATGTCTCCTCTTTGAAGTTCCCTGCATCATCCTCATATTTTATGATTAAGTCTTTTGTTTTTGGATCCTCAGTTATCTCTGAGATCCTGGATCGGACGTAGCGGAGTCCATGGTCTTTTTTCGCCCGCTCTATGTATTTGTCAAAATCCTTGCCATAGGAACGGATATCTATATAGAACACGGTCGGCTCGATATCATATGCATGCTCTTTGGCGATGATTGCTTCCTTTGCGGTGTACATACAGCACATCGCGGAGCAGTATTCATGACCGACTGATGCATCACGGGATCCGACACAATGAACCCAGGCGACGCGTATCGGGTGTTTCTGGTCACTTGGTCGGAGGATCTTGCCCTGTGTGGGTCCGGAGGCAGACAGGACTCGTTCGAACTCAACGCTAGTAAGCACATTTTTAAATTTCTTGTACCCGAACTCCGGTTTTATCACCGGGTCAAAGGGAGGTGAACCTGCAGCGATGATGACCGCACCGACCTGAAAGCGCACGTGCTCTGGTTTTTGGTCATGGTTAATTGCACCAGACTTACATTCTTTGACACAGCGCATACAATCGACACAGCCGCGATGCTTCCCGTCGCCTTCCTTGTCGATGACATAGGCATTGGGGATTGCCTGTGGAAACGGTTTGTAGATTGCCTTGCGTTTCACCAACCCGTATTCAAATGCATTTGGAAGGGAAACTGGGCAGACGTCCTCACAGCTCCCACACGAGGTGCATTTCTCTATGTCGATGTATCTGGGTTTTTTCAGAACCTTGACGGTAAAATTTCCTGCGGTCCCCTCGACACCCTCGACGTATGCATTCGTAAGAATCTCTATATTCTGATGACGTGCGCAGTCCACAAGCTTTGGGGACAGGATGCACATGGAACAATCATTTGTTGGGAACGTCTTGTCAAGCTGAGCCATCACGCCACCGATGGTCGGTGATTTCTCAAGGACATAGACTTTGTATCCCATGTCCGCGAGGTCAAGAGCAGCCTGAACACCGGCGATGCCACCACCGATTACAGCGACTGCTCCGATACCTTCCTTTTTTTTCGTCATAGTGACTTACTCTTTTTTTGTTCGATGATATCCTTCTTTTATCGCAATGTTCTGAATCGCATTCATGAGCTTTGGGATCTCCACCCCTTGCGGGCATTGGGTGAGACACCGATGATGTGAGGAACAGATCTCAACAAACTTGTTTGAGTAGACCGGTTCCTTCATCCCAAGAAGCACATTCTTTATCACTTTCCGCGGGGAGTACAGCGGGTCAAGCTCTCGTTCTGGACACCCTGCCGTACAGGTCCCACAGGAGAAACATTCATAAAGGCCTTTTCCTGCTTCTGTTTCAGATATTTTGTATTTGAACCCTAAATCAAGGTATTTTTTCGATTTCTTTCCGGTGACATCCTCGGTTTGCTCTTCGATTAGACGGGCGTCCCGTACAGCGTTCATGACTTCCTTGACGTTTACTTTTTGAGGGCATTTTTCCAGGCAGCGGTAATGCGCACTGCATATCCACACAAACTCACTGCTTAAGACTTCTTCTTTCAAACCAAGCAAGGCTTTCCGGATGATGACACGGGCGTTCCATTCAGGTTTGACATCCATCTCAGGGCATCGTGCTGTGCAGGCACCGCAGGCGAAGCATTTCAGGATGCCTTCGCCACCGTGTTCGTTTGCTATTTGAAACTTGAACTGGGGATCAACCTTGCGGGAGTCAATGACATCCATGCTATTTTTCTCCTACCTCCAAGAACTCATTTTCTCGGTAGACGATCATCGGGATTTTCTCTTTTTCATCTTTACCGGGGGCGTAGTCGAACTCCTTCTGAGCGTTCTCTGCAACCGGGATAAACACATCCATGAGGGGGATTTCGTTGGGACAGGCTTGTTCGCATAATCCACACTCCACGCAGGAAAGAATCATATGGTTCATCCGTCCAAGCTGGAAGAGCAATGCATCGGTCGGCATTTTAAACAAGCCTTTCACCTCTGCTTTACGGACGAACTTATAGGCTTCAGCGTCAAACACTGAAGAGTCGAACAAACATTCTTTACAATAGCAGATGGGACAAGCCTGTCGACAATTATGGCAATTGACACAGGTGTCGAAAAACTCAGCAATCTTCTTGATGCCTTTCAATCCTTCTTTCTCTTTGAGGAACGCAGCCCGTTTCTGTGTTTTTTCCTCACGTACCTGCTTGACTGCTTTTTCCCTGACTTTCCCTTCTTTATACTCCTCAAGAGGTATCCCTTGCAGGATGTTTTTACCCGCCTCTGAGGCAGCCTCTATGAAGAGTTCCTTTTCAAGGTCAACGCCGTAGAACCCAACGATGATATCTGCGTGTGTCGGGATTGGGTCTTTGCAGATTTTGCAGGCGGAGCGGAGATATTTCTCTGAGTCGTCAGAGTTCTTTTTTAATGATTCGAGAAGGAACTGTGTTGGGGTATGCTTTTCAGGGAACGATGAATAGGTGTTGATGGGAAATGTCCCTGGGCAGTCTATTCCAATAATGATAATATTGGTAAGGTTCGCCTGGTTCAGTTTGACTAGTTCAATAAGAGCGCGTATTTGACAAGCTCGCATCACAACACCAATTGGTTGTGAGGGGGGCTGCACCTTGGTCATCTTCGATATGATTGCAGCGGTAGCAGTTGGGAGAACCGGGGCGATAACATCAGCATGGAGTTTCTTTGGGTCTGAGAGCAGGACAGGGAATGCAATTTTCTTTGAAGGAGTACTCTGTGGAACCAGCAAGGCTTGTATTTTCCCTGATGACAGTAGAAGACGTAGGAAATCATTGATTGATTCTTCCATGTCATTGTCCTTTATTTTCAACACTTTTTGTGTCATGTTTCTTCATCCTCCATTACAGATTCCAGTGTTTTGCGATTGGATTGGGGCCTAGTTTTCGGATCGCCTCAGTCATCTCTTTCATCGTATCAGCGAACTTCTGCCCCTCTGAAGCAGAGATCCATCGTAACCAGACTCGCTCCTTCTCAAGACCCAGGGTATCAAGGATATTTTGAAGGAGGACCATGCGTCGTCGCGCTTTGTAGTTCCCATCGATGTAATGACAATCACCCGGGTGGCATCCCCCGACAAACACACCATCAGCCCCTTCTAGCAACGCTCGGAGGATATACATAGAATCAACAGACCCTGAGCACATGACTCGGATGATTCGTACGTTCGGCGGGTATTGAATACGGCTGGTGCCTGCAAGGTCAGCGCCTGCGTAACTACACCAGTTGCAGAGGAACCCGACGATCTTTGGTTCAAAGGTTTCCTTCGTATGGTCCTTTTTTTCTTCATTCATTTTCTCTTACTCCAAACATGCATCAATCATAGAGATAATCTGACGTTTCGTAAACGTGTTCTGTTGTGACGTGCCACTTGGACAGACCACGGAGCAGGCACCACAGCCCTGACAGAGGATTTCATTGACGATTACGATTTTCTTTTCTTCGTCGTAGCTAATCGCATCATAGGGACATGCCTCGATACACAGTTGGCATCCAGCGCAATTCCGCGAAACTACCCTTGCGATGTTGCCGATTGTTTCAAGATATTTTTTTGAAAGGATTGTTGCCGCCCTGGCGCTTGTGGCCTTTGCCTGTACGATTGATTCTTCGATGAACCGAGGTGAATGGGCAAGACCGCAGAGGAAAATACCGTCTGCAGAAAAATCAATCGGGCGAAGCTTCACATGCGCTTCGGCATAAAACCCATCTTCGTTTAAGGGGACTTTGAGCAGTTGTGCGAGTGGTTTATTGTCCTGTGGGATAACGCCAGTGCTTAATATCAATTTATCCGGGTGTAAACGGAGTTCTCGTTGCAGGATGGGGTCCTTTGTTCTTACCAGCAGTTTTCCATCATCGATGGTTACTTTTGGTTCATCTTTTTCATCATATCGTATGAAAAGAATCCCTTTCTTTCGGGCCTTTTGGTAGAGGACATCCTCCCTGAATCCATAGGTCCTGATATCACGATACAGGACATAGACTGTTGCATCGGAATTCTGCTCCTTGAACCGCAAGGCATTCTTCAACGCCTCAGAGCAACACACCCTGCTGCAATACGGCTGGTCTTCGTTTCGTGATCCGACACATTGGATCATCACGACCTCCTTTAGGTCCTTGAGATATTTTTTTTCATCAAAGAGGTCTTTTTCGAACTGTGTCTGGGTCAGCACATCATCGTGTTTCTTGTATTGATATTCCTTGGGTTCGTATGGGACTCCACCGGTTGCGACGATGATGACACCATGTTGAATCACGGTTGGTGTCTTCTCCTTTTTATCCTTCTGCACTGTTGTGGAGAAGTTCCCGACGTATCCGGAGATCTGCCCGACGGTCGTCTGGGTGAATACCTGTATCAAAGGATGACTGGTGACTTGTTCAATAGTCTGTTTCAAGAGGTCCTGTGGTTTCTCCCCCTGTACCCCAAGGTAGATTTCCTTGAGATGACCCCCAAGGTCTGGTTCCCTTTCGACGAGGTAGACCTGGTACCCTTGATCTGCAATGGAGAGTGCGGCAGTCATCCCTGCGATACCGCCACCAATCACAAGAGCGCTGGAAATGACCGGGATCTGCAGATGACGCACGGGGTATAAATCGGAGGATTTCGCAACTGCCATTTTCACCGAATCGATAGCTTTTTCCGTGGCACTGCTAGAATCACTTTTATGGACCCAGGAGTTCTGGTCACGAAGGTTTGCCATTTCAAACAGATGGGGGTTTAACCCAGCCTGTCGAAGCGTATCTTGGAATAATGGCTCATGTGTCCGGGGGGTGCATGAAGCGATGACAACCCGGTTGAGATTTAAAGCCTTTATCTTCTCTTTTATTTTTTCCTGTGAATCCTGTGAGCAGGTAAATAAGGTATCATCTGAGTAGACGACGTAGGGGAGTGTCTTTGAGACTTCAACAACTTTTTTCACATCAACGATGCCAGCGATATTGATCCCACAATGGCAGACGAATACACCTATCCGGGGAACCTCTGTTTTTATATCCCGTTCCACTGGGTATGTCTTCTCAGCGACCTCGGTTCCTCTCACCTCTGCGATAGTCCTTGCCGCTTCTGCGGCGGCTGCAGACGCCTGGGTCACGCTCTCAGGGATGTCCTTTGGTTCTGTGACCGTTCCTGAGGCATAGATGCCTTCACGTGAGGTGGAGACTGGGGTGAATGTGTCTGTCTCGACGAACCCGTATTCATTTAAATTAATCTCCAATGCTTTGCTGAGATGGCCAAGGGTTGCGCAGGGTTGTAACCCTACGGAAAGTACTACCATGTCGTATATCTCGTTTTGTAAGGCGCCTTTCTCATCAACAGAGCGGATTGTGAGCTGTTTTGTTTTCCGGTCCTGTTCTATCTTTGCGATACGGCATCGTCTATAGACGACGCCATACTCGTTTTGCGCTCGTTCAAAATACTTATCAAAATCCTTACCGAACGACCGCATATCCATATAATAGATATGTGTATCCACCCCGGGTTCGTGCTCCTTTGCGATGACTGCTTCCTTGGTTGCGTACATGCAACACACCGAGGAGCAGTATTTCCGATCGCAGCTTTCGTCACGTGAACCGATGCATTGGAGCCATGCGATTTTTTTCAATGGCTTCCCATCAGAGATCCGTTTGATATGGCCTTTATATGGTCCTGATGCAGAGAGCATCCGTTCGAATTCGATGCTGGTCAGTACATTCGGATAGACTTGATATCCGTAACTATCTGCTTTTGGTGGGGTGTACTCCGCAAAACCTGGTGAGACGATAACAGCTCCGACATCAATAGTCTGCGTTGTTTCCTTCATCTGATGGTCAATAGCGTGAGGTCCACAGTAAAGGACACATTGTTGGCAATCACAGCATCCTGCGCAATTCAGGCACCGTTGTGCCTCACGGACAACCTGTTCTTTGGTGAAACCTTGGTCGACTTCAGTGAATGTCATTACTCGTTCATCAAGGGGCAGTAACGGTGGCTGTTCCCGCTCTTGTGGGATTCTGAGGGTTTCCTTTGGGATCTGTGCTTTTACTGGCTCTGTGGTTTCTCTTCCTTTTATTAGATCTTCATTGTTGAGGAATCGATCGATTGATTCTGCCACACGATGACCTGCGGCAATCGCCTCGACAGCAGACGCAGGACCGGAGACTGCATCACCGCCGGCAAAAACCCCCTCTTGGGGTGTTTGTAACGTGATAGAGTCCACCTGGATAAAACCTGAGGGCGAAAGAGCGATGTTGTTTTCTTCCATCAATTGTATATCCAGTTCTTGGCCTATTGCAAAGATAACATAGTCACAGGGGACGTCATATTCGGAATTAGGCACAATGATCGGTCGTCGTCTCCCTGATGCATCTGGTTCCCCTAGCTGCATTTTCACGCATTGGAGACAGGTGTGTTTCTCGTTTTTATGCAGTTTCGTCGGGGCGGTCAAAAAGCTAAAGGTGATGCCTTCCTCTTCTGCTTGTTGAATCTCCTCTTTGTGCGCTGGCATCTCTTTCAGAGATCTTCGATACAAGACAGTCACGTTTCCCCCGAGACGCCGTGCGGTACGTGCGGAATCCATCGCGACGTTTCCACCGCCGATAACCAAGATGGTTTTTCCCTTGAAATATTCCGCTGCGATCATGTTCCTATTGAGCTGCTTGAGATACTCGACACCTTCTAAGATGCAGGTATCTGTTCCAGTACAGCATTCAATCCCTGCTGCCCGTGTCTTATGAGCACCGATCGCGACAAGGATGGCTTTGAACCCTTGTTTCTTGAGGTCTGCCAGCGTGAAATCTCTCCCGAGCTTCTGGTTGTTCTTCAGTTCGATTTGTTCTTGTTCGCAGAGAGGATCGAGTTCTTTATGGAGATACTCTTTTGGGAGTCGGTAGTCAGGTACCCCGTAATGCAGCATGCCTCCGCTGAATTTCTCTGCTTCGAAAACTACTGGTTTATACCCCTTACGAGAAAGGTCGTATGCAGCGGTTATTCCAGTAGGTCCTGCTCCGATGATTGCGACTTTTTGGTTGTTTCCTTTCTTTGTCTTGTTGATTTCTATGTTTTGTTGTTTTTCTGCTTGTATTTTCTTATACTCGGCAAGAGCTTCTGGATGGTCATAGATGTAATCGGCAATGAATCGTCTGATGCGACAAATGGAGACGGGTTCATCGATGTCTTTCCTGTTGCAATCTGTTTCACAGGGATGATAGCATATACGGCCCAATGATCCTGGGAAGGGGATGGTTTCTTTGATAAGCTCAAAGGCTTCTGCGAATTTCTCTTGAGCTGCTAAGGCGACGAACCCATGGGCGTTCAATCCTGCTGGGCAGGAGATTCTACAGGGGGAGGTACCTTCGTTTTTTCTTATAGCGAAGACATTTGGAATCGCTTGTGGGAACGGTTGATAGATTGCTTTATGTGTCGCAAGTCCCTCATCGAATTCAGATCGCATAGAAACCGGACAGTGTTCCACGCAATCACCGCATCCGTTGCATTTTGTGAGATCGACGTAACGGGGGTGTTTCTTAAGGGTGACCTGGAAGTTCCCAACCTCTCCGGCGACATCGGTGACCTCAGCGTTTGTGATGATGTTTATATTCTCGTGTCGTCCTGTGTAGACGAGTTTTGGTGCAAGGATGCACATGGCACAATCGTTTGTCGGAAATGTTTTGTCTAGTTGTGTCATGGTCCCGCCGATGGAAAGACCACGGTCGACAAGATAGACTTTGAATCCTGCATCCGCTAAGTCAAGCGATGATTGAATCCCTGAGATACCACCACCGATGACAAGGACTGAGCCCTGTTTATGTGCAGCAGTGATCTTTTGTTTTTTTTCTTTTGTCATAATCGTTACACTTACATGATGTCGTCAACCATGTCGAGCAGTTGTTTTTTTGTGAAATTCTTATGGATGGACGCGTTGCTTGGGCAAGCAGCGATGCATCCCCCGCAACCTGCGCATAACGCCTCGTTGACCTCTGCGATCCTTTTCCGTTCATTCAGTGTCCGTGCTTCATAGGGGCAGACTTCGATGCAGATCCCACACCCGGTGCAGGCGTCCTCATCGACCATCGCAACAAGTGGGTCTATCTCCAGTTCATCCTGTGAGAGGATGGTTGCGGCTCTTGATGCTGCAGCACTTGCTTGGGATACGGTGTCCTGGATGTCTTTTGGTGCTTGGCAACATCCAGCGATGAAGATGCCGTTGACGAATGTATCAACTGGGCGGAGTTTGGGATGGGCCTCTAGGAAGAATCCATCACCACTTAATGTTAGATGAAGGAGACGTGAAAACTCAGTGGCATCGTTTCGTGGCTTCATCGCAGGGACAAGGACCACCATGTCTGTTTTTATTTCAAATAGTTTGTTTGTGGTCGTATCAAAAATATCCATCTTTAGTGTATCTGCCATCGTGCGTACTTCGGAAGGGCGACCACGGAACAGGTTCGTGTGAAGGCCTCGTACTTTGCGGTAGAATTCCTCATAGCCTTTCCCATATGAGCGCAGGTCGTGGTAGCAGAGGTTGATTTCGACGTCCTCTCCGAGTTTTTCTCTGAGGAGGTAGACTTGTTTTAATGCAGTCATACATCCGATGCGGCAGCACCAGGTGCATTGGGTCTCGTCTCGGGAGCCGACGCAGAGGATGAAGGTGATGCTTTTTGGTTTCTGTTGATTGGAAGGACGCAGGATCTCTCCTTTGGTTGGTCCTGAGGAGCTGATCAATCGTTCCATTTCTAAGGTGGTGATCACATCAGGGGACTGGTCGTACCCATATTCGTACACCGATGCAGGGTCCATGAGGTCATAGCCGGTGGCAACGATGATGGCACCGACCTTGCGTTCGACGATTTCTTCCTTCTGATCAAAATCTATGGCGTCTTGAGCACAGGCTTTCTTGCAGAGCGGTTCATCACCGCATTTCCCTTTAGTCAGGAATAGGCATTTTTTGTCATCGATGACGTATTTGAGAGGTACTGCCTGTGGGAACGGCATGTAGGAAGCGCCCCGTTTTCCCATTCCTTGGTTGAATTCACTGGTGATTCTGTCTTTGAGGCGACAAGCGGTAGCGCAATCGCCACATCCTGTACATTTGTCAACATCAATGTAACGTGGCTTCTTTTTTATTTTCACGGTGTAATTCCCGATGCTGCCATCGACGCTAGCGACCTCTGAGTAACTGAACAGTTCGATGTTCTCATGGTTTGCTACTTCCATCATCTTAGGGGTGAGGATGCAGGAGGAACAATCCAGTGTCGGAAAGGTCTTGTCAAGCTGCGCCATATGGCCACCGATGCTTGGGTCTCGTTCTACCAGATGGACCTTAAAACCGTCATTTGCCAGGTCAAGGGAGGCTTGGATCCCTGCGATACCAGCTCCGATCACAAGGGCCTCTGGTATTACCTTGAATTTGGATGGTTTCAGGGGTTCAAGGGAACGTGCTTTTGACACTGCGCTGCGAACCAAGTATTTTGCCTTTTCTGTGGCTTGTTCTTTGTCTGTATGCGCCCAGGAGCATTGTTCGCGTATATTGGATATTTCGACTCGGTACGGGTTCACCCCGCCATCGCTTGCGACCCGTCTGAAGGTGTGTTCGTGCATCCGTGGTGAACAGGATGCGATGACAACGCCGTCGAGTTTGAACTCTTTGATGGTGTCCTTAATTAAGGTTGCTCCGACGTCTGAGCACATATATTTGTATTCTTTTGCGACGACGACACCGTTAAGTTTACTTGCGTACTGGGTGAGTGCTTTGACATCAACGTTCTGTGCGATGTTTATCCCGCAATGGCAGACAAAAACACCGATGCGGCGCATTACGTCGCAGCCTCCTGCTGGAGTTTTTCGACAGGGCTGAGGTTGAGTGCTAAGCCGAGTTTTTCAGCAGATAGTCCAAAGGCCATTCCAAGTAATTGAGTAAGGTAGAATACCGGGACATCAAGTTTTGTTGCGACGGTCTCTGCTGCTTTGGTTTGTCTGCTGTCGAACATCTTATGGCACCAAGGACAGACATCCACCAATGCTTGGATTCCTTGTTCTTGTATTGCCTGGAGCTTCTGACCTGTTTTTGTCAGCGCGGACTCTGGGAGATTGGCAAGTAATGGCGCACCGCAACAATCAAGTTTCTGAGGGTAGTTGACTGGTTCGGCACCGATGGCTTTGAGGATCGATTCTATTTTCTGTGGATTTTCTGAGTCATCCGGACGACCGATCTCACTGGGACGGATCAGGTGACACCCATAATGAGCCGCTATTTTCAGACCGGTGAGTGGTTTTTTGACATGCTCCTTTATCTTTTCAATCCCGATTTGATCATATAATAAATCGATGGTGTGAACAATCTTGCTTTTCCCGGTGTATTGTAGGTCCTCGGCAGCGAGGTGGCTGTTGATTCGTTCTTTCATTGCTGGGTTCTTCTCTAGAACATGGTGACATTCGGAAAGTGCCAGATGACACATTGCACATGGGACGAACAGGTCAAGATGATGCTTCTCGGCTATCGCAAGATTGCGTGTGGAGAGATACAAGGTGAGGAATTGATTCACGCTTTTCATTGGTTCTCCACAACAGGAAAAGCCTTCTACGTCGACGAGGTCAATACCGAGTATCGGTAGAGTTTCTCTGATTGAAAGCTCGTAGGCGTATTGTTCTGTTGGCATTAAACAACCAGGATACAGAGCGTATTTCTTTTTCATCGTCCTTATACCTTTTCCATCGCGATTTTCATGATCCCTGCTTGAAACTTGGCAACATCAACTGGTT
The DNA here is from genome assembly GCA_964467345.1 of uncultured Thermoplasmatales archaeon. GTDB lineage: Archaea > Thermoplasmatota > E2 > DHVEG-1 > DHVEG-1 > SM1-50. Next base: position 26,099 of record CAYXPY010000004.1, on the reverse strand, counting down.
TGGAAAGCGAAGGGAGTCCAAGCTCGTCTCGTTTCACTGTTGTATTACCACGGGTTGTGGTTTGCTGGATGTCCTGGATAAGTCCCATCGAGAGGATTGACTGCAGCATACTGGTATATTTCCCCGGGATTTGTTTGCCGCTTGCGACAGCCATGTTCTTTAAAGCAAATAAAACCTCAACAGGGGCGACGCGTTGGGGGCAGCGTTCCCTGCATTTCATACAGCTCATGCAGGTCCAGATGACATCGGAGTTGACAAGTTCGTTGAGTAATCCTCGTTTTAATAATGCGATGATTTTATGTGGTTCTAGCTCTAGGAGTTTATGTGCTTCGCAGCCAGAGGTGCATCTACCGCATTGGAAACAATAGTCTGATATTTCGTCTTGGAGTTTTTTGAGTCGGTCGTTGAGTTCTTTTCGTTGATCCGACTGCGGCTCCCCCATAGAAGTCAAGTCGATAATGCTCATTTTAGACTCTCTCTATTCATTAATTAACAATTGTTAACTATATATACTTTTCCGACTTCTCTGCAGAAGGTTTATCCACCTATCATATTTAAAACTATCAATAATTTTTCATTTTTTCCAACAATACGAATCATGCGAATTAATATAGCAAAATATCATATCCCCAACGTGGGAACTTATTATGAAAAAAATCAACGAAAAACAACTGCTTGAAAAAGCAAATAAACCAGCGAAAGACGCTATGAGGTTACACCCTTTCTATCGCGGAAAAATAGAGGTGCTGCCAAAATGTCGGATAAAAGACTTCAATGATTTCGCTATCTGGTATACCCCCGGTGTCGCAGAACCCTGCAAAGAGATTCAAAAGCATCCGTTAAAGGTTTTTGATTACACGAATAAGTGGAATACGGTCGCTGTCATCAGTGATGGGACACGAGTCCTTGGACTTGGAGACATCGGACCTGAGGCAGGACTTCCGGTCATGGAAGGGAAATCACTCCTCTTCAAATACCTTGGTGGCGTCGATGCATACCCAATCTGTCTTGACACTAAAAAACCTGAGGAGATTATCCAGGCAGTGAAATGGCTCAAACCAAGCTTCGGTGGTATCAATCTAGAGGATATTGCAAAACCAAAATGTTTCTACATCCTAGATCGCTTAAGAAAAGAGATGGATATCCCGGTATGGCATGATGATCAACAAGGTACCGCAACCATAGTCACCGCAGGGGCGATCAATGCCTTAAAAATCGTAGGGAAACCTCTTGACAGTGCTCTTGTCAGCATGGTCGGTGCAGGTGCAGCAAACATCGCTATCGCACGCGTGCTTATCGCAGCAGGGGTGCAGCAGAAAAACATCATCATGGCAGACAGCAAAGGCATTCTTCATACCTCTCGAGAGGACCTGGAACAAGAAAAAGAAAATAACCCTGAAAAATGGACGATGTGCTTACAATCAAACGCTGAAGGACGCACCGGTGGCCTTGCTGACGCTCTCAGAGATACCGATATTTGTATCGCCGCAAGCAAACCCGGTCCAGGTACAATTAAAAAAGAATGGGTCTCCTCCATGGCACAGGACTCAATTCTCTTTGCTACGGCAAATCCAATACCAGAGATCTGGCCATGGGAAGCAGAAGAAGCAGGAGCCCGTATCATCGCAACAGGCCGATCAGATTTCCCCAACCAAATCAACAACTCATTAGGCTTCCCAGGGATATTCCGCGGCACTCTTGACGTCCGCGCTGAGACCATCACTGATGAAATGTGCATCGCAGCTGCCCATGAGCTAGCAAAAACAGCAGAGGACGCAGGACTGAGTGATACTTCCATAGTACCTACCATGGACTCTTGGGAAGTCTTCCCCAGAGAGGCTGTTGCTGTGGGTATGAAAGCGATATCCCAGGGGATTGCTCGGATCAAACCATCTCGTCAACAGCTCTATGAACATGCATTGTCAATCATAAAAAAATCCAGGGATATAACACAGACCCTGATGACACATGGGTATATCCCCCAAGCGCCAGAATAACCAACCTTAAAAGGAGTTATTTTAGGAAATCAAAAAACTTAAATTGGAATATCCATTCACCCTCCACGGGGTCATCTGATTATCAGAAAGTTATCTCCTTAGACGAAAAAAGGTGTCTGAGATGAAACAAGTTGTAAAAACCATATCTAAAAAAGATTTTTCAACATTTGTAAACTCTTTAATAAAAGACGGAAGCTACGATGTCGTTGGGGTTGTTGCCAAAGGAAAACGCTATGTCTTTGATACGTTATCCTCTGCCGATCAATTACAATTACATTACGATGTCACCATTCTTCCTCCGAAGAAATATTTCCTCCCACAGTATGAGCAGTTATTGGATTTTTCATTAGAAAAACCCTTTGAAGCAAAAGCCGCCTCTGATGATACCCCGCGAATCATTATCGGAGTTCATCCCTATGATATCATCGCATTAGAACAAACAGACCGTCATTACCTGGACGAACAACAAGACACTTTCTATAAGAAACGTCGGGAAAACACCATCATCATTGGAACCGATATTCAAAATGTTTCTGAGCGGTCTTTTGCAGGGAGCATGAAAACAAACGTCACCGATACAGGTTTTGATTTGCTTCTCACAGACATTGGAACGTCCTATGTCGTAACCGTCGGCTCTGAAAAAGGAACAAAACTACTGAAAAAATATGCAACGGTGAAGGATGCTTCACCAGCGGACCTAGGAAAGGTTGAAAAAATCCGTCAGACAGTACTAAAGAAATATAAACAGAAGGTAAAGGTCGATAAGAAAGACTGGTCCGCCCTTCTTGTCGCAAATTATCAACATGCGATATGGGAAGAACATGCAGATGTCTGCATGGAATGCAGCTCATGCACCATGGTCTGTCCAACCTGTTTTTGTTACGATGTCAAAGATAACGTATCATTGAACCTCAAGGACGGCACCCGGGTGCGGACCTGGGATGGATGCATGCTTAAGGAATTCACAAAGGTCGGCAGTGGTGAAGTATTCAGAGAGGACATAAAAGAACGGTATCGACATCGGTTCTTTAGAAAAGGAAACTACCTTCCCGAGCGATATGGATTTGTAGCCTGTGTAGGATGCGGGCGTTGTGGAAGCGCATGTTTACCTGATATTGCAGATCCCTGTAACCTCATCAATGAACTTGCTCATTTCTCATCAAGTAAGGATACTGGGAGATATTTTATAAGGGAAGAAACGGAGGTTTTAGAAAAAGGAATCATTCATGTCCCACGCAGTGCGACCATCCAGAAAATAACCCGGTTTAATGAAACCGACAGCTTTTTTGAAATCGAAATGGACGACAAAAAACCGCTCGGTCATAAACCAGGGCAATTTGTGGAAGTCTCCGTATTCGGATATGGCGAGGCACCGTTCGGCATCTCCTCTCCGCCAGGGGATACCCCGGTCTTTGAGATTATGGTTCGTCAGGTTGGCAACGTGACAAAAAAATTATGCTTAATGAAACCCGGAGATAAAGTAGGGGTTCGAGGACCTTTGGGAAACGGATTTGATGTTGCATCATTCGAAGGTAAAACATTGCTTTTCACCTCCGGTGGAACAGGCATGGTTCCAATGCGTTCGCTGATCAACCATGTTCTTGATTCTCGTTATAGAGAGAAGTTCAAGGACATCATTATCCTTTATGGGGCTAAACGCCCAAATGAAATCACCTTTATGGATGATGTTGACAAATGGAAAAAGATATCAAACGTACAATGCGAACTCACCGTTGATCGATGCGATCCAAGTGAATGCTGGGGTGGTTGTACAGGTCTGATTACAACCTTGTTTCCAAAAATCCAGGCTGATAAACTTGACTCAAAGAACACCATCGCTGTTGTTATCGGACCACCCGTGATGTATAAATTCGTCATAAAATGTCTACAGACTCTCGGGATACCCGATGATAACATTTATGTGTCTCTTGAACGGCGAATGAAATGCGGAGTGGCTAAATGTGGACACTGCCAGATCAACGGGGTTTATGTGTGTAAAGAAGGTCCGGTTTTCAATTACGGGAAGCTGAAGGATTTACCGGAGGCGTTTGAATGAAGGCAAAACCACGGGTCGCGGTCTTTGATTTTGCTGACTGTGAGGGTTGCGAATTGCAGATCGCCAACCTCGAAGAGGAGATCCTTGACCTTATCTCCTTTGTTGATGTTGTCTCATTCCGAGAGGTGATGAAGGAACATTCTGATGAGTACGACATAGCTATCGTCGAAGGCTCAATCATGAGGCCAATAGATGAGGAGCGTTTACGGAAGATACGGACTCATGCAAAGATCCTCATCGCCCTTGGGGCATGTGCGACGATTGGTGGTGTGAACAAGATACGGAACCAATGGATGCCTGAGGAAGTAAAGAAAGAAGTCTATGGTGATGCAAACCTCAAGGGAAACAAGCTGTTTGATGTCTTCCAAACCAAGGCGCTCAACGAGGTCGTGCCCGTTGACTATTACATTCATGGCTGTCCAATTGACCGGGATGAGTTTAAATCAGTCATCACTGCGATAGCCCTTGGAAAAAAACCTGAAATCCCTCGCTATCCTGTGTGTGTTGAATGTAAGAAGAACGAAAACATCTGTCAATTTGAACTAGGTAATTTTTGTCTTGGGCCAATCACAAGGGCTGGGTGTAAGGCCATCTGTCCGACTCATAACAGTCCCTGTGAAGGATGTCGAGGTCTTATTAAAAAAGCAGAGACTGAATGTGTCAAAGAGGTCCTTGAGCGTTATAATCTTTCTTATGAGGATATTCGACGGCGTTGTACGATGTATAATTACGGAAGAAAGGAGTGTAGTTACGATGAGTAAAGATTTTTCAGTTCATGTCGAGCATCTCACTCGTGTCGAGGGTCATGGCAATATCACCCTTGATGTGAAAAACGGCAAAATCGACAAACTCCAATGGAGTGTCGTCGAAGCTCCTCGTTTTTTCGAGGCTATGTTGCGAGGACAACATTACAATGAGCTGCGCCCGATTACATCTAGGATTTGTGGGATTTGCTCCATTGGCCATTCCCTGGCATCCTTAAAGGCCACGGAAGATGCGTTAGGAGTAAGCATCACAAAACAGACAGCACAATTACGTCGTCTTGCGATTAACGCAGAGAATATGCAAAGCCATATCCTGCATATCGGCTATCTTGTGGCACCAGATTTGTTTGGAGTCGGCAGCGTGTTTCCCTTGGTTGGAAAACATACCGATACGGTCCTAACGATAGTTAAATTACATCGTCTCGCAAACGAGATGTCCGACCTTATTTGCGGTCGTACGATTCATCCTATCCGCTTGGTCGTTGGTGGTTTTTCAGCTATTCCAACTGAGAAAGAACTTGTTGAATTGAAAAAAAGACTCATCGAGGCTCAGGGCCTTACCTCTCAACTTGCATCCATCCTGCATGGTGTCTCAGAAAAACTCCCGTCGTTTTCCAGGGAGACTGAATATATCGGACTTACCTCGGATTCAGAATATGCACTCTACGACGGGATCATTGGGTCAACCGACACAGGGCGTCATCCGTCGTATCGCAACTACAAGGAGGTTATGCAAGAATATGTCGTCCCTCAATCAACAGCAAAATATGCGAAACACGCACGGGAGTCGTACATGGTTGGGGCATTGGCTCGGTTCAATCTCAATAGCAATCAACTCTACCCTGTTGCTCAGGAAATCGCTCATATGTTCGGCTTGCGGGCACCTTCGTACAACCCCTATATGAACACGATTGCTCAGCTCGTTGAGTTTTCCCACAACATTCAGGATTCTCTGTATCTCATCGACTCTCTCATGGATCAGAAATTCAAATATGAAAAACCAGTAAAACCAGTGGTGAAATCCGGGAGGGGTGTCGGGATCGTTGAAGTACCACGAGGTATCCTTGTCCATGATTACACATTGAACTCAAAAGGGTATTGTACGAAAGCCAACTGCATCATTCCAACAAACCAGAACCATGCCAACATTCAGAAAGATATGGAGAAACTCGTTCCACAGATCCTTGATAAAAACCCAAAAGAAATTGAGTTGATGCTAGAAATGTTAGTACGTGCGTACGACCCTTGTATCTCCTGTTCAACTCATTATCTTGACGTTACCTTTCTCTGATTTATCTTCCGTATGAGCCGTATTGGGATCATTGGGTTGGGTAATCCCCTCCGCCGTGATGATGGCATAGGAATCGAATTACTTGGTTTTTTGCAGAAACAGAAAAATTTATCCTACAAAGATGCGGATTTGATTGATGCAGGCACAGGGGGGATGAATCTGCTTCATCTTCTTTCCCATTTTGATGTTGTTATCCTTGTGGACGCAGTGGATTTCAAAGGTAAACCTGGTGAAAATCGATTGTTTACCCTTGCAGAGATTCAACAAAAAAAAACACCTATTCAGTTATCAACGCATGAATCAGATTTCATAAATGTCCTTGCATTTTCAAAGCAGCTTAATGAACTTCCCCGGAGACTGTATGTGTTTGGTGTTCAACCATATGATCTCTCCTTTGGGATTGGTTTGTCTGCGCAACTAAAGAAGCGACTGCCGATTATTAAAAAATCGTTAAATAAAGAAATTCAAAAGGTCCTATCTGGAGAATAACGTCTAATATTTATTTTTCGATATTTCAGAGTTATTTTTGGGTATGTTTTCTTGCTTGTTTCTAATTTTTTTCCAAAGTGGCGATATGCATAATGTCAGCAATAAACTCAGGAGTAGTAAACTAATCGAGGTAAGAATATTTTCAAGTAACATATAATCAACGATGAATAACAACCCAAAAGAAAAGATAAGGATTCCGGAGAACAATTTTAATCTCTGTATTTGCCACTCAGTCAGTTTCATTTTTCCCAGGGTGAAGCTGAAGATTAGAAGAATGATGATTAATGGAATGACATAGATGATATTGTAACTTAAAATGTAGAGATAATATTCTATTATTGGGACTTCAACACTTGTTAATCGTGTCGTATAGATGAGGGGAAAACCAAGGGTGCAGAGCAGTTCATAAAAATTAACACTTATCGCCAAGAAGATTGTCGCACCAAGCATTGCTACAAGTGAGGGTGATTTTATGAGTTTTCGTATTCTTTGAAAGATGAGTGATCGTTTTTCTTGAGGGATACTGAGGCTTGGTCCTTTTTTCAATATGAAGAAATCCTTCATGTTCAGCAGACCTATGCCTACGGCAACCAGTCCAACTGCAGCGGAGAAGTAATTTACAAATGATGCAGTAATCAATAAGGTATTGAACATGACAAACATGAAAAGAAAATAAAATAGTCCCGAAAAAAAGATAAAAATGCCACCGACAAGAAGCATTCTTCTTCTGGACTGGAGATGGACAAGTAGATTTAAAAGAAAAATCAGTATAAAAAAGGAACAGGGGTTAAAACTATCTAGTCCTGCAAGGACAACGGTTAATAATGGGAGAGACAAAGTGGTTATATTCACAGTCCCGATTAATGGGATGTGTATGATATTTTCATCATATGTCTTCGTAATCCTAAGATTTGCGATGTACTCATCGATTCTTTGCGTCACATCAATAAACGTGATATTCGCTTTAGGGATTCTTGTTTCATTGTTGATAATGACGGAGGGATACGATAGTTTCCTAGTACGCATTTCCTCACGATTGGTTGCATTTGCACCAACGTCTTTTTTGTTAATAATTACTTTTCCAGAGTAATTTTTTTCATAATGAACAGTCACGTTGTCTATGACTTCAATAGCCGGTCTGCAAGATCCACATGTTTCAGAATAGTAAAAATCGACAATAACTTGTTTTTCCGCGGTAACTACAGCTGAGCTAAGAAGAAGTAAAATAAGTAATAACTCGGCTACTGCATATGTTCTTCTCATTCTATCTAACCACCAGAAACCACCGGGGGAGATAAAGCAATCTCATCCTCTTTGCCAACCGTAGCGTCATACGAGGTGAACAATTTATTTTTAATAACCATCATACGACCTTTATCTTTTTGAACAGCAGGGTATTTTGTCACAAATATGTTAATAATGTCTCGAATGGTTGTATCATCTGTGATATCAAAATCGATACTTTCTTGCCCGGTAATGTCTTTATAACGGCCAATTAATTTCACGGTGATTTTCATAGTTTTTCCTTTTTCAATATATTGTTTTCGTTGAACAAGTGGGACAGTCGGGATTTCTTTCGATGTTAATGGTTTCAAAGGATTGGTTCCAAACATCGTAGATAAGCAATCCTTTCGGTTGTATCCCCAGAAGCATTTTTATTGCCTCGTTAGATTGAATAGCCGCTATCATAACTGGCAAACTGCCAAGCACTGGTATTTCCAACGCATTTGAATCTGGTATATTCTGAGTGATGCATTGAAAACATGGTGTTTTTTTTGGAAGGATGCCCATGACCATCCCAATGGTCTCATTGACCCCTGCGTACACCCAGGAGATGTTATGAGTGAGTGATATTTGATTGATAAGTAGCCGAAGCTGGATGCTATCAGTTCCATCAATAATAATGTCAGCATCGTGAACTAAGTAATCTATGTTATTTGCGGATACTTTCTGGTTGATTCCTTTCACATGAACATTTGAGTTAATCTCTTCAAGTCTCTGTTGGAGGATTGTTGCTTTAAACTTCCCAATATCATTTTCTGAGAATAACGACGTACGATGCAAATTTGTAATGTCAACGACGTCAAAATCGATGATATCAATACGACCTACACCCATCCGAACAAGCAAATTCGCACTGTTGCTACCAAGGCCACCACCACCTATAATAACGGCATGTTTTTTTAAGAGAGTTTCTTGACCTTTTTGTCCTATCTCTTTTACAAGCATCTGTCTTCTATAGCGGTCTGGATTCATACAGTCACCCAAACAGGTTTGCTTTTTATTATGTGAAAAAAAGGAGGTGTTTTATAAATATATGCACAAGTTTTTCTTGAAAGATAGCATCTGAATCGAATGGAAGTTAGTTTGATGTTATTCTACTGTTGCTGCGGCGGTTTGGTCAACGTAGAACGCAAGGTGCGTACCAATGTATTCAACTTTTTGAACTATATGTGGAATCCAGTGAGCGACTGTTGTTATCACCATGATATTTTCATCGATTATATCAGGGAACGTTATGTTCCCATGGTTTGCTGCCCCATCCCAGGTCATAGTATATGTCCTTGATTTCTGTGGCGTGAGGAAAACGACTTTTTTTATTGCATAGTCAAGGAAACCGAAATGGTAGGGATCATTATCATTGTTTTTCCATCGTGATGTTATTTCTGTGACATATGACCTGACAAATCCAAGGTATGGTTTAGATCCTGTGTTCTTCACTGTGACTGTGATATCTAATTTTGCATTTCCTTGGCCGGTTACATTTGTGGTCAGTTCTAATGGATTTACAGTTCTCGCACCCGCTGCCTCAATTAATGGTTTGTAAAGAAGTTCGGTTTGTTGTGGAGTCGATCCTGAGCCTACATTTTGATCAAACCCCCCATCGAAAAACACGGTAGGGATGGCTGTTCCCCGGTAATGTCCCCAAAAACGGTTTTGAGCAATAGGGTTTTTATCGATTACTAACGCGACAAAATAGAAAGGATATTCACCGCCATTATATAATGAATAAAGTGCCTCCGCAGCATTAGGGCAGCTGGGACACCAGCTTGTTGTCCCTTCTTCGATAAAAACCGTATGGGTGAACTCAGAAGCATTGCTTCTCATGGCTTTTTTGGATTGTGTTTTTTCTGTATCGTTATATGTTGAAGCTGCTACAAACGGCGAGATAAATAAAATCGCCGCAACCGCGATAATCATTATTTTTTTCATATAATCCCCCGAATTTCTTTTTACTAATATACCTTGTTCACCTATTTAAATTTTCACACAGGTGTTTTTTTCGTTATTTCTTTTGCTGGGACGCCTCCATATATTTTTCCTTTTAGGAGGATTTGCCCTTTTGTCACCAGTGCTCCTGCTGCAACAATCACATCATCTTCTAGGATTGCCCCGGGCATGATGATGGCTCCAGCGCCAATCACGCAGTTGTTTCCTACTTTTACCTTTTCCATGAAAATAGTCTCATGCTGCATGTTATGGATATGACTATAGATGATCGCATATTCTCCCATTGTTACATTACTTCCGAATTCAGTGAGGCATGGATCTTTTATCACGCCTCCGACAAGTGAATTTTTTCCGATTTTCATCCCCAGGAGTTTCAGGTGGTGTTGTTTTATTCTTCCAAGAGGAAATATCTCAAGGAATTTTCGGAAGGGTGTGTAGAGAACGCAAATCAAGGTCCATTTCACCGTGTTTTTATTTCGGAATGAATATTCATGGGCACCAGGTTGATAGGTGATATGAAGGAGTCTTATTATACCACCGGTGATATAAAGCTCCGAGAGGAATAAAAGGACTGCTCCACAGTACAAAATTAAAGGTAATAGCAAGAAATGCCAATACGTCGTAAATCCAAAAAAATGAAAATAACGATGAAGAACAAAAAAAACAATGATGACCGGGATAAGTCCGACAATAAAAAACATCGATGAAATAAGTGGAAAAAAGTAAGACCACACTGGTCTTTTGTTTTTTTTCTTTTGTTGGTTTGACATGAGCACGTCAATACTTTGAGAGGCTAATAAATGTAATGATAACTCGTTAAATTCCATTTTGACATTCTACCACCGCATGTTTATATATCGACTTTGGGACAATAAATCATTGGAGAATTTCGACATGACAAAGAAACCAGTAAAAAAACACAATCGAATAAAAGTTAATCGAACTAAAAAATCTGTTTTATCAGAGAAACGTCGAAGATATTACTCATTCGGATTTCTCGTTGGAGACTACTAGATACTACATTTAAATTTCAATTTTTTGATATTCATCATACGCCCTATTCATATAACTGATGTATCCCTCAAGGTTCAATGACTGGTGTAATTCATGAATCGCTTGTTTTTGGTATTGTATAGCGTTTTCCAAACATTGCTGATTCCCTTGGGTCAAATTCATCCCTAAAAACCCTTGATACATACGAAATACAAACTGGGTTAAGACAAATGCATATGATGTGACAACCTCGTCTGCTGCTACTTTTGCTTCTGAAAACATACGACTTTTACTTCCCAGATCACAATCAACATAATACGGAACGACACTTTCATTGTCGATCCATAACCATCGTTCCTCACCTTTCATAAAAGGGAAAATATAATCTCTTTTTGTATCTTGTTCGTCTTGCGGATAACAGACTCTGTTAATCACTTGATGATAGGTTGGATAAGGGGTTTTCCCGAATGTTGGATCAAGAAGTACCCATCCATATCCCGGGCAAAAGTATTCTACCATGTAATGCATCTGTGTCCAAAACTCTTGGTCGTTGTTCGCAAGCAGTACTCGTGCAGGGATGTTTTGTGTCCTGAAAAAAGCACATGCTAAATGTGATCGACCGACGTTTTCTCCGTTAAACAATAAGGTTGTTCGTGCGTCCTGTGCAAGTAACAGACCCGTGTTCAATCCGATAACAAACAAAAGGTAACGATGGTATTTGATAAAAAGGGAGATTCTGTGGGCGTATCGAACAAGATTGTCGCTTAAACCTCGTAATTGCCGTGCCTTACTGTTTATCAATAGACTATGAACCTGCACCTGTTCTGTTCTAGATAACCAAATTTTATATTCCTCAGGTACCTGGCCTCTCCTGGGTATCTTGACATAAACGGGAAGATCTGTGAAGTCGTGGTTTTTCACCAGAACCCAGCAGGAGAAATGCAACAGAATGCTATCAGATTGATTCAAGGGGCCTAGTGTAAAATTGATGATTTTATTTGGTGGTAAAACATCATTCTGAATAGAATAATGTATAATCCTTGAAAGCGTGCTATCGTTGTAAAGCTCTAACAGGATTGGCACTTGATAGCCATAATCCGGTGGAAATGAGAAGAGGACATGAAAAACCTCCAGATTGTCTGATGCATTCAGGTATAAAAAATGCTCAACGCGAAGAAGGTGGAGTTCTTGTTCCCCTGTATCAAGAGGAGTATCGTTTGTCTTATTCTCAACACCTAGGTGACTTGTTGATATCGGGGATAGCATCTGCAGACAAAAAAGAATAATCATCAATGTCGCTAGCAATTTCTTTAAAGGAGCAGTCAGTATTGTTATGCTATTCATATATCTATAAAAATATTACATTTATAAACTATATATATTTTTTGTAAAAAATATATGAATGAACTCACAGGGGGGATACAAAGTCAAATACCACCTATTTTTTCTCTGCGACAATAAGGAATTTCCATTCATTTTTTTTCCCTTCTTTCTTAAGGATAGTAAATCCTGCTTTTTTAAAGAACATCTCCACTTCTTCCTGAGTATGCGCGAGTTCATATGCATCAACATGATATTTACTCACGTCTCTGCCTGAATGGTTTAACAACATCCCAATTTTAATACCAAGAAGTCTCCATCGAGGAAACTCCTTGTTCAACGCTTCAAAGATGATCTTTCCACCTGGTTTCAGCACCCGATGCATTTCAGAAAAACTCTGATGAGGGTATTTCCAATAGGGAAGACTGAACCGACTGACAATAGTATCGATGCTTTCGTTTTTTACAGCAATTTTCTCTGAAACTGCAAGGATTGGGTTGAACCCTCTGAAACCTGTTTCTTCCATGTTCTTGTTTGCCAAAACCAACATCTTAATCAACGGGTCGATCCCAATAACCATCGAATCAGGTATTTGTTTTTGAATTTCAACAGAAAGCAACCCGGGTCCGCAACCAAGATCAAGGATAACAGGATGTGGTCTATTCGTATATGACTGTACTATCTTCGATAACGAGGCGTACAAATCAATGAATTTTTTCATATATACTGTAAATTCTTCTGCGGTTTTGTCATCAACCAGGAGATCACGACCACGAGATGAAGGAAACAGATAGTAAGAAATAACGTTTTTGTTTTCGAGGCTTTACTCGTAATATCGTCTGTTATCGTCCGTGATCACGAGTTTTTTTGATTCAAGCTTTTGATAGTTTTTGATTACAGTGATCGATTGAAGAGTGATATCCATGTTTGGTTGATGGGTGACATAGGAAATACCAGATAGGGACGTCGATAGAGACTCATTACTCCCGTCATCGGTAAACAACCGTAGATGGAACGCGCTTTCAACCCCAAAATTCTGATTGATATCTGTCTCAATCGAGTTAGAACAACAGGCACATTCCACCGGGATCCATCCGCTGAGGCTATCACTGGTTCCAACGAACACCTCGACCCACGCATGAGCAACAGCAGTGGCCGTACCTGGTAAGGTTTCTGCTAATAAAAATCCACGGATGAAGCGAGCAGGGATGCCGATTGATCTGCACAATGATACGTACAGAAATGACAGATCATCACAATCTCCTTGTCTGTTTTCTAAGGTGACTGCGGCGGAGCGGACCGCTTTTTCATCAGGATGAGTATTATACTCTATATTCTGTTTCAACCAAGAAAACAATGCTTTGGCTACAACAAACGAATTGTCACTCTGTGTATTCTGGAGAACCGTCGTTGCGATAGAGCGAATCTCAGGATCAAATGGGTCAATAAAACGTATGGTCTCATTTGCTTGTAGTTGTGTGTATTGAGCACTGATTTTCGAATGAATTTCTGCAATTTCTGACAATGTTACGGCATCTTCTCCGTTCAAATCAGTGGTCAAATAACTCGAAGCGTCAACCGTTGCGGTAATTCCCAGTTGAAACGTTCTTTCATCTCTTCCAGAGATATTCCATACAATAAATGTATTATCCAGTGTCGTTTTTGTTTCATATTCCCGATCATAGAGAAGAGCATACCTCGTCGTTCCCCTGAGTATCTCCGGGGTATCACACCAGTAGATGATTTCATAAACCCCCTTCCCGGCACTATTGATGTCATATCCGTAGGTAAGCTCATAGCCTATACGTGTAGGACTTGCCTCGTACATAGTCGGTGGAAGTATGAATTCACAACCGGAAAGAATGATAAGGAAAACAAGCAGAAGCGCCGAGAAAAGACACAAAATGTATTTTTTTTTCATATGGTTCTTGCTTTCTCTCGTTTAAACAACCCTAATCGATGCTTCGGTCCTTGAGAGTGAGCTTTCTTGCTATGTGCTAAATGATACCGGCATCCGCTTGCCATTGGACATTGTAGGCAGCTAGGGTTATCCTTATGGCAGAAATTAGCACCCAGTTGTGCGAGTGACTCAAGATATTTGTAGACGTTCTCTTTCATTTCCTCAGCTTCGATACTGAGGAATTTAATTGTTTCATCAGGGTCATCGGTCGTGACCCATCCTAATCTTTTTGCAACACGATTGACCATGATTGCTTTCTCAGTAACATTCTTCTGAAGATCCCCTGATTTTTGTCCCTGTCTGGCCTCTTGTCTGGATGGCGGCGGAGGCATCTTTGGCATCTTCACTTTATAATCGGATGGGTCAATATCTTTGAAGACGGTAACGGATTTACCGCCATGGTCTGTCTCTCGAGTCCTGATTTCAACCAAAATCGGGATTTGGATAGACGCCCCGGAGATTAATGCGACACCGATTGGTAATCGTTGGATCTCATCATAGGTTTGGCTTGTTAAACCTTCAACAGACTGAATAATCGCCTTCAGATCATTAGGGTTGGTGACCTTTAAAATGATGTTGGTGTTACATTGTGAGATGATGTTTTTGTCAATTTTTGCAGGACGCTGACTGACCACACAAAGCCCCATACCGAATTTTCTCCCTTCAGATGCCACTGTTCGAAGCATACTGGAGGAAACCGCATGACCGATTCCATGCTCTGGGCAGTAATTATGCGCTTCTTCGACGACAAAGAGAAACGGAGGAATCTTGCCTGCTTTTCTATCGGTGAACAACTCCTCAGTTAATCGGGCAACTACTACATCTTGGATGTCCGGTGGTACTCCTCGCATATTGATAATCGAGCATTTACCCTTTTGTACAAGTTCATCTGTTGACGTACCTTTATCTGAAAAAACACCGATGGAGTCTAAGGATTCTAATGAGGCAATAACGTTCCAGCGTGCATTGCTCTTTGTTCGTTCAACTGCTTCAATAATATCTCTAATACTATAGACTTGTTTAAACTCCTTAAGTTCTTTAATGGTCTGATATAAAACCGCAATTTGGGGACCGGAGAGTTTTGCCTGCAGCAAATCAAGGATCTCTCTTCCCTCCAGGTTCATTCCATTCAACGTGAGATGAGTCGTTCCTTCTCCGCTGGAGAGTGGTGAATAAGCGGCAATTTGACTGCCATAATCACAAGGCTTAACGTTGAATTTCTCCATGTTCTTTTGATCTTTTTTATCTTTGTTCGATTTGCTAAGGGAGATGTACTCACCATGGGTATCGATGATGACCAGGGGTATCTTCTTCTTGAGTAGTTCTTCGATGAGAACACCACATGCATAGCTTTTACCGCCACCTGTTTTCGCAAGAATACAGATATGCTTTTGCACAAGTGAGTCAATGTTAAGAAAGACTGGCAGGTCATGTCCTTTGAGAAGACCAAGGTACGCACCGTTCTCTTTCTCCGCATGCAAACCAAGAACATGACGGATGAGATCCTCGCGAGCTAGTGAAATCTGTGCACCTGCTTCAAAAGGGCTGCGTGGTGCCTGCAAATGACCTTCGTTGTCCCGATACCCTATAACTTCAGCGTATGCAGAAATATCGCTTTTTATAGGGGGGACAGACCCGTTACTCTTTATGCTAATGGCATCTTCAAATTTCAAATCTGAGTATCCTTTGATATCCATAACCTGTGCAAGAACATAGCCTTCTTCATGCGGTGCTGCAACATAATCGAACTTGCGAAGATTACGACTATCGACTGTGAAGTTGAATTTTGTTGAACCAACATCGCCATAGATTAGACCGACAAAGTCATTTTTTTCTTGCTGCATCCATACCCCTTTTGTTGTCTATGGGCCGAATATTATACAGGGTTATTATAGTTTTTGTATTTTTCTTTTTATTTCAAAAGGTAGAGCCGCACAGAGCTCAAGAGCTTCGATTTCCATGAAATGCAGGTTGCCTGGAATCACGATCGTATGTAAGGGTGGACCGAAATCCATTTTCTCAAGCATTTGTATTGTGTTTGCAGCAACTACCGGTTTTGGTGAGCCTGCACGAGCAACGACACAGGCTAGAGTTTCGTTTGTGATGAGGCGTTTCCGAAGTTTTTTTTCCATCATCAGAAGTAATTCTAAACCTTCGTTTGCCGTCATAAATTTGTTTTTATCAGCTTGGATGTCAAGTAAAACCAGGCTATGAAGTCCTATTTTATTATTCTCTCGTATGACCATATAGGGGCTTGTTGGGAAGTAGTCTTTTTCAGGATAAGCTAGCGTCGTCGTCCTACCGAATTTATAGTTCTGTAATCCGAGCAGTCCCGGGACAGCAGTAGCGATACTACTACTATGGATGATTTTTGTCGGGATACCTTGTTTTATCGCCCGGAGCCGTAGGTCGACATGAGTGGTTGCAATCATAGGGTCCCCCCCTGTGAGAAACCCGACATGGTTTTCCAGTGCCGCTGAAATGATTGTATCGCCTTTTTCTGTATCTTCTCTAGATAAGATCTCAATTTTTTTCCCAATGGTTGTCTCAAGATTTTTTTTGTCAAAGTTTCCTAAGACTGTTGTATAAAACTCAGCGAATACCACATCACATTGACGGAGCTCTTGGAGCCCTTTTAGTGAGATGTCTGCATCATCGTACAAACCTAAACCAATGAGCGCAAGGCTTCCGTTTGACATGGTTTTCACATCCCTCTCAACCAATGGTATTTAAAGAAGCATGATCTTTGGTCGATAAATTTCGAAAACATTTAAAACACCTATGTGATTCGTAAATGTGGGCGACAACTACCGGCTCTTTTTTATTATTTTTGTTCCAATCCTGTCGTAAGTTTTTTCATTCACATGTCACTCTCGCACGTGCTATCAGTGTACCAGGAGGAAAATAAAGAAAGGTTTAAATTCCAGGAGACGCATTCCTGGCAGGAGGTGTATTATGACATACAAACACGAGGGTTGGACCTTATACACAAGAAACGTAAAGCTTAAAGGCGGAAGAAATCAAACGATTTATTTCTTCAGCAAACGATCACCAAAAAGTGGAACCACCTGCGATTTACCAAATGGGTACACCGTTGGTGTTAATAAAAGAACAGGACTTCCATACCTGAAGAAGAAGTAAGTTCACTTCTTTCTTCATTTTTTTTCTTTTTCTTACTTCTTTTTTGTCTTGCGTTTTTCTCTTTACATAAGGGTTTTATAATCGGTTGAACTTCCACGGTATGCAATGTCCCGGAAACATGATGGAAAAAAGAAGATTTACAAGAAAATTGCGCTTCATAGGATTCAGTATCTTTTTTCTCTTGCAGAGCAGTATGCTCTTGAAGGAAAACTGAATTTCTCAGACCGATATGTCACCTTGGCTCGTCAGATCTCCATGAAATATCTTGTGCCCATTCCTCCTGAATATTCAAGACGATTCTGCAAACATTGTTACTGTTATCTTGTCCCGTCAGTGACCTGCCGTGTCCGTATCCATCGAGGAATGATAATCACCTATTGCACTCACTGTAAAAAATACAGTCGAATACCCTTACATCTTCGCTCTTGCTCTCCTCAATGACCTTCAATAGAATATCTATCGTTTTTCAAGACTTTTCTGGAGGAATGATTCACAATTTCCCATCCAATATGCTTAAATAACATATGATTTATTACCGATACCCAAATTCACGAGTAAGGAAGAGAATTCCTATGACAACAGCATATGATGTTCCTGCAAAAGAATTAATCGCTGCGTTAACAAAAAAATTACAAACCGAATCTGCGATAGTTCCACCTGATTGGAGTAAATTTGTTCGCACAGGTGTCTCAAAAGAGAATCCACCAGAGACGAAAGAGTGGTGGCATACACGATGTGCCTCTCTCCTTCGAAAATTGTATATTAATAAATCAATGGGTGTTGAGCATATGCGGGCGGAATATGGTGGAAAACGTAATCGCGGATCAAAACCAAACAAAGCAGAAGCCGGAAGTGGCGCGATTGTCCGTCATGCGCTCCAACAGCTGGAAACTGCAGGGTATGTTACGAAGATGAAAGGAAAAGGCAGAATGCTTACTCCAAAGGGTGTAAAATTTCTTGATAACACCTCTTTTGAGGTGAAACAATCACTACTTGAAACCTATCCTGAATTGAAAAAATATTAAATAGGTGAACGCAATAGGTTCGTCTTGAGGTTTTAAAACCATTATGGATGATATCGAAGCTATCAGGAAGAAAAAATTGCGTGACCTTCAGCAACAACAGCCAACGTTCTCTCAAGAAGATTACGAAGAGGCGCAACAAAAGGAATATCAGGAACAAAAGAAGCTCATCCTCCGAGCAATCCTCATGGATGACGCTCGAGAACGACTTGGGCGAATTAAAGCTGCACGCCCAGAGCTAGCTGAGAACTTGGAAAACCAGCTCATCATGCTTGCACAATCGGGGCGGCTCAAAAATAAAATAAATGATGAACAGTTACGGGATTTACTCTCGAAGATACTCCCGAAGAAACGTGATATAACAATTCGTAGAAGAGGTATATAAATGTCAAGCCATAAATCCTTAGGAAGGAAATTTCGGTTATCCCGGGCAACAAAAAGTAACCGACGTGTACCAGCATGGGTCATGATACGTACGAATAGACGATTTACTCGACATCCGAAAACCCGCAACTGGCGGAGAAATAAACTGAAGATAGGTTGATGCATATGGCTGAAAAAGTAACAGGTAAGGAAGTTGAACGAATTTACATTGTCCCGCTCAGACGAGCGAAAATCGGACCTACCTCTCGAGCTGCACCTCGGGCGGTTGACGATATTCGTCATTTTCTCATGAAACATATGAAAGTAGAGCGGAAAAATGTCTGGATTGATGATTCTTTGAATAAACAGATATGGTCACATGGAAAATTCTGGGTTCCAAGCAAGATTCGCGTGCGTGCCGTGAAATTTGAAGATGGTGTTGTCGAAGCAACACTCCCTGAACTTGGGGAAAAGAAATCCCGACGAGAATTCTTAAAAGAAGAAAAAGAGAAAAAGACTCCGATTCTCAAACGAGAGGAAGAAAAAGCAGAGGAAGCTGTACCTGGTGCGGAAGGATACGACATTACTCCGACTGGCGATGGCGACGTAAAGATTAAGAAAAAGAAAGAAAAAGCTCCAAAAGAAAAACAGATTGACGAGAAAGAAGAATCAAAGCCCGTCGCAAAGAAAGCTACTGAAAAAGAAGAAGAACCTACAGAAGAACCAGAAACGACGACAAAACAGAAGAAAGCAGAAAAAAAACCACAGACTGCCAAAAAAACTGCGACATCAAAATCAACAAAGAAAAAATCTGCTTCAAAGAAAACGGAGAAAAAAAGTGAATAGGAATGCTTCAGCTTTTGGATTTCAATGAAAATCCAAATATTGGGATCTACTGTCGCACGAATGATTCTGTTGTTTTTTTACAACGCAGTTTATCGAAGAAGACGAAGCAGTTGATCGGAAACGTCCTTGGGGCTAAGGTACTTGAGCTTTCCATCGCTGATTCAACGATCATTGGTTCGCTTCTCGTCTGTAACTCCTCTGGAGCGATCGTCACAGAATTTGCTAGTAAAGACACCGTTAATGTTCTTGAAGCGCAAGGATTGCGAGTATTTCCAATAAGGGATATCATCAATGCTGCAGGAAACGATATTCTGACAAATGATCACGGAGCACTCGTCCATCCTGATTTGAAAAACACGACAGTGAAAAAAATCAGTGACACCCTTGATGTCCCGGTTCAGAAAGGAACGATCGCCTCGCTTGGAACTGTTGGTATGGCTGCAGTGGTCACGAACAAAGGTTGCCTCTGTCACCCGAAGACAACTGAAGAGGAAAAGCAACAGCTGCAAAAGGTTTTTGATGTTGAGGTGATGATTGGGACGGTGAACCATGGGTTCCCCATGATCGGTAGCGGCCTTGTCGCAAATACGAAAGGTGCGCTAATTGGGAATATGACGACGGGTATTGAAATGGGCCGTATTGAAGAGGCTTTAGGATTTTTAGATTGATGTCAGATCCTGTTTTTTTCCTTTAATATTCCGCTCAGGAGAAATCTCGAGGATACGAGAGCGAAGAAAAATTTCGAAACATTCTTATATAACATGACATATTCATTGGCTAGGCGGAGAGATGGGATTGCAAGTAAAACAAAAATTTTTTATTTACGGAGTATACACCTCCGCCGCCTCCCCCATATAATCCTTGGAAACACTAGCTTTAAAAACGGTCATATGTTTTACGTCTCGATTCTATGAAACTATTACTCATCCATAGCGATTTTATCGAATATGAAGTCAAAGATAAAGCAATCCCCCATCCTGAGGAAACAAAAGCAATAAAGGATCGCTTAGATGAGGCTCTGACTGTTTTTATTGCTGTTGAAAAAATAGACGAGAACTCCCCGACACAAGCAGTGGAGGAAGCGTGTAAAGAAATCGTCAAAACCGCAGAGCAACTCAAAGTAAAAAACATCATGCTGTATCCGTATGCTCATCTTTCATCAGATCTTGCCAGTGCAAAAGCTGGGAAAGAAATCTTGATTCAACTTGAACAAGAGGTTATAAAACATCCGTTCACGGTGAAACGATCGCCATTTGGATGGTATAAATCCTTTACTCTTTCCTGCAAGGGCCATCCTCTCTCTGAGCTCTCCCGGGAGATTATCCCTGGAAAAGAAAAAAAAGCAGTTGAAAAAGAACGGGAGATTATCTCTCAATGGTGTATCCTTACTCCGAATGGTGAGCTGATTGAAGCAGAGAAATTCAATTTCGTTGGCCATGAGGAACTAAAGCTTTTATACGAGTATGAGAGCAGTGGTACTCGTAAAATCGTCGGAGAGCCGCCTCATGTGAAAATGATGCAGTCTCAGGAGCTGGTGGATTATGAGCCCGCAAGTGATTCTGGGAACTTCCGCTGGTATCCGAAGGGAAGGCTGGTTAAAGGACTTCTTGAGCAGCATATCAATAACATGGTCCGTGACATCGGTGGTATGCAGGTGGAAACACCAATCATGTATGACCTTGAGCATCCGGCTTTAAGTGAGTATGTCAAGAAATTCCCTGCTCGGCAGTACATTGTACACTCCGACAAGGATTTCTTCCTGCGATTCGCAGCCTGCTTCGGCCAATACATGATTGCACACGACATGACGATTTCCTATCGGAACCTTCCGTTGCGGTTGTATGAGCTGACCCATTATAGTTTCCGCCGTGAACAAAGCGGCGAAGTCAGCGGATTGAAACGGCTACGGGCTTTTACAATGCCTGATCTTCATACCTTCTGTAAGGATTTGCCTCAGGCCACTGAGGAGTTCAAGAGACAGTTTAGCACCTCGATGCGATGGATGAAGTCCCTGAAGCTTGACTCTGAGGTTGCATTACGATTCGTCAAAGAATTCTACGAAAATAACAAAAGCCTAGCAAAGGAACTTGCAGCCTTAGCAGGCAAACCTATCCTTATCGAACTTTGGAATGAACGGTACTTCTACTTTGTGATGAAATTCGAGTTTAACGTCATCGATTCCATGAAGAAAGCTAGTGCGCTTTCCACGGTACAAATCGATGTGGAGAACGGGAAACGTTTCAACATAACCTACGCTGATGAGAAAGGTGAGAAGCAACATCCCTATATCCTGCATACGAGCATCTCAGGAAGTATCGATCGGAACATCTATGCGTTACTGGAACGAGAAGCGATAAAAATGAACCAGGGAAAAAAACCGATGTTTCCGCTCTGGTTATCACCAACACAGGTCCGTTTCATCCCGGTCGCTGATGAGTTTGTGACAGATTGTGAGACGCTGATTAGCGAGTTAAATGCGATCTCCCCATTCTATTTCATACGATCCGATATCGATGATCGTGAAGAAAGTGTGGGCAGGAAAATCAGGGATGCAGAAAAAGAATGGATCCCATATATCGTAGTGATCGGCGAAAAAGAACGAGCAGAAAAAATCATCACACCACGAGTCCGTTCAGATGAACGAGGACCGACAGATAAAGCATATTCGATTCCTCAGTTCCATGCAATGCTCCTCGAGCAGATCACGGATTTCCCGCAACAGAAACTCCCGCTAGGTATGTATCTTTCGAAACGACCGAAATTCAAAGGGTAAACATAAAGGTCATATATCATTTGGAGAGGAAATGATTCATGATAGAACGTTCCGTAATTCAAAAGCTAGTAGAATCATATGATCCAAAGAAAATCACTATTGGTGTTTTAGGTGGACATTCGGCGCTTGATGTCTGCAGGGGGGCTAAGAAACATGGGTTCCGAACCCTTGCGGTGTGCCAGAAAGGGAGAGATAAAACCTATACAAAATACTATAAAACCAGGGGTGACGGTCGGGGATGCATCGATACGACAATAGTCCTTGACCGATTCAGGGATATTATTAAACCTTCTGTACAAGACCAGCTACGGGATGAGAATACGGTTTTTATCCATAATCGATATTTCTGGGTGTATTTTGATTTTACCGATATTGAGAACAACTTCACCGTGCCTATTTTTGGGACCCGTTCGATGCTGAAACTTGAGGAACGAAATGTCCCGAAAAACCAATATTATTTATTAAAGAAAGCAGGGATTCGCTATCCCCAGTTATTTACATCCCCTGAGGATATCGACCGCCTTGCGATTATAAAGGTAAATGAGGCTATCCGCGGGTATGAACGTGCTTTTTTCTTTGCGTCGAGTTATGCAGATTATAAGAAAAAATCAGGTCAACTTCTCGCAAAAAAGATGATTACAAAGGAATCATTACAGCAAGCAGTCATCGAGGAATATGTGATAGGCACGCAGATTAATTTTAATTACTTCTATTCAGCCTTGGATGATGAACTGGAGATTATGGGCACGGATACACGAAGGCAAACGAACCTTGATGGGTTGCTTCGGCTTCCCGCTGATGAACAGTTAGCGGTGCTAAAATACCTCAAACCAAAAATCATTGAAACAGGGCATATCGCGGCTACCACCAAGGAATCTATCATTGAATCGATCTTTGACCTTGGTGAAAAATTCGTAAAAACCACAAAGAAAGAATATCCTCCCGGCATCATTGGTCCCTTTGCGCTCCAAGGTGCCATGGTTGCTGAGAAAGGAAAAGAAGAGATGGTCGTCTTTGATGTTTCGCTGCGCATCCCTGGGAGTCCTTTGACCCAGTTCACCCCGCATTCGGGGTATCTGTATGGCGAATCCATCAGCTATGGTGAGCGTATCGCCATGGAACTGAAAAAAGCAATCCAGCGTAGGCGACTTAAAGAGATCGTCACCTAGGAACAGTCTATCGTCCGGTCCTCGGTTATAATTTTTTCAACTTTAATATCATGCGGTTCAGACAGGATGGTTTTCACAATCTGAAACTCAAACGCAAGACCGATCCGATGAGCATGGCATTTGTTTTGAAATAATCGATCATAATACCCTCCACCATGTCCAATCCTATTTCCTTGACAATCAAAGGCAACTCCAGGGATAATGCACAGATCGATCGAGGATAAAGCGGTGTCTCGTACGCAATGGTCCTTTGGCTCAAGGATTGAAAACGAGCCTGGACACAGATCATCCCAGTTTTCCAGTTTTGATAGGAGGAGTATTTTCTTTTCGATATCTGTTTTTGGGACTATGACTTTTTTATCTCTTCTGAGGGTTTCTTTAATCATCTCATGGGTGTTTACCTCATTATCGTACGAGACATAAAAAAGGATACAAGAAGCATTTTTGTACCATGATGAAGAAAAAAGACGATGCTGAATCAAATTACTTTTTTGTTGCACCTCTGAATAAGTCAGTGATTTTCTCCTGTTGATGATTTGTTCTCGAAGCTGCTTCTTCATCTCAACACCCTCGTTGCTCCAGATTATGTAGAATTTGACCTACCTTTGTTTCATACCAATAAAACAATACATTTTAATTTCTTTTCTCTATGTATCTCTTGATAGTAGGAACTTGAAGAAATCCGTTAAAGGATGGTGAAAGGATATACTAATCCGCCCGGAGAAACGTTTTTTCGAGCAATTCGATACACCTCTTGCCTTTATTCTTGGAATGTATCCAACCTCGAACCTTGGTGCTGTACGCTGTTTAGGCAGATCAGGTGTATCCTCCATCGTCCTCGACGCCAACAAAAACCAGGCCGCCTTTTTTTCGAAATATGCAAAGGGAGTTCTCTGCCCGCATCCAAAACATCAAGAAGCGGAGTACATTGATTTACTCCTTACAATTGGCACAAAACTTCCTCGGAAAGGTGTTCTGTTCCCCACTGGTGACACCGAATGTCTTGCCATCCTTAAACACCGGGGACTGCTGGAAAACTATTATCATTTCACTATGGCTGAGTATGAGGTTGTGAACAGCATCATCAATAAAGAACTGTTCTATCATCTCCTTGAAAGCTACCGCATTGCTCATCCAAAAACATTTTTTCCAAAAGATCCAAAGCAAGCTAAAGAAGCAAGTACGCTTCTTTCCTATCCTTGTATTCTGAAACCTGTCTATACGACGTATTTTCGGTTAGATTTTCACACAAAACTTTTTGTCGCACAATCATCTGAGGAGTTGATATCTCTCTATCAGAAAGCGTATAAGAAGCGACATCAGGTGATGGTGCAGGAGATTGTCCCAGGTGACGCTCGGATGATGTTTGGGTTTAATGCTTATTATGACAGAACCGGAGCGTCTTACGGTGAATTTGTATACCAACGATTACGAGAATGGCCACTTGGATTTGGCAACGGATGTTATATTCAATCGGTTGATCAACCGATTCTAAACCAGATCACCAGCCTATTCGTAAAAAGACTTGGATACTATGGAATCGTCGATGCGGAATTCAAATACGATGTACGAGATAAAACGTTTAAATTCATCGAGATGAATCCTCGTATCTGGATGCAGAACAGTTTTCCAGCTCGATTCGGTAAGAATCTCCCCTATTTTGCTTACCTGGACGCTCTCGGAAAAAAGCCCCCCAAAAAATCTTCCTGTGGTCAAAAAAAGACCATCCGATGGGTATATTTCTTAGAAGATATTCAATCATCACGTTCATATATGGAAAAAGGCGATTTATCGATCCCAGCATGGTTGCAAGCATATAATCTGAGAAATGAGCACGCGGTGTTTGCATGGGATGACCCCTTTCCTTTTTTTTTCCTTGGATCTCATTCCATACCTGTTCTTCTTTCGAGTTTCTTCGCGCGGATCGATAAACAAAGTTTACCTTTTTAATCAAGAATTTGAGAAATGGTTAACTTAAAAACCAATCATGATAGGAATTGATTATTTGAAAAATTTCGATATAATAATGAACGATGTATCTTTTTTCAATAATATCACCATCCGGCTCCCTTATAGATTAGCATAAATTGAAAAAATATTGATTTTTATTGATAATATTGAATTATTATTTCGGAAGGGTTAAGTTTATATATTAAGGCTAACTAATACAGTAACGGGGAATAATATGAAGAAATTCATACCAATTGTATTAGTAAGTGTTTTAGTCCTAAGTGGACTAGGGGCAGCTGCGTTCACACCGAACGTCTCTTTGAAACAAGCAACAACCATATCTGATGAATCCGCATCTGTGGTCTTTTCATCACAACCAATATTCTCAGAGAAAAATGGATTTATCGAAGTCCAGATTGCTGGTGCGACGACACAATTATTAGACCCAAACAAACCAGTGTTACCCATCTATGTCAAAACAGTACAGATTCCTTTTGGTTCGACTGATATTCAGGTTATGGGCACTCCTTCAGACATCCAATCAATGACTCTGACAGAACAGATCATCCCAGCCCGGGTTGCTCCCTTATCACAATTAGGCCAACAGAAAGAGTATGTAAAGGATTCTACCATCTATGGGAGCGACGCGTTCTACCCCGACACCTGGTTTAAATATGAGCTTGGTGCGGGTCGAAACGAGAACAACCAGCAGGTGACCTTTGTCAAGGTGGTCT
>CAYXPY010000003.1:0-105939 GCA_964467345.1 uncultured Thermoplasmatales archaeon | reverse complement strand
AGAAAGCAATCGCGCTGCGTGACCGGATCAAGAAACTTCGTCAGTCGATGATGCTTTGAAATCTTTATTCATCAAATAGAAACAATTCATCAATCGTTGTGTGTAGGGCTTTTGCGATGTCGTAGGCAAGCTGCAGCGAAGGGTTGTAATTGCCTTTCTCAATGAAAAGGATGGTTTCCCGCCGAACCCCAACCTTTTTTGCCAGATCCTCCTGAGTGAGATTATATCGGGCTCGCAGCTCCTTTATTCTGGTCTTCATGGTTATTTCTCCGTAAGATAATGGCTGAAAAAGAAATTACTGGTCGCTAAACCGATGTTGATATCGATATGTTCATCTTTTTTTGTGAGATGGATAAAAAAGAACAGGATGAATGAAAAAAAAAGAAGAAACCCTTGGTCGTGGTTTTGGAAGTAAAGGCAGCTAAGCAGCGGGAGAACCCCAAGGTACCATACTATTTTTTTCATTCTTTCATCTCCTTTCTTAATTTTTTCCTTTTGTGGCGAGGTAGAGGTACGATATCATAAAGACGAGTCCTGAGACGATGACAACCAGAGCAGTCACCCGACTGGCCTCCAGTTCGTATCCGAAGAGGAGATCTATGATCAAGGGGCCGAACACCGCACTCCAGATTGCGGCGATAAACCCGTAATAGCCTGATTTATAGCTGATGGTTATTAATCGTTCATCTTTGGCCGGTAAACCTTTTTTTATGTTTTTTGCACGATCCCACAGCATGTATGCCGCTGCTGTAACTAACAGGATGATG
This sequence comes from uncultured Thermoplasmatales archaeon, assembly GCA_964467345.1. GTDB lineage: Archaea > Thermoplasmatota > E2 > DHVEG-1 > DHVEG-1 > SM1-50. The sequence continues at coordinate 105,172 of CAYXPY010000003.1, read as the reverse complement.
ACAGCAAATGATCCGATTTCTGTGGCGTCTATGGTTGCTATATTTATCATCCAGAGTGCAAATGCGAGCAACACTGCTATGATGATTATAACTCCGATGATGAGTCCGGTTTTTTCTTTCATTCTTATTCCCTCAGAGATGTGTTTGTTAGTACTAACATTTTATTATTTATCTCTAACATTATGTTATATATATGTAACATTTTGTATTTATAGTTTTCCCCTCTCATCTGCTCTAAAAAACAAACAAATTCTGTTAAAGAAACAAAACATACCTTCTCCCATTCAGGTGACGCGTATCGTAACAATCACCAGTGAGCTTAAATCAAAATTCAAAACCATTTCTGCAAAATTCAAAACAGTCTCGATAACCCATGTAAAGGACTTACAACGCGAGCTCTTCGCATGGCAGACCAAGGGACTGATTAACAAAAAGTTCTACGAACAAAACTATGGATCGTTCCTCTTCCATCCCTCAGAGAGGCTTCGAAATGCTCGTTTAATAATCACCCTTGCCATTCCGCAAAAAATACGTTTAATAGAATTTGTTCATCAAGGAAAACAATATCGAACCGTTTACCCACCAACATATCAATATTCCCAGATACGGTCCAGCTGCAACGATATCTTAACAAGTGTCTTAGAAAAAAAAGGATACTTTGTAGACCGAGCGATTCTTCCAATGAAACTACTTGCCACACGAAGTGGACTGGGGAAATACGGCAAGAACAACCTCTGCTATGTAGAAGGAATGGGAAGCTTCACCAGATTAGAAGCATTTTATACGGATTATGAATTCCCCTGCGATGACTGGTGTGAAAAGGAACTACTAGAACGCTGTAAAACATGTAACCTCTGTAAAAACGCTTGCCCCACGCATGCTATCCCTGATAAGCGTATACTCATCCACGCGGATCATTGTCTTACCTATCTTAATGAAAACGAAGGGGACTTTCCCACCTGGGTGCCAAAGCAGGCTCACAATGCGCTTGTCGGATGCATGCACTGTCAGATCGTATGTCCTCAAAATACAAAGTACCTCACGTCCGGTCAAAACACCATCAAGTTCACCGATGAGGAAATATCAACATTACTCAGAAAAACCCCACGGAAAGAGATCCCCAAAGAACTCGCAAAAAAACTACAAGACCTTGACCTTGATGAATATTATCCGTTATTAGAGAGAAATCTATCTGTTCTTCTATAAAAAAAAGACGTTCTAGCCCCACTTTCTAAGAAACTCCTCAGAAGCATCTCGTAGTGTCTTTCGACTACTTTTCAATTGTTTTTTCACAAAAAAAATGACATTTTCTTTCTCTTCAATTTGAGGGAAAAACAAATCAAATGATCTGATTGCATGCTCAACGATTACCCGTTTACATTCTTCGCTGAGATGAGGCGTTATGGAAAGGTGCTCAACTGTTAACAGTTTGTCTTTTATCTTTGACGTCAGATACGGTTTTGCTAATGCGATTTTCCAAGCATTACCAACAACATTGGCAACCGTAACCATATAATCGTTCTCTATTAAACCAAAGTATCTCTCAAAGATTTCATCAAATTTTTTCTCCTTATCTACCGGAGTGAGATTTGCAATGATGACAATCGCGTTCCAGGTAAGAATCCTGTATTTGCTCTGTAAGAGGGTGATGAAAAAATTCATATATGGATACAGGACCTCTGGTTGATCCTTGCTGACCTCCATTAATATTTTTCCGCAGCCATAGCGAATCGCTGGCTTTGATGATGAGATCCCATCAAGAATTTCCGGAATTAAATCCGGGTTTTGTTTGACCTTCTGTACGAGTTGTTCTTTGGTGATTGATTTCTCAGCCAGTTTTTTAAACAAAGGTGATCCCATGATTTAGCCTTATCTCAATCAAAGATTGTTTTTTCCTTTAAAAGTATTATCTCTTTAGGTATCAATGATGATTTGCCAATAACTTTTTTTTAATAATTGGGTCTAACAGAGTTATTATAACCTTATTTAATATGCTATGCAACAAGGTGATTGAAATGAACGAAACAATCATACATATCCCCAAACCATCAAACGAGCCTGTCTTTGATTACGCTCCTGGAAGTATTGAAAGAGATACACTTATTCAAACATTAAAAGACCTTCAAAAAAAGAAAATAGAGATTACACCGATTGTCGGAGGAAAAAAAATTAAAACCAACGATTTAGGCACGGTTGTCATGCCTCATAACCATAAACACGTTTTAGCAACCTATCACAAGGTTACCGCAGAAATTGTTCATGAGGCAGTTGAAAATGCGATAGCTGTCAAACCGGTATGGGAAGACTTCCCTTGGGAGGAACGTGCGTCTATTGCTATGAAGGCAGCAGAACTCATATCCAAAAAATACCGGTTTTTACTAAATGCCGCTACCATGCTTGGTCAAGGGAAAAATGCATATCAGGCAGAGATTGATGCTGCCTGTGAGACGATTGATTTTCTGCGGTTCAACGCTTATTACATGCAGAAAATTTATTCAGATCAGCCGGATGCATCACCTGGGACCTTGAACAGAATTGAATATCGACCACTTGAAGGATTCATCTTCGCAGTCACCCCTTTCAATTTTACTGCTATCGCGTGTAACCTGCCAACAGCACCAGCTATTATGGGGAATGTCATTCTCTGGAAACCTGCGTCGACATCGCTTCTTTCAAACAACCTTCTCATGAAGATATTCCATGAAGCAGGTTTCCCGGATGGAGTGATAAATTTCTTACCGGGTTCCGGTGAACTCATCGGGAACGTCGTTTTAAAGGATTCGAGACTTGCTGGTGTTCATTTCACAGGTTCCACCCCGGTGTTTAGTAAGTTCTGGAAGACTATCAGTGATAATCTGAGCATCTATCACTCGTATCCAGAACTCGTTGGGGAGACTGGTGGAAAAGACTTCATTTTTGTTCACCCTTCTGCTGATGTCGATGCGCTTGCGACCGCAATTGTGAGAGGCGCTTTTGAATATCAGGGACAGAAATGTTCTGCAGCATCACGAGTATATATCCCTGTTTCACTCTGGTCAACCGTGAAATCCAAAGTCCAGACCATGCTTAAAGATATGAAAATGGGGGATGTCCAGGATTTTGGCAATTTTGTCAATGCCGTCATAGACAAACCAGCGTTCGATACCATCAGCAAGTATATAGAAGAAGCACGCCATGCCAAGGATGCAAAAATACTAATCGGTGGAAAAACCGACTGCTCCAAAGGATACTTTATTGAACCAACCATCATCGAAACAACAAACCCTCATTTCATTACCATGGAGGAAGAAATTTTTGGGCCAGTCCTTACAGTGTATGTCTATAAAGATGAGCTTTTCGAGGAAACCCTTCATATCTGTGACAAGACATCAAAATATGCGCTGACCGGTTCGATTTTCGCGCAGGACCGTAGAGCAATCGTGACTGCGGCGAAGATCCTGCGTAATGCCGCTGGTAACTTTTATATCAATGATAAACCGACTGGTGCGGTTGTCGGTCAACAACCATTTGGTGGTGCACGATGCTCCGGGACCAATGATAAATCTGGTTCGTATCTGAATTTATTATCCTGGGTCAGCCCACGAACAATTAAGGAAAATTTACTGCCACCAACCGACTATACCTATCCATTTCTTAGGTGAGACATTTAACATTATCATATAAATTCTCTTTTACAAAAAAACGTAGGCGACGAGATTTAAACCAGCATTTAAATCAGTCATCTGAAATTATTTGGTATCTGAATTGAGAAGTTTGCATCGGTTAAAATCACGTTTAGGAATATTTAAATAAGGAAATTGATAAACAAATTTATGCCAAAAACTATACCAAAAAAGCCTTCCAATAAAGTTACACATCGCATAAACGCAAAGGCATTTGAGTTGCTCGAAAAACATCCGGAGGGTTTACGTTGGTCTGAACTGCGCTCAAGGATTATAGCATCAGATCCAACCTTTCATCCGAAAACGGTCAACGGATGCGTCTGGAAACTTGTCGAAAGATATCCAGACAAGATTTACAAACCATCTAGAGGTCTTTTCCGTTTGCTGAAATATAAATATTAGATAAGCAAGCACCATGAACCGTAAAAATAGAGGGTGGATACATAAAAGAATAGTATCTCTATGACAAAAGAGTAGAAATAGGAAAGAAACACAGAATTGTGAAATAAGAAAAACCTCAATCTTGTTTTGTACACCTATTTAATTGAAATGCAGGGGAAGGGATTTGAACCCTCGGACTCCTGCGAGACAGGATGTCTCATCACACGAACCTTTCTTGTGTTTTGATCTTAAGTCCTGCGCCGTTGGCCATGCTTGGCTACCCCTGCAGACACATCAAAGAAAGAAGTGCGGACGCCGGGATTCGAACCCGGGCAAGAGGCTTGGAGGGCCTCAATCATAACCACTAGATCACATCCGCGTTCTTTGTGTTCCCCCAGTCCTTTCTGTGACTGGCGTGTGGTAGACATAAATTCACTATTCATAATCTTTTTTGTCACACATCCCTCTGTAGAACTCTCTGAAAACCTCATGGAACGATACGAGTCTATCTAGGAGAAGATTTAAATCACCGGACATGATATCTGGATTCATAGGAGGTGTGGTATGGTATACAAATACGAAGGATGGACGTTGTACACTCGAAACGTCAACCTGAAAGGTGGACGGAAACAAACGATCTATTTCTTCAGCAAACGATCACCAAAAAGTGGAACCACCTGCGATTTACCAAATGGGTACACCGTTGGTGTCAATAAAAGAACCAGTTTACCTTACTTAAAGAAGAAGTAAAGAACATTACTTCCTTCTTTTTTTTCTTTTTTTTGAGAAAGCTTTATAAGACCAAGTACTGTTCAATACGTCGTGAGACGTATGGGCGACGAGACGACCGACCCTGAGGAAGTCAGCTGCATGACTCTTTCAAACAAAAAAGAGATCAGTTCCAATGAAGAACTGATGTTATTTATGCATCGTTTTAACCTTGACTGGGACACCGTCGAAACCATGCCTGCGTTTGAAGAACACTGCAAAGAGCTTTTCCGCAAAGAAAAACAAGACAAATAATGCGTGGCTATTGATTATTTATTATTTGTACCTTTTCCCGAAATACATATAAAATACAGGGAGATTTTGCTGCTGAGTGAATTTCATGGTCAACTTTGATCAATTATACTCAGATAGAGCAGGTAAAATGCGGAAATCAGAAATCCGTGAATTATTGAAAGTGACACAAGACCCTGAGATAATCTCCTTTGCCGGAGGCTTGCCAAACCCGCAATCCTTTCCGATTCAGGATTTAAAAGTAATCGTCCAAACTGTTTTAAATAATCATGGGAAGGTGGCTCTCCAGTATGGAGCGACGCAAGGGGTAAACGAGCTTCGAGAAGCAATCGTTGAACGTTCTCACAAAGAAGGCATGACCCAGGGAGCATCTGCGGAAAATATCATGATAACGAGTGGATCTCAACAGGCGCTAGATGCGGTCGGTAAGATATTCCTCAACCCAGGGGATGTCGCACTCGTTGGTCTCCCCTCCTATCTTGGTGGTATCAATGCGTTCCGTAGTTACGAGGCGAATCTCATCGGAGTTCCCCTTGACAAAGAGGGGATTCAGATGGACCTCCTAGAGCAGAAAATAAAGGAACTCATCAAACAAGAAATGCCTCTGAAATTCATCTATACGGTTCCAACCTTTCAGAATCCTGCTGGGACGGTCATGCCAGAGTCGCGACGTAAAAAACTTATCGACATCGCCCATAACTATGGTTTGCTCATCATCGAGGATGACCCCTACGGGAAGCTTCGTTATGATGGTCCAGCAGTCAAACCTATTAAGGCATTTGACGACGAAGGCAGAGTCATTTACATGTCAACGTTTTCAAAGATCCTTGCACCTGGGCTCCGCATCGCATGGATTATCGCATCAGAAGAGGTCATGCGCAAACTTGCTTTATGCAAACAAGCCCAGGACCTCTGCACCGCGCCATTCTCCCAGTATGTCGCCTATGAATTCATAAAGAGCGGCTCACTGGATTTACACATCATGAAGATTTGCGAGATGTATAGGCCGAAACGGGACATCATGATGGATTCCATGAAGAAGTACTTCCCGGAGGGATATCTTTGTAACAGACCAAATGGTGGCATGTTTGCTTGGGTCACCCTACCTGAGCAAATAGACACAGAAGCGATGTTCCTTGATGCATTCAAGGAGAAAGTCGCCTATGTGCATGGGAAGGCGTTCTGTGTAGATGGCGGGGGCGGTAGCTCCATGCGACTGAACTTTTCCTATTCCACCAACGAGCAGTTGGACACAGGAATGAAACGACTCGGTGCGGTGATCGAACGAAAAATGAAGCTGCTATGTCGCTAACAAAAGTTTTTTTCCTAACCAGTCTGCTGTTGATAAGCTGCTTCTCAGGCTGTATGTTTCTTCAAAAGACCAGTTTTACACTCCTTTCGTTTTCAATTGATGATGACACTGGCTTCCCTCGGATTGTAGTCCAATTCAATATCTCTGATACTTGTGAAGTAACCCTTACAAGTCCCACACAAAGCATCCTCTCCTCTGAAACGTATTATGCAGGCATTCAGAACGAAAGCATCTCTCTGTCTGGGTATCGCACCACCATTCCCCCCGGGACGTACCAACTGAAGGCTGTAGACGCCTCACAAAATACGATATACGAAAAAGACCTCCAGTTCAACGGTTCCCTGCTTACTCTTCAATCGGTATCGGTTGAGACGTGGGAGAGAAAACCGCTCTCTTCGACCTTTGTCCTGCATCTGACCCTGGAGAACTCTGGGGACCTACCCGCATATCCCTACAAATTCACGGTCCATCATGGAGCATCAGTCGTAGACGTGTTACTCCCATTCACTGTCATTCTTCCCTCAGATACCACGCGCCTAAGCTGTTTTGTGGACCTTTCTGATTCTACAGTCATTGAAGATCAGCTGAACGTTTCGGTGTACGACAACCAAGGAACACTTCTTCTTCAATCTCTGCCTTCCCTTCTGAAAAGCAGTTACCTAGGATCCTGGGAGTACACCTGGTACTATCTGGGCCAACGTACTCTTAAAATCCCAAAAATGGAATGGCTCTATGAGTATTACCACAATCTGGATCGTTTCGATGTCATCGATTATTCAGCCTATGTCTTTGACCCGTATGATGACCACTACATCGATTTCCTCAACTACCAGATTCTTACACTTAAAGACCTCCAGAACGATGTGGAGACGATCAATTTCGTAGCCTCATTCGTCCAAAGCATTGAATATAAAAACGACGACCCGCAGAACGACTCCTATGAATACCCGCGTTTTCCCCTAGAAACCCTCAAGGAGAAACGAGGGGATTGCGAAGATAAAGCGATTCTGACTGCTGCGTTACTGGAAAACTTTGGTTATAATGTGTCATTGATACGATTACCGCAGCATATGGCAGTCGGCGTTCATCTCAATGAAACGATTCCTGGGTATTCCTATTACATTGACCAGTATTATTATTTAGAAACTACCACGCTTCACATGGCGCTTGGCAGAGTACCTCCTGAATATCAAGGGCTGACGAACGTAACTGTGTATCCGATTTCTCAGAGACCGTTATTAATACATAGCTGGAAAAGCGCAACCCGGTACCAGGTCAGCACTGGTGAAGATTATGTTCGTGTGAAAATGATACTTGAAAACCTTGGGGCTGCAGCAGCATCAGACCTTGAGATACGCGGAGCGTTTTATGATACCATGGGTCGAATTTATAATCTCCAGATGATGAGCGTTCCGCCGGTTATCGCTGGTCAGAAGAAGCTTGCAGAGATTTCTGTGGATGTACCAGCGTCAGTGGCTGAAAAAACCACCACGTTAAAGACGCAGCTCTATCTCGATGGCGACATGGTCAATCAGCGTGAATCAACCTCTCGATTTCCCTGATGATATTGTAAGGGGTAAAGTTTATAACCAACGGTGAATACTTTCTGATTTGCTGGGCGTAGGTGGACGGTTGACGGTGACCTTTGGTTGCTGAGGAAAGTCCTCTCTCACTCTGAATCAGGACCCTGTGCAAGCAGGTAAGGCGAGAGTCTTAGCAGAGGAACAGAAACGACACAGCCCGTGGATTATGCGATGATTCACCAGGTGATGAGGTCTCCATGGGATTTGGTGAAACGGCCAATCTGCTCCTGGAGCAAGCCCAAACATCGGGATCAGTTATTCAGACTGCTCGTAGGTAGGGCGCATTAGACAAATACCGTTAGAACAGAAAGAGGCTTACGGCCTACACCCAGCACCTTACTTTACTCAGTAGATCTCCATTTGTATGCATCGTCATGATGCCCAAAATAATAAATTGTGACAATTTCTTCTGTATGATTTATATCAAAAATTAGTATGAAATGTGAATTGATATGAACTCTTGAAAAGTTTTGAAGTGGTGGGTGAAGATGTTTATATTCATGAGTTGGTTTTGATTGTATCTCTTGGATTTTTTTATATATCATGATTAATTGTTTTTTGTTCTTTTTGGCAAGTTTTTTAAAAATTTTATCTACAGAAGGTTTAATTTCAAGATTATACATCTAAGCCATACCTCTTGGCAAAATCATCTACACGAATACTTTTTTCTTTTTTTATTTTCTTTATCTTTTCAATGAATTCTGGTTTTAGTTCAGGTTCATTTTCATATTCAACATATTTCTTTATAATATATTCAATTGTTTCACTTTTATCTTTTAGATCGTATTTGGCTTTAACGATATTTAAAACACGATTGATATTCTCATTTAATTTTATTAATGCCTGAGTCATACTTAGTTCACCTAAGTATATATTAGTTTAACTTATTTATATTATTTTCTATAAAATCTAAATTTTTAATCTCTTTTTTACTTCTTCCAAAGTATGATATTTACCTTTTTTAATATCTTCTCTAGCTCTTTGTATTTCTTTAATTGTCTTTTCATTAAGTTCTAATTCGTCTTCATTCATTATACTTAGATGTAACTTCTACATTTTATAATGTACTTCTGTCATACAAATTCATAAAAAATCGTATTTTTCTCCTGTTGCAAAGAGGCTTACGGCCTACACCAAGCAACTTATGACTTCTCCTGTTGCTCTTCTGTTGGAACTTCTTCGCTTTCTGGCCGGATATAAATGGATTTTTGATATGGTTTCTGGTGTCATTCAGACAATTTCAGATGATCTCTTATATTATATGATTTAATCTTTTAATTCTTTAAAGAAAAACAGGAATAAGAACCCATCAATCTTCTTTGTGACTGTCGGAGTGTTTTCTGCGCATATCGTCGCATTTATTTCAATCATTCCAAGACCAACAAAGAAAAATCCTGGAAGAATAGTGATTGTTTCACCAGGTACTAATGGTTTTACACCCCCAGCATATTGCCTTGGGCAGAGGAGTTTCCCACCCTGTAATGTTAAGGTCCAATGAACATCAAATGCTGTTGTTGTTAGAAAATTTCTAATCAAAAGCGTTGAACCATGTGTTTTTGGAGTGAATTTCGCCCAAAGCTGAGTTGAATCATACGGGTATTTTAACGGATAATAATCAAATGAATCAGGATCACCATCTATGCGGAAAGGCAAATCGAAGATACCATCAGATCCATAGATATCCTGATTTGGGCCCCAAAACTCATCCCTACCGACAAAGTCATGCCAGTAATTCCCCCCAGAGAGAAAATCACCACTCCAAGTATTGTTTCCTCCTCCGCTATTAAAAGCATCATTCCAAAAATTATCAAAATAATTATGATAAATAAGATTATTCGAACCAGAAACTATTTCCACCCCAACATCATTGTTTTTGATTGTATTTTCTGAAATGAAATGGTTTGAGCCATATATCATAACACCAATCTGATTACCTGAGATTCTGTTACTTACAATTCTTGAACCTGAGTATGCCAAGGAAATTCCTATAAAGTTTTTCGAATCTATGATAGTATTAGAGATGCACGAGTCATTCGCTTGAATATCGATGCAGGTAGCCCATTTCCCCTCCTGTTGCCGAACAGTAAATCCCTCTACCATTACATCCTCAACGGTAATGGATACGATTGTTCCATAGAGGATACTGTCCTCGATGATAGTTGTATTTTTATCTTCACCCAATAAGCGGATAGATTTGTTCACAATAATATTCTCATTATATGGTGATAAGTCAGCATATACAAACAGTGTATCGCCATCGTTTGCATCGTTGATGGCACTTTGAATTGCGGTATAATTCCTAGGTCCACTCCCACCAACATATAACCAATTCCCTCGTGATGTTGATTGTTTCTCTGTATTCTGTGCTATTGCTGGTGCTATGGTCGCACCAACGAACAAGAGAATGATTCCAACCGCCAAGCATTTCCGTATCATGGGTTTACTCCAATCCACCAACAGTTAAGATCGTGTCCTATATACAGGGGGACCCAAGCAAAGCCCCCTGCGATTGTAAACAAGCCTAAAATAAATATAAGCGCAATATGAAAATATTTAGGTCCTTGATTAAAAAATATAATGCCTAGTATAATTCCAGCAATAACAAATGAAGCTGATAATAATAGTAGTGGTAAAAATATAAAAAACAGGATTGTACAAAGAACTGGGAAAGTCCAATTTATATCTTTTTCGTTTTCACAATTACACTCAGAATCTTTTAGTTGAGTTAATTCTGAATTGATGATAGCATTCCTTTCAATAACAGCAGATATTTCCTTCTGCATCTCTTGATTATTGAATTCATATTTCCCAATAATTGATTGTATCCTTGACTTACTGATAACCTTTGATAGAATCAATCCAAGGAAATACAACTGTCTGATTTGGTTCTTTGTTAACACAGGACTCTCTGATGTCGGGAATATCCCTCTACTCATCTGGGATTTCAGGATGATTCGTTGTATCTCCTTGTTGTTCACAATATCAACAATAGTCTGGAATAACAACTCTCTCTGATTGATTCTTTCTTTGATAAGGTTCTGTTGTGAGGTCTGGACTGATTGATACCCTACCACGTTACTCAACGAACCCAGCACAAGAAGAACCACAGCCAGGATACTGACTCCAATCAGAGGTTTCTTATCCATACTTTCCTACCTCCTTTATCATAATCTCCTATCAAATATATTGATTTTAATCATGAACATGGATGGTAAATTCCATTGTAGCCCCACGTCGTTCCTCCAAGGGAATGATCATTCTGAAATCAGCGAACCACCAAAATATGTGAAGAGGAATGAATAAATATGATAGGAAAAACAATCTTGGTGGAATTCCTACCACAGCGATTTTCCCTTGAACGTCAGTATTTACCATGTCTTTCGTGATAGCAAAATACGCCAAGTGTTCTTGCGATGTCCAATTCCATCTCCTCAATATAGCACCTCCACCACCCATGCCTTGTGGGATGCTTCCATTTGGGGTTAACTCAATGTCCATCTGAAACCATGCTGGGAATAATTGGTCTTGTGTATGGCAGAAAATCGTTGTTTTGAATCCAACATTGACCCAATCAGTATCAGTCCCAAAGCCTGAGTAATTCAAATCAAATTCAGGGTTAGAATCCTCGAACTCTACAACTCCCCATTTCCATTTGTTACGGTCGTAGGTGATATGTACATTAGGGAGTGTAAAATTGCAATAAGACCAATTTTCTGCATTTGCTGGTACTACATTTTCTTTGTCTGAGAGGTGGTGTAATAAATCATCTGCATACGATGATGGGACAATGGTAGTTCCAAAGAAAAGAAAGATAATTCCAGCCGTCAAACTTTTTCTAAAAAATTGATTTCTGCTCATGAATTCCCCCTTTATCATATTTTACATCAATGTCCTCCTATAAATAGGTTACAACCAACAATGAATGAAAACATATGCACTAATACACAAATTCAGGGCAAAATATGCTAATATTACACATATTCTGAAAAAGTAATAGATGACCTCTTAAAACTAAAGAAAAAAAGAGGAGGGATTTCTCCCATAGAATCTAGCTAACGCATTCTGTTCTGAGATATGGCAGATTTTGTCATTTCTCGGAGGCTAAAGAGGCTTACGGCCTACACCCAGCACCTAATAAATTACCATTTTCTGTAGACATTTTTCCGATGGTCAACAAAGAGTATTGAAATTCTTTTTGTTTTTTCATCGATATCAGCAATAATCCGATAATCTCCCACGCGTAGTTTGTATTCATCTCTAGCAGTCAATTTTTCAAAATAATGAAATGGATTTTCTTTCGTGGAATGAATTTTTTCAAAAATTCTTTTTCTGATTTTCTTTTCTAATTTACCTATATCGTGTAAAGCCACGTCATCATAAATGACTGAAAACATTCATTAGAGCCCCAGTCGATATTTTGCTTCCTCCTCACTGACGAAATGCCCTTTTTTAATGCGTTCCCTTGCAGCTTCTATTGCTTTGATTGCTTCTTTGCTCAGTTCTGGTTCTTCTTTTAAGTTCTTTACAATGAAAATGAGTTTTTTAATAACCTCATCGTAGCTTTCATTTTTATATTCACGGAATTGATCGATTTGTGACTTCGTATCACTTTGGATTTTAATGGTTGTCGTGCTCATAGTATACCTTAGTATACCTATGTATACCATAATATAAAATACTTTCTATCACCATGTTTCTTATATCATAAAAATAATTAAAAAAATCGTATATTCTCCTGTTGCAAAGAGGCGTATGGCCTACACCCAGCACCCATCTATTTGTTTTATTTCTCCAATGATTACTCTCTATTAAATTTCTTATTCTCTCTTGCAGAACGAACAAGATGCTTGATCTCCAAAGGCAGCTGATCATTTTGCCAGTCTCGTTCTGCATCAAGAGATTTCCCTGCGTTTTTCACTGCTTTTAACGCATACCATGCCGCCCCTAATGAATGGTCTGCCATATGAGCGGTGGCTACTGCATGTCCTACACAACGAGCCACTGCTATAGAAACCGGGTCTGACGAGTCACGAGCAACCGCATGAGCCTGTATAGCAGCCTTTCGTGCGTCGCCAACTGAGGCATTTGCTTTTATCCACTCTTTTGCTACCTGGAGTGCCTGTGGTAATCGCTCATCGATCTTCGTATCAACAAGAGGTATGACATGCTCGGCACAGGAACACGCCCAGGTCATCAGCTGGTGATGCTGTTGCTTTTTAAGCGGCCCACCCCGGTGTTCCGCTACGAATCGTTTGTCACGCATGTTTGTCGTTCTCAGAGATGACATCATCACCCTTCATTAAAACCATTTTCTTGACAAAAAAGAAAATTTTTTTCTCAATAGGACATAGCAGGATGCATATCGAAGTTTAACCAGGGCACCGGTAGAATACCGAAATGCCGAAAACCAAGGATTGGTTTTGGCGCCATTCGCGGTCGATTCCAATAGTTATTCAGCCAAAAATTCTGTGAACAATCCATAAAACTGGCGGAGAGAAGGTTTCTTTTAAAGATATTGTTTTTCATGATGTTTCCCTCAGATGAACGCAGGTCGATACCGATGATATTGCCAGAGATGGTATTATTTTCAAGAGTATTGTTATAGGTGAAACACAAAGGATTCTGAAAGCTGGTTGAAAGAATGATACCGATGTTATTTCTCTTTAGTATGTTTCCGCTGATCAGGTTATCATGAGAAGGAGCGTTTTTTGTAAGGGAAGAGATTTCCAAACCCCAAGTACATCGATCGATGCTGTTTCCCTGGACTGTATTGTCGCTGCATGCTGAGAGCAGTGTGATGCCCTGCTTGCATTCAGAGACATCATTGTTGCATGCACGGTTGTTTTTTGCCCCAAGGTCAAAGCATATCCCCTGTATCGCGTTTCTGATATGGTTGTTTTGGATGGTGTTGTTTTCAGAGAAAAACAAGATAAGCTCACCATCAGAATCATTGATTGTTATATTTTCCACAAGACAGTCCTTACAGTAATACAGCAGCACTGAAAAATCAAGTCTTTCAAGTATGAGGTCTTTTACGGTGATGTTTGTGCAATTCACCAAAATAACCTGACCTGCGTCTGTCTCTACAACCATGTCCTGTGTATTCTGCATATAATACAGTGGTTTCCCATTCACGGTGTTATTGGTGACATTGAGGATCACACTTGCTAGGGGGATGGTGTCTGCACCCTGATACTGCCCATCGATATACTGGAGGTAACATCCCGGTAAGAACCCATCATAATAAAACATGTTATCGCAGATCGTCAAATTCAAGGCGGTGATGTAGGACAATATGCCAAGATGATTATCTTTAATGATGGTGTTCTTCACAGTGACGTTTGATGAATGGATAACAATGCCTGATTGGTTCCAAATCAGGTTGTCCTTGAAACGGGCGTTTCGTATGGTGAAGCCTTCAACAGTGACCCCATCTGCGGTTATGGTTACGGCATCAAAACTTGTATTTTCTCCATCGATGATGGTGCTTGATTTGTTTTCACCTCTCAATCCTACGTTTTCTGTCCATATGACGATATGTTCTGTGTAAATCCCCTGTCGAACAAAGACGCGGTCTCCTGGATGTGCATGATTGATTCCTTCCTGGATCGTTGGATAGTCATCTGGGATGATGATAATTTCTGGGTTTTTGAATAAAGGAATAGAATACGTACTAGGGTGGTGTTCCAGGGATTGACCAGCACTACAGCAGATAAAAAAAGGAACGCAAATCAGAACACAGACCATGAAACACGCAGAGAATTTTTTTTCATTCCTATACATAATAATATGAAAATAATAAATCAAGATTATATAAACATGGTGATACGGGTAAGCAAGCCTCTTGTCTCCCTTATTGAATCACTCACCTTTCCAGAAGACAGCATGGAATGGAAAACCACTTACTGGGCTGGAAACGTGACCTTCAGAAAACGGTTCTGCTGACTGGGGCCATTGCAGGTAAACCAGAGGTTGCCATTGCTACTGACCTGTCTTAGAGCAGATCCATCATCAGCGACAACCTGGACTCCTGTATAGACCGGATTGGTGCTAAAGGGGAACAGGTGATATGTTGGTGGGATTTCTTCAAGGATGCTTTGAAAAAGCAAATTAAAAAGAAAACCAGGAATCCCCTTTGTCAGAAACCGAACACATAATTCTGCTATTTTTGGGTAGTTTCTAAACATCTGGGAGTCCCACATCGTCATTTCAAACGATGATGCGCGTGTTATCGTTTTTGTAAGGCTCAGGTTATACACATTATCGATGATGTTGTTTATTCGAAAACGTGCGTTCATCCCCATCAACACTGGTTCATGATACATCACTATGACCATACCGTATCGGTTCCCTCTGATAAACGCGGTGAAGTTCATAACACCATTGTGGTCACAGAGGTCCTGTGGGTTTACCGAAAAATTCATGGTTCCATCTTCAGGAAGAACCCCTGAAATATTATACCACTGTCCGCTGAGACATAAACGAAAATCATCAGTCGTATCACTGCTCCGTTCTCGTTTCACACTAAATAGCGACACGTCATACTCCACTGAATCAAGAAACTGCACTGTTCCTTGTAAGAACCACGCATCCTTGTCTTGAGGAACGGTGTATGTACAGGAAATGGTTTCGTTAGTAGGTCCAAACATATGGGAAAGAACCTGTTGTTGACTTCCTGAGAGAACGCTGTATTGTGATTTCGTGCCCCAGTCACTGCAATTGATGATCAGGTTCACGTTGCCATTCCCACTGGGGCACCGGGCTGTGATTGTGAACGTGTAGGTCTGACCAGGGACCGCAGCACAAATCGTCCCCATGGGAAACGACTGATATGGTTGGCCGCTGCGTCCATCTTCCTGCATTGATTCCTGATAAGGATATTTCTCAGGGAAGCTGAGAACCGTCGGTCCATAGACCCGCATACCCGGGTTTGTCCATTCCACATTTCCTAACCGGTCGTCCCCAAATCCAAGGATTGTTTCATTAGCCCAGCCATCAGGTGATTCCATTTCTGGGTCAAAGAACAGCTCCATTGGGGTCGTGCCAACAAGCTGCACAGTGACGTCTGGTGAAAGTATTTTCATGTCCGTGCACTGGGTTTCATTATCCTGTAGGAACATGGGAAATGAATACCATCCCAGTGCTGAAGGATCAAAAGTAGTAGAAATGTTCCAAGAGTGATCATAACCAGGCACCCAATGACCACCAGCCCCGTTGTTCTCCCAGGTAGCCGTCTGTATCCCTGAGGACGTGATAGTGTAGATAACAATCCTGTCCTCCTCATGATGCATCTCCCATTCCATCTGCGGATACGGCGATGAAAACGCAATGTCATGACCAAAGGTCCGCACTGGATTTGTCAGACCTGTGCTTTGATTGCTTACAAACCAATCAAGGCAATGATTGTGGCCATGGATCCACATCTTTATCTGAGGGTTTTTCTGAAAAAGAGTCGCCCACCAGTCCATATCCTGCTTGCCGCGATACGGTTCTAAGCTAGTTTCTCTCGTGGTATCCTCTATCGCCTGATGACACAAGATGATCGTTGTAGTGTTATGGTAGGTATTCGTCATGAACTCGATCCATTCATATTCAACAGGATGGGTCCATGTCACATACGCTAACTCCGGGACGATAAGAAAGAGGATGCCGTTACGCATCATCGCATAGACCGGGTTGTTCATGCTTAGCTCATCGATGAGTGCCTTTGTCAGGTTATGAGGGTCATCCTTGTTCATCTGGTAGTCATTCACATCATGATTCCCAAGGACACCGTGCAATGGCAGATGTATATGAGAGATGAAGTAGGCTTTCAGATTATTTTTGTATTGGTTGACGACCCGGGGTAAGCCGATTCCGTTGACCTGAGCGGTATTATGGTGTACTATGTCCCCAAGATGCACCACGAAATCAAGCAGGTTCGTCGAAACAACAAGGTCTTCACCAAGCACATCAAGAAACTCAGCGGTCCTATACAGGGGATTTTGATACCTTGCTCCGATGTGGGTGTCGGTGAATACTGCAAAACTTAGCTGTATTTTCTGTGGGGCTAAATCAGCAATTCTGCCAGAGATTGGTACAGGTATATTCGAAGAATCTGGTAGTATGCTATGATTAGCTGATAATATGGTTGTTATTCTGTTTGGGTTCATATGTGATGGTAATACGGAAAAAAGTATACATAAGAGTATAATGAACATTATACCGCTACGTAATTTCTTTTGCATATAATCAAGACTGTTCTATTATAATATTATTACTATTTTTCAGTATTTATCCTTTTTTATTAAAAGCGAACAACACTACATGTTTTTTACTTTTCAATTGAGCTGCCTATGCTCAATTCTAAGCAATATTGTAATTATCTGATGATGTAAAATTTTGTTGACACAAACAAAGGACGACAAGGCAAAACAATATAAAGGCCTGTAGTTCATATCTAACTATATATAGAATGGAGATAAGAATTTCACTTTTTCGTTAAATCGAACATTTGAGATGTTTTATTTTTATTCTTTTATTCCTATCTGAACAGCAGAGATTGGAACGATAAAAACACGAATTAAGGAATAATCATATGATACAATTCTTGATGAAATACTATGGGGGTTGATTTAAGTTGACAAAAAAAGACAGGCAAAAAATAGAAGAAATTCTATGTTGTCCCGAATGTGGGAATGGCCAACTAAGTAAGGATTATTCTCGAGCAGAATTAGTATGTTCGAGATGCGGACTTGTTGTCGATGAAGATATTATTGACCATGGCCCAGAATGGCGCGCATTTGATAACGAACAGCGCGAGAAACGATCAAGAACCGGTTCTCCAATGACATACACGATTCATGATAAAGGACTGAGTACAACGATTGGATGGACAAATAGGGATGCCTATGGCAAATCCATTCCTACAAAAAATCGAGCACAATTATATCGACTACGAAAATGGCAGCGGCGTGTACGAATCAGCGATGCAACCGAACGTAATTTAGCAGTTGCTCTTTCAGGTATCGATAGACTTGCCTCTGGGATGAGTCTTCCAAGGACGGTACGTGAAACCGCTGCAATGATCTATCGAAAAGCAGCATTAAAGAATCTAGTTCGTGGACGAAGTATCCAAGGAGTGACGGCTGCGTCGTTGTACGCCGCCTGCCGACAATGCCATGTTCCACGGACATTAGACGAAATTAGTTTGATTGCACAAATGTCACGAAAAGAGGTTGGCCGTAACTATCGATATGTATCAAGAGAACTAGAGTTAAAATTAATGCCGACTGCACCTAAAGATTATGTCTCAAGATTCTGCAGTGAACTTAAACTCAGCAACACCGTTCAAACAAAGACATTGGAAATACTAACCTGTGCCGTAAATCAAGAACTCACCAGTGGACGAGGACCTACAGGACTTGCTGCCGCATCATTATACATCTCATCAGTTCTTTGTGGTGAACGAAGGACACAACGTGAAGTTGCAGAGATCGCTGGGGTTACCGAGGTAACGATTCGAAATAGATACAAAGAACTTGCACAAAAACTAGATATTCAAATCATTATGTAAAACGCAATTTTGATCCATAGTATGAACGAAATTAAAATTTTACTCCGTGAAAAACTATATATATGTGAGAAAGCTATAGCAGGGTAAAAGGAATAGAAATAAGAGTTTCAGAGTTCCGAAAATTCGACTGATCGAAATTTATTTGTTTTTGTTCTTTTAAAAAACTAGATGTAATCTAAGGAAAAAGTGACTACTATGAAAGGAAATATAAAATGGTATAATGCTCGAAAAGGATATGGATTTATCCAAGGTGAAGATGGAAAAGAAGTCTTTGTTCATCGCACCGCTCTTCCCATGGAGACCAACTTCAATGAGGGAGACGCAGTTGAATTTGATGTTGAAACCTCAGATCGAGGCCCACAAGCAAAAAACGTAAAGAAAGCATAATTTTTCAAAGGAACAATACTTCAAAAATTATTTTTTTTACTAGAATTAAGACAAAGAAGAAACAAAAAAATAATGGACTACTAAGGTGAAAACAATGAAATGTGACCAACTTATCATACATCCAAAACTGCTTACAAAATTACAAGAACAGGATTTTCCCAGTCTGACGCTTATCCAAGAAAAATGCATCCCTGAGATACTCAAAGGCAGCGATGTTGTCGGCCAGGCGGAGACTGGCTCAGGCAAAACACTCGCCTTCTGCCTCCCGATCCTCAATAAGATCATCCCTGGAAAAGGACTGCAAGCCCTTGTTCTGACACCCACCAGAGAACTCTGTATCCAGGTTACTGATGTCTTTCGGGATTTTGGTAAAAGCCTAGGCATACGGACCACGAGTGTCTATGGTGGAGTAAGCATCGGCCCGCAGATACGAGACGTCCGTTCATCTGAGATTGTCATCGGAACCCCAGGGCGATTGCTTGATCATCTTCGCAGGAGAACCATTGATCTTGATGCTATCAAGATTCTTGTCCTTGACGAAACCGATAAAATGTTCGAAATGGGTTTTATCGAGGATGTCGAGGAAATCATTCGCTACATCCCCCGACAACGTCAGTTACTCATGTTCAGCGCCACGATATCTGAGGAAGTTCATCGTCTCGCACGAAAACATCTCCGGCAAGCAGTGATAATAAAGACCCAATCGTATGTCGATCATAGCAAACTCAAACAAATCTACTATGATATTTACGAACAGAACCAGAAGTTCTCACTTCTTGTTCATCTGTTGAAAAGCAACACCGATGGTTTATCAATCGTGTTCTGTGGGACTCGACGGGAATCTGATGCGGTATCAAAGAATCTTGCTCGTCAAGGGATCCATGCCTCCGCAATCCATGGTGGGATGAAACAGCAGAAACGATCAAACTCATTAGATGCGTTAAAAACCCAACGGACCAAAGTACTTGTGGCAACCGATGTGGCTGCACGTGGTCTTGACATAAAAAATGTCACATACATCTACAACTATGATGTGCCAAAGACACCGACAGAATACGTTCATCGGATAGGCCGAACCGCTCGGGCTGGAGCCAATGGTGCTGCCATTACTCTTCTTACAGAACGTGATCATGATAACTTCAGACGCGTCCAGAGCAATGATGATTTTCTCATTGAACGAGTAGATATCCCTGAGTTCAGAAAAGTACCGTTCATGAGACGGTTTGAACCCAGACATCACTCTTTTAGAGGTCCTCCACGGCATTCATTTGGACGATAAAAAACGTTTTACAGAAACAACGGCAGCAACGCAAGTTGAAAAAACCGGTTGCTACCATGCAGGAACCAAGCCCCTATGATATTTTTTGATCGTCGTGTTATTTCAAGAGTCAATATTCCCTGAACCATAGTTCCGATAATAAATAGAGTTGTCAGATTCTGCGGATGCATCAGTATAAAACTAGTCAATGACGTGATATATGCAATCTTCATATTTGTCTTTTGTACTAAGAACACAAACAGGATACCTCTGAAAAAAAACTCTTCGGTAAACGCCTCAAAAAAACTCATGATGCCATTGACCAATTCAACATTCCAACTTCCGTTGTAACTATACTGTATAGCAAACGTTATCACAAGCATCACTGGAAGAAGGAGAAGAAACCAAATAAGACTTGTCCGTACGCCTTGTTTTTTCAGACCATAGGTACTAAGCCTAAGCGGTGTGATGTTTCCCTGAATCAAAACGAATGATATGATTGGAAGGACCACGAACAGAAAGTATTTTGTCACAATATAGGTGTATGAGGAAAAAATAGTACTTGTTACCATTGGCCAGTAGAACAATACAATCAGCACCATGACTACAATGATCGCCCCTATTTCGACGAAGGATTCTTTCTTATATTTCACACAATACACTACGGGAAGAATCAATGGGAGAAGCATTGGCCAGAGAAACAAATCAAACTGCATGACGAAACACTTCTATAAGATGATATGAGTTTTTCCCTTTTAATGTATATCACTTCTTGAGAGGATAAAAAACCTTTTAAGAACAAGCATCTTGTCGGTGTTCACAGATATGAGGATTGCCATAGTATTAAAAGACCGTTGTACATCAAAACGATGTGCGCAGGAATGCATCAAGTTCTGCCCCAGAGTCCGCGCTGGTGATGAAACCGTTATCATGGGGGAAGATGGAAAACCAATCATCTCCGAAGAACTCTGTGTTGGTTGCGGTATTTGCGTGAATAAATGCCCATTTGAGGCGATAAAAATCATCGGACTTGCCGAGGAACTCACCGAGGATCTTGTCCATCAGTTCGGAAAAAACGGTTTTCGACTGTACCGATTACCCATACCTAAAAAAGGAAGTTGCGTCGGTGTCCTTGGGCAGAATGGAATTGGGAAAACAACCGCGATAAAAATCCTCGCAGGACAGATTATTCCGAATCTTGGGGAATACCAAAAAAAGAAAGCATCATGGGATACGGTGCTTGAGTACTATGCAGGTACAGAGCTGTATGAACATTTCAAGGCGCTATCTGAGAAAAACCTCACCTGCGTGCTCAAACCCCAGTATGTTGATCAACTCCCGAAAATCCTGAAAGGAAAAATTGGAGATGTACTGAAAAATGCTGACAGCTCACAGAGGTTTGAGGGGGTTGTCAAGAAACTCGGGATTGCAAACTTGTTAGATAAGGAGATAGAAAAAGGGACAATCTCCGGCGGGGAGCTGCAACTTGTCTCCATCGCTGCGGCGCTTGTCAAAGATGTTGATTTGTATTTTTTTGATGAACCAACATCGTATCTTGATATTTTCCAGCGTTTGAAAGTCGCTCGTATTATCCGTGAACTCTCCAGTGAAAAAAAAGTAATCGTCGTTGAACATGATCTCGCGGTCCTTGATTTCCTCTGTGAAAACGTTCATATCATGTACGGGACTGAGGGGGCCTATGGTGTTGTGACCTTCCCTCGTGCGGTCCGACATTCCATCAACACCTATCTTTCAGGATATCTGAAAGAGGAAAACATACGATTTGGTACAAAAATAGAGTTTTTTGCCAGCCCACCAAAACCACAACAGGGCTTGCGGATCCTTGTCTCTTACAATACTTTGGTTAAAGAATTTGAGGATTTCACCCTCTCCGTCGAACCAGGGATAATCCGCCAGGGAGAGCTCATTGGTATCGTCGGCCCAAATGCAATTGGAAAGACAACCTTTGTCAAAATGCTTGCAGGGGTTGTAACCCCTACGAAGGGAGCCATTGAATACGATTTAAAAATTAGTTACAAACCCCAGTATATCACCCCTGATTTTGATGGGACGGTCCAGGAATATTTTGAGCGGTTTGCTCCCCAGATATTCACATCGACTTTCCTGCAGACCGAGGTCCATGAGGCACTGCATTTGAAATACCTCCAGGACCGTGAGCTGACTACGCTTTCCGGAGGAGAATTACAACGAGTGGCTATCGCTGCATCCATAGTAAAAGAAGCCGATATCTACCTTATTGACGAACCCTCTGCGTACTTGGATAGTCAACAACGAATGATCGTCTCTCGGATGCTGCGTCGGGTGATAGAAAAATCAGCCAAATCAGCAATGATCGTCGACCACGACGTCTATTTCATCGACATGGTCAGTGATTCGCTGATTGTCTTTGATGGTTCACCAGGCAAACAAGGACGAGCACAAGGCCCATATAGCCTTCATGAAGGAATGAATCGATTTCTAAAAAACGTTGATATCACCTTCCGAAGAGACGAGGAGACAAAACGACCTCGTGTCAATAAACCAGAATCGTATATGGACCGACAACAAAAACAAAACGGAGAATATTACTACAAGCTCTAAAAAACATAATAAATTCCCCTGCGTTGTATTGTTCTTATGGTTGAATTGCTGACATGGGGATTACTTATCTTTGTCTCATTTCTCCCACCGCTCATTTACACATTGTGGATACGGAACACAGAGCGGTGCAATCGCGAACAATGGATTCCTATCTTTCTGTGTTTCCTCTGGGGTGCAACCATTGCTGTTGCTGCAGCACTTATTCTAGAGATTGTTTTACAGATACCACTTGCCTATTCATCGTCTCATGTGGAGATGACTCCCTTTCTTATCACAATCGTCATTGCACCTGTCGTCGAAGAATTCACCAAACCTCTTGCCTTGCACCTACGGACTGTAAAAAAGAATCTAACCGAACTGGAGGATGGCTTGATTTATGGAGCGGTTGCAGGATTGGGTTTTTCAGCGACAGAAAACCTTCTGTATGGGTTTAGTTTCTTATCCGAGGGTCTTGTTATTTTTTTGGTGTTCATGGCCTTGCGAAGCTTCGGTGGGTGTCTCCTGCATGCGTCTGCGACCGCTTTAACAGGATATGGATATGGAAAGACCGTTATGAAGAAATCATCCTTCCTTTTTGTATTGCCGTATTTTCTCCTCGCAATCTTCCTTCATGGGTTTTATAATTTCCTTGTCTCCTATGAATTCTTTGGGGTTCTCTCAGGGCTTGGCCTTGCGTTCCTTTTTGTCATCGTCACTATTACGTTAATTCGTAATAAGATACGAACCCTTGATGAAAAAACCTGTTAAAAAAAAAAATGGGGATTGATGTTGTCGGATTAGAGCGTGTCGAAGCTCCATTTCACCATGTCACCATTGGTGATGATGCATTTATCGGCACCCACGTTTGGAAGCTTGTCGTTGACAGAGTACTGCCAATATTTTCCATCTGTTCCACTGATTGCATTGTTGATTGAGTTGATGATTGTTGAGTCAAACTCTTCATAGTAGGTTGATTCGACCGAGAAGCTGTTTTTCTCTGCACATCGGTTGAGAATCGAAAACACAGTCTCATCTTCATAAGCTACCAGGTTATCGATAATGGTCCAGGTATCGGTTTGTAGTACGATTTGAACACTGGTTTGGTTTGATTTTTCAACCCATACCTCTGTTTTTTGTGGGACTTTCATCGCAGTTCCGGTGAAGGAAAGCGTGATGAGGCCAATGACAAGGAGCAGTGCGGGGATTTTTTGGCTTATATTAAGCTTTAAGGGTTGGAGGTGCAAGCTGTCTTTTTTCTTAGAAACATAGAAGATAACAGGGACTCCGATGGCAACAAATGTGACAACACCTGAGATCAAATGGTAGACCATGAAGGGAAGTCCAGCGGTGTAGACCAAAGCTAGTGAGCTTGCATCATGCGGATACATCAGATACCACCATCCGAGGTTAGTCCAGATGTCATAGAGCAAGACAAAGCCGACCCCTAGTCCTGCCATGAGACCGACGCTTTTCAGACGGACGCTGCTCAGGCCGTTCCAGAGCCGCTCTCTGTTGAACAGGTTGAGTACTGCGATGATGGCAAACCCGGAGTAGGTGAACAAAACGATTCTGTTCATTTGATCCCCGACGAAAATCGGGTTTCCAATCAATAGGTCGCTTGCTATCATACTGACCAGTGGGACGATGAGTGATAATGGTGATCTGATAAGCATCACTGCGAGAAACGTCACTATCATGATTACTTCAAAGTTAGGGAACGGTTGCAGCCCCATGCCGATAAGTAGGTATCGGCCAATCGATCCAAAAAGAATCAGTCCGATCATGGTTATTAGCTGTTGTAACTTTTTCTGATTTTTTATGTTCATACGATCATTCTCCCTTTTTGCAGGGAATACATTGGAGCGTATAAGATTTTTGTTTTCTTAGAGGACCTCGCCGTTGACCGCGCGACTGCCTGCGATTAGCTTTTCTTTTATCTTTTCGTTGCATTCGACTTCTACCGTGATTATATCTGTGTACGCGATGTGAAGGACTTGTGTTTTTCTGTAGAGTTGGGAGATGAACGCCTGTGATTTTTCTTCGAGAGGGAGGCGGAATGTGACATGTACCATATGTGGTAATGAATCGTAGATGATTTGGAGCAGTGCTTCGATGTTCCTTTTGTCTTTCACTGAAACAGACACGACACAATAATCTTTTGATATGCCGGTTTCTTCAAGATGCGTCTGGAGGTTTTCAAGTGTTTTCGTATCGATTAGATCGATTTTGTTTATGGCGAGTATAATAGGTGCTCCAACACCGATATTCCGCAGTTCGTTGATTGAGATGCGGAGTTTTTTTTCCACGGTTTCTTCTGGTTCGCTTCCATCGATAACCAATACGACGACATCAGCACGCTGTATCTCTTCTAAGGTCGAATGGAATGCATCGATGATGCAGGCAGGGAGGTTTTCTATAAATCCGACGGTATCGGTCAGAAGGATGGGTATTTTTTTTTCTTTGTTTTTTGTCGTAATGCTGCGGGTTGTTGTTGAGAGGGTGGAGAAGAGTTGTTCTTCGACTTTTACTTTTTCTCCAGAGAGCAGGTTCATAAGACTGCTTTTTCCTGCATTGGTATAGCCTGCAAGTGAGACTGAGTAAAAACCGCTTTTTGATCTGGTCTGTCGTTGTAGCTCTCTATTTTCCCTGATTTTTTGGAGGTCTTCTCTGATTTTTTTTGTTTGTCGTTTTATCATCTCGTAGTAGTCGTCAACCTGGTATTCTCCCCCTGCCATCAGCCCAGGATGTTCCCCTGCTTTTGTCCGGTGGATCAATTCTCGGACATAGGGTCGTTCGTATTGGAGTTGTGCGAGTTTAACTTGCAAGCGTGCTTCTCGTCTTTCTGCGTGTTCTTCGAAGATGGCGAGGATTAGTCTGATGCGGTCATAGACATTGGTTTGTAGTTTTTTTTCCAAGGCGAACCATTGGGATGGTTTTAGTTCGCCGTTGACGATGACAAGATCGATGGTTTCATTTGTTTGTGTGAAGAAGTCTTTTATTTCATCGACCTTTCCAGAACCGATGTAGAAGTTTACATCTGGTTTTGTTTTATGTTGGATGAATTCTTTTACTATTATATACCTGAGGGTGTCTGCGAGTTGAATGATTTCTGTAATGGAATCTTCAAGTGATATGAGAATTGCTTTTTTCTGTGTGTTGTCCATCGTTTTCTGAGACGAATAACAATGGGTTCTTCTTTAATTTTTGGAGCATTGGATGTTGAGGTGTTGTACCACATATTTTCCTGCAGGGGTCCTTTATATAGGGAATTATTAAAATAACATAATATTTATATATATGCTATGCTATTACATAGCATTGGTGTTACTATGGAAATTATCGCCTGCCCACTCTGCGGAAG
Source organism: uncultured Thermoplasmatales archaeon (assembly GCA_964467345.1). Taxonomy (GTDB): domain Archaea; phylum Thermoplasmatota; class E2; order DHVEG-1; family DHVEG-1; genus SM1-50. The sequence continues at coordinate 79,073 of CAYXPY010000003.1, read as the reverse complement.
TAAAAATACCCACTCGGCGCTCCATGCATCAGCACGACTGCCCTATTTCGCACGAGGATACATCTGCGAGGACTGCCAATTCAAAGGCGTTCCCTTGATATTCTCCTCTGAACAGGTCTACAAAAAATTCCTACATTTACTAAAGCGAATCTAAAACAAACCTCAAAGAATCCTCATAGAAAAACAACCCTCGCCCTTTTATTTTTTTTTAAAAAAAATGTTACCCTTTTTCAGAAAAAATATAAGATTCTCAAGTCTACGAAACGTTTCAATAACAACCATCAATCCTGTAACAAATGTTATAAAAAATTGTAGAAAATTTTATATACAGATGTAACTCTACTTTTATTCGAGAAAAGGAGGAAGGGTTTTTCTTCTTCATAAAATCCCCTTAATGTTTTCCCTTTCCTCCCAGCTTTTTTTTTTACATGGGCTTTCCAACTATATTCATTTATTTTTCTTTTTTACGATCGCTTTGAAACCATCGAAGCGTAATAAAAAAACGCTGCACAGCGGTGATATTCCCAACTACAGCGAAGTACACCAAGACCAACTCGATGACTGTAAGCCCCCAAGGAAGTTCAAACGAAAGACGAAGGACACCATGTTGGATAACGGGAAAGATGATAAGAAGCACCAGGCGGTCTGCTCTTCCTAACAGCCCAGAATAATCACGTTTATGACCAATCGCCTGGGCTTGCGTCCCCATATAACTAGTAAGCAACACCCCAACGATAGCAAGCAAGCCAATAGGAGGACGACACCAGGAGCTTATACCCAGAGCCCCAACCATGAAAACATCAGCGTACCGATCAAGAGCATGGTCAAGAAAATCACCACGTGCCGATTGCTTATTGGTAAGCTTGGCGACTTTCCCATCAATCGCATCGAACAACCCATTGAGAAGCACAAACAGCGCTGCGAATAATAAAAAAAACGATTCCACCTCGGTCTGCGAATTTGAAAAATAAAAAAACAGACCAGCGACCAGTGAAAACAACAATGCACACCACGTCAGAATATCAGGATTGACCTGAGTAAATCTCCTTGCTATGAACGTAAGAAACGGATCTGCTTTCCCTCGTGTTCTATCCAATACCATACTTGCTCCTATCTACCCTTCTTTTTGATGATCTCCTCTGACCAATCGATTTGTCCAATACTATACGGTTCTATTCTATCAAAGTTCGTATTCACAATCTCACGAACTGACAACGCTACCTCTGTAATCGTTTTCTTTGTAGTATCTATCTCAAAAATATTCTTCAGAGGATGATTTTCCACTGCCTCACAAAGAATGATGTCCAGAGCTTCTGCATCGACATTTTCCATGACTTTCTGAGCACTCCATTTTTTTCCAAGAAGCCTTTTTTTCAGCTTTTTCGGATGACAGCGAAGGATAATGATTTTCTCCATCGATGAAAGAAGATGACCGATGTGTCCTTCAAAAAAAACTAGTTCATCCGTCTTGAAGGTTTTCTGAATACACTTGTCAAGCTTCTTAATATCAACAAGCTGTGAATCTCTTTTTTTATCGGTCCCGCAGATGCAGTTATTCTCTTGCGCAAGCGCGTACAACGAAACAAAAATACATCCTTCTTTCTCCAGAAGGGCTGCAACGGAGGTTTTTCCTGTTCCAGGGGTGCCGGTCAGTGCCACCCGCATCTTAGATCAACTTGTGATAATCATATCCCCGGAATCCTTCCTTATAACAATAACAAAGTCCCTGGAAGTCTTTCCGGAATTCTTTGACATCGTCTCTGATTCTCTTTGGGTTTTCCTTCCTCAGAAGCGCACGTGAATAAAACACGGCGATAGCATCCATATCTTTCTCTTTCAATCCAATGCGGGTCAGCTCTGGAGTTCCCAGTCGAAGTCCGGAGGGATTCAGCGGATCTGCATCACCTGGAATCATATTCATATTAGTGACGATTCCTGCGTCCTCGAGTGTTTTTGAGGCTTCCTTTCCTTTTCCAGGCCCTATCTCTACCAGAATCTGATGAGATTTGGTAAAACCAAGTTTCTCACCGAAGACCTTGAACCCCTGTTCATGGAGCGCTTGTGCCAGTCGTTTCGCATTTTTAATGGTTTGATCAGCATACGCCTGCCCAAACTCCAGATGCTCGGCAAACGCAATACCTTTTGCAGCGACATGATGCAAATGATACGACGACGTCACCCCGGGGAACACCCCAAACCCAATTTTTCGTAAGAATGCTTTCTCTTCATCGGTTTCAGTGGTATGATTTGAAAGGATCATACCGCCCTGAGGTCCTGGTAAGGTCTTATGGGTACTGCCATTCATAACATCTGCCCCTTCTCGCAGCGGATCCTGGAATCGTTTCCCTGCTATTAGGCCTAGCACATGGGCTGCGTCATAGACGACATACGCACCGACTTCATGAGCGGCCTCTGCTATCTCTTTCAACGGAGTCGGAAATAGGAACACCGATTGACCGCACAACGCAAGTTTGGGTTTGACCTGTTTGATGAGTTTTACCGCACCATCGACATCAATGGTCATCTCCTCGTTACTGAATGGAAATGAAACAAGATTAATACCTCGGACGCCCGCAGCACCGTATTTACCAAATGAGATGTGAGCTCCGTTGGCGGTGTCAAGGACCGTTGCAGTTTCCCCTGGTTTTATTAATGCCTTCAGCACAGCCATGTTTGCCACAGTACCTGACGTCGGACGGACATCAGCATACTGACACTCAAATAATTTTTTTGCCAATTCCATTGTTTTCTCTTCGACAAGATCAAAGAATTTACATCCTTCATAGTATCGGTTACCCGGGGTCCCTTCTGCGTATCTCCCATGAAAATCTGTCAGAAGCATCTCCCGACATAAGGGTGAAAGAACGTTTTCACTGGCAATCATTGGCAGGGAGTTGGCGAAAAACTCGTTGTTCTTCATCGCTTGTTTCCTGATATATTCAACCTCGTCATACCATTTCATAGAATCAACCAATGCTGTATCTTTGACTTCAATAAAAAGGTAATGGAATGGTTTTTCAATTATTCCTTTTAGCTATTTTTTCTTCTCCTCATGCATCTTAAACAAGGAGGGAAGATGGATAGTATAGGTTCCGTCCTTTTGTATCACAATCGGTTCTTTCTCCAAGAGTCCTTTAAGATCTATATTATATTTCCCGGGTTGTTCCACCCCAATCGTCTCTGGTGTATCAGAATGATCTGCCTCCGCCTTGATTTTTTTGATAATCTCTCTGCGTTGATCATCACTAATTGGCTCATTAAGCGTTACTTCTTTCTCAGGTTTCTCTTGCTCAATCTGGTCCTTAATCATCTTTCGTAAATCTTTTGGTTTGAGGGTGATCCATGCCTCGGTTCCCTTGAACGTGTCTTTGTTTTTCTCAACGGCCAGTTCCATGATTTTTGCGGTAAGATCCTGACCAATTTCCTTACACATGATGTCCCGTTCTTTTTCATTTAACGGTTGTTTTGTAAAGAAAAACCGGTTTCCTCCACACTGGGGACATCCTTTCAGCAGCTGAGATGATCCTTCTTCGAAGATATGGCCACATTTAAGACATTGATGCGGCATTAACTTGCTCCCTTGCCAGGAATGATTGTAGTTTGGATCATATCATTGTCCTTATGAACCATTCTGAGGAGATGTGCCGGTCCGATAACGGTCATACGGGGTTTTTTTGTTACACCAAACACTCTCTGGAAGAATCCGATTTTCTCGTTTTCATAGCCACCAATCTCTATGCCAATGAACGTGTCATGATTGATTTCTTTCATGGTATGCTCAATTAACTGTGCTTGTTCATTTGGTGTCAACCCGTGTTCTAAGACAAGAATTCGTCCTTCCTTGACCTCTCTAAGGATATATTCTAGTTTCTCTGAGGATGATAAATGCTCTAGCTTCTGACGTGAAATAAGATGAAACTCGATTCCCCCTTCTTTTTTCACCATCTCTCTTACCTCCTTTGTTTATGTCGTTTTTTGCCGAATTCTTTTACCATCATCGTATAGAGATTCTCCGTGTTATACCCGGTAAGGGCACTGATAGGAATTACCGGATGTTGGGGAAAAGCTGACTTTAACGTCGCTGGGCTTGCGTTCTCAGCATCAATCTTGTTTGCTGCGATAAGAATAGGTAGATTGCGTGCCTCCAGATTCCCAATAATGGTGACATTGACCTGCGTGAATGGATCCTGTGTTGCATCCATCACCAGCACGACGCCATCAATATCATCAAGCCACCGAATTGCTTCGATGACACCCTCGGTCGCTTCTTTGGCTCGCAGCCGAGAATCATCCTTTGTCATTCCATACATGTTCATGAACTCCTTGAAGTCGATTTTTGTCGCTATCCCTGGTGTATCGACCAGATCCATCGTCAAGGAGGATCCCCCGTTATCGATTCGAATGTTGTTCTTCCATTTCGCTCGGCGGGTCTCATGAGGAACCTCAGAGACACTGCCCATGATATCCCCAGTCCAGTCTCGCAGGATTCGATTGGCAAGTGTTGTTTTTCCTACATTTGGTGGGCCATAGATGCCAATCTTGGCGTGGTTTTTCCCAAAAATACGATGAATCATTTTAGAAAATCTACTTTCTCTAAATCTCTCGAGTATTCCCATCCCTTTCTGTCTCCAAATCGTTTGTTTAAATTTTTAAATAGTATACATATTTTGGTTTATTAGTTTAGCGGCTCTGAAACCACTCACAGAAACATTAGAAAATAATAACCCTTAAATAGCATCAACATTATTCGCATAGCAGAGAATTAATTGAATGGGACGGCATGAGTTATGACTGAAGAAAAAGTAGGTGGTATAGGCGTGAAGGGAGTAAAAGACTCATTTATGGAGCAATTACAAGAAGCATCAACTGAACTTGGTACTATTAAAAGCTCGTTTTCAAAAGGCATGGAGGATTTAGCAAAAATCCAAAGCATGCTCAGCTTCGAAGGGTTAAACAAAGTAGATACAATGATGCGATCCTTTGAAGACCGTCTTTCTGAAGCTGAACGACGCCGTGACGAGGCTGTCGAAGGCGCCAGACGCTATAGCATGGAGCTTGACAAGGAGAAAGAACGATTGATAAAACTCTGGGACGCTTACAAAAACCAAGAGGAATCGTTAGCAGCACAAGAAAAACGGGTCATGGAATTAGAAGAACGAATCCGTGATACCGAACAGGCTCGTATGCAATTCGAACGGGACGCATCAACAAGGATTCAGACACTTACTCAGAAGTTAGATGAACGAGAACATGCAGTCCAGCAGCTAGAGGATATGAAACAACAAGTCATGCGATTTGACGCCATTCGCACCCAAATGGAAACAAACGTGGACCGAATGCGCGGTGAGGTTACCACAAAAGACGAAGTCATACGTGGTTTGGAAACACAGGTCGAAGAGTTACGTAAATTTGAACAGTTCGCAGAATTCAAAACACGATTCCAAGAAGTCTCCTGTGAGTATGAAAAAGAAAAAGAACGACTCACAAAACTCTTCCGCTTGTATGAAGAGACTGAATCTGAAAACAAACAGCTGAAAGACGAACTACGAGGCTGGCAAAGCTGGTTTGACTCAAATGAGGAGCTCTTCACAAAACTCTTTACCTCGGTTGAACACCTGAAACAACGAACGATTGCTGCGCCTGCGACAGCATCAGCTGAGGAGAGCATGGAAACCCCGACGCCCGTCGAAGAACGACCAAAACCAAGCGAGAAACCAAAACGTAAACTACGATTCAGAAAATAAAAACATTTTTTTTCTTTTTCTTTCTTTTTATTCTACTTTTATTGAACTAATCCCATCGTCATCCTCTGTTATCGTTACAATGTTCTCAGTGAAATGTTTGATGTCTTCGACATGGGTGATTAGGAAGATTTGTCTGAACTTCGAGGAATAATTATTCAGCGCTTTTATGATATTTTGTTTGCGTATTTGATCCTGGGAACCAAAGATTTCATCAAGGATTATGAACTGAAAGACACTGCCTGCACGCTCGGTGATAATCTCTGAAATCGCAAGCCTGATGCAAAGGTTTGCAAGGTCTTCTTCTCCACCGGAAAACCGTTCAATGGTATAGGGGGCGCCTCGATCATAGACGATGAGGTTGTAGTCTTCATCTAACTCGATTTGTGAGTACTTTCCCTCTGTAAGCTCATCGAAAAGTTCAGACGCATGGGACGAAAGCGTCGGTCGGATCTGGGAGATAAGATACGTGCGGTAAGAATCCATGACTTCAGAAAGCATACCAAGACGTTGTGTCTCAGTGCGTTCGTTTTGGAGTTTTTTTAAGAGTTTTTGTTGTTCATCAATATTTTTTTCGTAGGTTTTTATCTGCTGCTGTATCAGATTCTGTTTTCCTTCATGTTCTTTTAACTTAATTGTTATCTCTTGATGTTTCTCTTTTACGTCATCAAGTTTTGATAGCGCTTCTTGATGGCTTTTATACACCTCGCTTACCTGCGTTCTGACCTTCTGATACTCTTGTTCATCAAAGTCGATAGCGCCAAGTGTGTTTTCTTCTTTCTTTTTGTTTTCAAGCTCTTGTTTTTCCCGCTTGATTTCCTCAGAACCATGACGAAGAAAGCTTTGGAGTTTCTCCCGCTCTATGACTTGATTCCGGAGGTAGATACCTTTTTTCTGTAAAGCGTTTTTTTCTCTAGAAAGTCTCTCAAATTCCATCTGGAGTTTTTTTCCTTGTTCGATGAGCTGTTCCGCATTATGATTCTTTTTCGTAAGCTCTTGGGTATATGCAGCGAGAAGACTTTGGTGTTGTTGACCAAGTACACGTTCACAGGTCGGACATTTCGCCTGGGGGCCCATTGTTTCTATATGATGTTTTTTTGTTGTTATCTCTTTTATGTCATTTCTGAGTTGATGGACAAGGGTGTTACTATGCTCTTGCTTTTTGAGCACAGATTGAATAAGAGACGTGTTTTTCTCCTGTTGCTGTTCGAAGGTCTGAAGGTCTTTATTTAGGTTCTGAAAAAGGGTAAGATTTTGTTTTTGTTGTTCCATGGCTTGTTGTCGCTCGTCTAGTGTTTTTTGTAGTTTCACAATGTCTTTCTGCAGACGTTGCTTCTTTTCGAATCTGCTTTTTTTCTCATCAAATTGTTGAGCGGTTCTAAGGAGTTTTTCATAGGTGAGTTTTTTTCCATCACATTCTTTTTTTATTTTATCTCGTTGCCCCTCAATTATATGAAGCTGTTTTTTCTGCTCTTCAACGTCTCTCATGAGTTCTTTTTGTTTTTTTTGTTGGTGTTTGATTTCCTGTTCATAAAGGGTTATCTTATCTTGGCCGTTCTCATCAAAAAGACTCTCCGAGAGTTTCTCGATAAGTGTTTTTTTCTCCTTTGTATCTGATCGTATCTCACTGATGATATCGTCGACTACATTGATCCCAAGCATCCGAAGGATGAGTTGCCGACGTTCACTAGGATTCATTGAGGATAACGTGTTCAGTTCTTTTTGTTTCGCAAAAATCGAGGTGTAGAATGACTTCCAGTCCATTCCTAGACGTTTCTGGATATATTTGCTCAGTATCTCGGCACCGGTGGCTGCAAGTTTTCCGTTGACGGTCGCGCTTGCTGATGCTTGCAGGTTCTTTCCGCTCATCTCCCGTACGACATGGTACTGGTCATCGTCAAAGACAAAATCAAGTTCAATCCGACAAGATTCAGAGGGAGTTGCTCCTTCGCGTTTGATTTGGTCTGTGGCGGTGCGAGCTGCCATAGGACCATAGAGCGCCCATGCTACCCCTTCAAAAAGAGTTGATTTCCCGACACCATTCAAACCAACAATTCCAGTGACACCATCAGGGAATTCGAAATAACTGTCCTTGAATTTTCGAAAATTCTTCAAATGGATAGATTTCAAAATCATGGTTTTTTCTCTTGCTCTTCATGTTTATGTATGTATTGTAATCCAAGGTCAAGGAGCATGTTCTTTTCAGAGTATTGTTGTGTGGCAAGGAATTTTTCAAATTCATCTGCCAGTGATTTTAGTGTGTAGCCTTCACGTAGTGATGTCTCATCGGTTTTAACGGTCGTTGACTTTATCTCAAAATGCACTGCGGTTTTTGCCATGTCTCGAATCTGATGATAGTCGATGCCGCGTTGCAGGTGCAAGGGGATGTTATCTAGACGGATGCGTATGATTTTATCCTTCGGATCAATCGCTTCTATGGTTTCTTTTATCTTTTGTGTTATTTGATCAATACGAAGCGTTGAGCAATCAAGAGCAGGTGTGTCAACCATCACCCTTGTTTTGAGAGGGATGAATCGATGTGTCAATTTTTTTCCTAGGTTGACCTCAAGGAACCCTTTCTGAGTGTTTGCCTCAGTAAAACTCAGATGCTCTGTTGATCCAGCGTAAAACGCATTTTTCTGTAATTTTGTAAACAGATGGTAATGACCAAGTGCGACGTAGTCAAAATCCTCTCTGAGGTTTTTGATAGGGATGAAGAGTTCGTTGAACTCATTCATCTTAAATTCTTTGATTCCTTCGACTGCACCATGCGCGATCAGGACATTGAAATCAACAGTCTTGTCTACCTGTATTTTCTTGAAATTCGTCTCAAATTCCTCTGGGTTTTGACATTGTGGGATTGCATGGATCACAACTGTTTCATCCTTTATTTTCAGCGATACAGTTTCATAGCGGTTCTTATGGATGGGGTACACATAGTCCAGGTGTTCAAAGATAGTGAAAATATTACCGGTTTCTTTGAGTTTTGGTGTTTCATGATTGCCAGAGATGACGACGAAGGGGATGTTTTCCTTGGACAAACGAAGGATTTGCTGAAAGGCAACGGTGATTGCCCGGTTCGTGGGTCGAACAGAGTCAAATAAGTCTCCTGCATGTAGCATGAGGTCTGGTTTTGTTTCTACCGCATAATCGATGCATTGCGTGAATGCATCATAGATATCGATTTCCCGTTGGTTCACACCCTCCTCGGTCATTTTTCTATAGGCAGTATACCCTAGATGGGTGTCAGCACAATGTAAAATCCTCATACGTCCCTTCTTTTTCGTGCGAGTTTCAGGGCGATAACGTCACAGGTAAGGGTTAGCGCGTCAAGTGTTGGAGCGATGGGTGGTGCATACGCTGTCTCAAGTTTTCGGAACTCCTCGACGGTTATTTTCCCAAGAACTGCGCAAGCGAGGGTGTTTATTCGTTGTGCCGCGTTACTACCCACTGCTTGAGCAGAGAGAATCTGTCCGGTTTGCTCATGGGCTCCGATTTTTATGGTGATAGGTTTTTTCCCGGGGAAATACTCTGGCAGGGAGAATCCTTTGTATTTCCCGGTGATCACTGGGATGTTTTTCATGCATTGTTTCACAGGGCCGACCGCAGCTATCTCAATTCCAAAGAACTCCGATGTCCGTGTCAATAAAACCCCTGGGGGAAGATGATAGTCACCACCAGCAGAGTTGATTCCTGCAGCAATCCCTTGTCGTACGACGACACTTCCAAGGCCGATACCAAGCGGTTCCTGGGTTATAAAATCTGTATATTCGGTGCAATCACCGACAGCATAAACGTTTTTTACGGTTGTCTCTGATCGTTCGTTGACTTGTATGCCCCCGGTCTTTCCGATTGCACACCCAATGGTTTTTGCCAAGGTTGTCTCTGGTTTTGTCCCCGTTGCGATGATGAGAAGATCGGTTTGTATTTTTTTCTCTTCACCGGTCGAAGCATCTTTGATGATTAATGATGTGATAGTGCCCTGATTATCTTCCGATCGGATCGCGAGATGGTTCGTGTAGATGGAAACCTTCTCCTGTAATGTCTGCAACACTGGTTCGCTCATATCGTCATCAAGAGTGTTGGCAAGAATGCTGGGGAGTGCTTCAACAACTGTGACATTCATCCCTTTTCTATGCAAGGAATCTGCCATCTCAAGACCAATGAGCCCTGCGCCGATGATGGTTGCGTTTTTCCCTTTTTTAATCTGAGTCTGGATGTCCTGCCCATCCTTGATGGTTCGTAGGACATGGACACCATGCAACAACTCTTTATTTTTCTGGATGTTTTGAATCGGGGGAATCCAAGGGGACGCTCCTGTGGCAAGAATAAGGCTATCAAATTCCTTTTCAATGAGTTCCGTGCCTTTTTTTGCAATCATCCGATTCTCTCGTATATTGATAGTCTCAACAGAGGTCCCAAGATGGATATCGATGCGTTCTTTTTTGAACCAGTCTTCTGAGAATTCAATGAGATCAGGGAACCCTGGTATTATGCCTGCGATTGCATACGGCAGCCCGCACTTCGAATATTGTGGATAGATTCCTTTTTCAAAAATTGTTATCGATGCGGTCCTATCTGTCTTTCGTGCGAATTGCCCACTGGTGCCACCACCTGCGCCACAGCCGATGATGATAATTCGTCGTGTGTCGGTCACTTAAAACCCCATTCAACTAACTGTGATGTTTTTTTAAACGTTTTTGATAAAGTCATATTGGAAACACAAAAAACTAGATTGTTTTTATACGATCCAATCATCGTTATCGAAATTACAACAATCTACCTGGAGAAAAGGACGTTTTGAGTATCCAGAAAATGCTGGGATTTTTGGATGCTTTCCATAATCTCTCCTAAGATAGTGACGATTGGTTCTGAGCCTCTGAGAAATCGTAGGCCTACTGCGGCATGCTGCATCCTTTTAAAGGTAACGTCATAGTTCTCCGACCAAAGACTCTCAATGAGCCCTTGTGTGGCATTCGGTGCGTACAGCCAGAGCTGTTCTGTCAGAAATGCTTGTTCCTGTATGTTTGTATCCAGCTCTGTGAGAAACGAGGTGATGTTCATCCCACTTAGAATCATGAGATAAGCTAGATATTCGTTTACCTCATTTTCAAAAAGAAAGACATCTTCTATACTCTGACAAAGTGCAGTCAGATTCCCATGACCATATCTCTGAAGTAACGCTAGGGAAAGGGTTGCTGCCTCACCGGTTTCATAGGGGTCGTAGAAGTCATCATCGCAGATATGGATTGGAACATAAATCGAGGAGCATGCATGATTCGCGGCGAACCAGCCGCTGCTTAGGAGATTTGAGTACTCAGTGGGTACTTTGAATATCATTACCGCCTCGTACATTACCTGGTCTTCACACATAGGTCTGAGGCCGTCAAGGTCTGTAGGATGTAACCGGGACCAGCCTATCATATCCTTGATGGTGATAGCTCCAATCGATGGTTTGATGTGATTTTGCATTTCTTGTTCCCATGCATAGACCCCGGTACTTAGCGATATCCTTGCTTTTTTCCCATCGATTTCCAAGAGTCTCAGACTGTATGGTCCAACGGTCCCTCGCTGTCCCAACGACACTGTCACTTTTCGATCCAGTCCCGATTGGTTAAACAGAACCGCAGGGAACACCTGGGCGGTGAGTGACGATGAATCTGCTTCGATGATTCTCAGACCACAAAGCGACCCAAGACGCACAAGGGTTCCCCGTCGCACCCAGCTTTCTTTTTGGGTATCAAAGGATGAGGCGATCGGCAGTGATCTGAGAAGCTGTGTTCGCCAGAGCTCCTTTGCATAGTTGGACATGACATGCACATCCGACACATCTGTTATAGCATAGTGTTTAGCATCTGCTTCGATGACGACTGCTCTCTGTGGGCCGACGACAAACAAGTTCTCTGATACCCCTGTCGCATGAAGCTCATCGACAGCCTCGGTGGTAAGCAAGTGGATTGCTTCCTCTTCGTTCTCCGCGGTTTGACCTGCATACCGAATCCAATCGAAATCATCCCAGGCGTTCTGTGTCGGGTTGACCCACCGTGACATCGTATCTGCGTCTCCAAACGCAAGCCCCGCATCGGTCAGCACCATGCCTGCTTTGACGATGTTAGGCAGTGAATCCCCCTTGGTCGCTACACCAATAAAACTATGGGTGACGGTAAAATCCCAGGGTTTCCCGGTCCATGGATGATGATAGGTATACTGGGTTCCTTTAGGAACTCTGCAAAGAACCTGCAGTCCGTCTCGACTTGGATCCCTGACCTTGAGAAGAAGGCTATAGTCCCCTGCGGTAGCTGCAGAGGTTACGATGATATCTTTACAGCTTTCCCCCCGAGGAATACTGGTTACTGAAAAGAGTAAAATGATGATGAATAGACAGGGAAACACCCTCCGCTGACGTATCATAGAGGAATAAATTATAAAAACAAAATATATAAAAGTATGCTCTAGAGGATTTTATTCTTCAGGTGCTTCTTCTTTCTTTTTCTTGGAGGCTTTCTTTGTGGTTGTTTTCTTTTTCGTCGTCTTTGCCTTTGTTTTCTTCTTTGGTTTTTCTTCGCTCTCTCGGTCTTCAGGGGTTAGCTCTTCTTCGACGGGTTCTTCAGATTCCTCTTTCGGTTCCTCTGGTTTTTCTTCTATGGTCTGTTCTTCAGCTGGTGCCTCTGGTTCTTCTATGGCAGGTTCTTTTGGTTCTTCCTGTGGTTTTTCAACAGGTTTTTCGTCTTCGATGATAATCGTCGGTAATCGGATGATCTCTGTTTTGTTTATCTCAATGCGCTTCACCGGATAGTAAATCTTACAGTGTTTGTAGATCTCACTGCCGGTTTTTCCATCAATGCAATCCTTAATGAAAGAATTCAGGGTTTTTGATTTTCCTTCTTTGGTGATGACGTCTTTCATGACGTTCCGAATGAGCTTCTTCTGTGAGCTTTGGATCCGTTTCTCTGCGATAGCAAAAGGTTTTACCCGGAGCAACGCACCGTCTCTGGTTTCAACGTCAAAGACACCATCCACACGGGATTTTCTCCGTCGGATCATCCGTCGGAGGTAATCTGAGGTGAGAAGATGGCCTTTTAATTGAGTATGTGCCGTGTTCTGTTCGATTTTATCGACAGAAAAAAGCAGCTTAATGTGGGATTTCCGAAAATCATTCGTGATATCCTGCAACGATACCTCGGTGACCCGACCGATGAGATTTTCAGGGGCTTCCGACAGAGTCTCTGCTACAGGGACGTTGTTGAACAATGAGGGAGCAAGTATCGTATACCAGTTTTTTGCTTTCCAACGATCTTTGACTTTTCTGGTTGTCGTTCGTGCACGTGCTTTAGCCATACCAATCACTTATAAATAACCTTATTTTTCAGTAAGGGATTTTTGAGGTAATAGAGTTCTCCTACTTAAATGCTACGAGAGGGGCTCCCCTGTTATAGGTCTTGGTATCACAAAAAGTATCTAAAAGGCATCGATGACCTTCAGGGTGCGTTCTTTTGCATCCTTTACTATCTCTTGCCTGATTTGACTGTAATATGTCTTATCCTGAAACACATGAGTCATAAACACCCTCATCATCTCTGGATCTTGTCGAAGTGTGAGGCACATATTCTCCCAGATACCTGGTTTGAGACGCAGCCTATCTATCCATACCTCTTGGGCTCCATGGTCTTTTAGAACATCTAGGATCTGTGGGATCTCCTCTTTTCGAGTTGTCGGGTAGACCGGGCCGAAAAACACCGCTGTCCGCAGTCCGGCCTCTGCACATTGTTTTAATGCGACGAGACGGTCTTGAATAGATGAGCTGCCTGGTTCAAGGATTTTTCGTTCAGACTCATGAAATGTTCCGATGCTGAACATGACCTGCGCATCAGAAAACCGTGACAAAAGATCAATATCTCTGGTCACAAGAGCTGATTTTGTCTGAATATGAGTGGGGAAATCATATCGGAGGAGTTGCTCTAAGCAACAACGAGTCAGCTGATGGGTTTTTTCTAACGGCTGGTATGCATCAGTCACTGTTGATATCCCAACGATGCCTGGTTTTTTGGTTTTTACTTCTTTTGCCAGCACCAGAGGAATGTTTTTTCTCACCTCGACAGTCATCCCCCATTCCGCCCGTGGTCTGCGCAATACAAACGGCGCGTAACAATACGCGCAGTTATGCATACATCCCCGGTAAGGATTCAAGGAATACTGTAGTCCCGGTAAGGTTGAACACGATAACGCGGTTTTACAATACACCTCGAGTGTTTTCATACTATCTCACAATAAAATCCTCTAATTTCCTCTGGTATAGCTGATTCTTCAGCACCGCGCTGTTCCGGATCCATCGTTGGAGAGGAATATCCATGATCTCTGAGACATACACCAGTGACTCTTGAAGGGTATTGAATTTCCGGTACGGCTGGGTCAACGCATTACGTACGCTTTCACGGACGTTCCAGACCCCAATCGGCATGATGTACCCTGGGTGTGCTTCCCGGAGAATCACCACCCCTGCTTGCCTTCGTTCCTTGTTTAATACCTCGTTGACCGCAAGTCTCGCAGCGTAGTAACACCCGCCTATCTCTGCATACGTGCTCCGACCATCGTAGAACTCATAGCTATTGAAAATGGAGATACCGGTCCCATACTGGTTCCATGTCGTGTTCGGGTACCATGCTTCAATGAGCTCATATTGCCATTCTGATGGAGTCATAAGCACAATCCATCGGTTGTCAAACTGATTCAAGTAATAGGCTCGGACCTCGTTGATGAACGGATACTGCTTTGTTTTTTTCATCAGCTCCGCACCAAGCGTTGAATCCACTGCGGTGATGCTCCATCGAGTGGGGACGAAACGGCGGTTCTTTTTTACGCCAAAGGCTCCCACACTAAACGCACGTTGAATTTTTGAGATCAAGACACCATTCTTATAGATATCAAGGATAGCATCCCGTGCCTTCAGATCCGTGTCATAGTATGCTTTTTCGATATGCTGCTCGTACTTCGGGTTGGTGATATCTAAGGTTCTTAAGGGCGCTGATGGTCCATGCGGCTGGACTTCGTCATAGAACGCTATCTTCCCATAGGGTTTCTTTGAAAACACTGCATCGGCAAACACCGCATTCTTAGAAAGGGCAAGCTCTCTTGTGAATTCCACGATACGTTGCGGGCTTTCCACATCGGTCACATCCACTGTGTATTTGCCTCGTACGAGCTGACTGCGGAAATCAACGATCTCGTCAAGTGACTTATGAAGCCATCGTTCCGGGGTGTCGATCTCAGAGGTATCACCCATGACTGGTGGAATCATCGGTCCAATCGCTACCTTTGGATATCCAATCCGTCCAACAAACACACTGGGGGGAGATGCCCCCTCAAGCCGTAAGCTGTTCAACAGAGGTTTGACCTTTATCTTGGAATGATACCGGACGATGACAGGGCAGCGGCTCTTTCCACATAAAAACTTCGTGCCTCGACACAGTGCACACACACTGGTTGTTTGTTTTTTCTGACTCGCTAGGAGTTTCTTCTGATTTTTTGAAACGTCTTGCACCAAATCCCCCATGGTACCTACATTCTTTTATATTTTCCTTAGAGTGCAGTGAAAGTATATAATTCATTCGCTTTGCAGCTTCTTTTGTAGGGTTGAAAGCCACGATGGTATCCCCTCGACAGTTCGGCACATGCATCGCTGAGCGAAGAGCTGACGATAGGTCATGTTACATTCCACCCGGTTCTCCAGATGTTTTTTGATAGCGTTGCCAAGCCGACCTCCACGCCAGTCCCAATCGGTCAGCAGAATGATTTTTCTGTAGTTCTGTGCGATGGAATCACAAAAATTCGACACGGATTTTCCCTTGTTAAATCCGATGATCTCACCGGTCAATCCGAGTTTTCGTAACGCGATGATATCCTTTTCCCCTTCGACAATGATAGGAATGGTTTTGTTATCCTCTTGTAACATCTCAAGCAGTTCTTCAAGCTGCTCAAATGTTTGAGCATCATCCATGAAAGAACCCCTTTAGTTTTTCATGGACTTTTTCAACAGAAATGTTTTTTAAACAAACGGTTTTTTGCCTGCTTTTCAGACCACTAATCAGTATAACGTCCTTTGGAGACAATTGAAAAAAACACGCGAGGGTTTCAAGTACCTCAATATTTGCCTTGTTGTCCTTTGCCTTGGATTGGACCTTGATTTCAAAGGCTTTTCTCCAGTGGTCGTATTTCTCAGGAAAAACCGTTTGAGATGACCCTGTGGTTACATGGAGACAAAGAACGACACCTTGACTCGATTGTGTGATTGCATCGGAAAACGACATCATAGTCCCAGTAAATACCATCATCACGATTGTGTCAGTTTCAGGATAGCTTCTGCCAGATCACCGTTGGTTTCTTTTAACGCTTTGCGTGCCTCTGCTTCCGATTTGCCGGTCTGTTCCATGATTAACTTGATATCCTCTTTTTGAGTGTCCTGGGGTTCACCACCTCTGTTTTTCACCGTCGGCTCACCGACGATCTGATAGGTTTTTTGCCCCTGGGCGTCCATTACAGTGACTTCGGCAGAATCAAACACGTATTCTTTCGTATCTGTTTGTATGATTACCTTTTCCACGTTATCGATATTCTTCACGTTAATCCCGAAGCGTTTCATCATCTGAGCAAGTTGCCTACTATTCATCCGACCTGGCATCATAAACAACAAATCCTTGTATGGTTCCGAAGCATATATAGAGTTCTAATCGTTTAACATTTTTGGTATGATCTCAGAAGCAGAAATGAAGGTGGTGGATAGAAACTCAGAGTACTTTGGTGTCCCCGCGATACAACTCATGGAAAACGCAGGCAAGAGCGTCGCTGATTTCATACGAAGCACGGTAAAGGACACACAAAAGAACATTCTCTTCTTCTGTGGGATCGGCAATAATGGTGGCGATGGGTTTGTCGCGGCACGCTATCTTACCCAACATTACAAGGTCAGTGTCTTTCTTGCTGGATCAGAGATAAAAACTGATCTTGCTTTAAGAAATTATCAGAAACTGCAGACCTATGATGTTAAGATCTTCCATTCCCTTCATGATCTTCCTAGACTTCTTGACGATGCCGATGTCATCATTGATTCGCTGCTAGGAACCGGACGTGCTGGTGAACTTAAAGAACCCTATGCATCCATCGTAAAACAAATTAATACGTCTAAGAAAAAAATCATTGTTTCAGTTGATGTCCCCACAGGGCTTGGTTCAATCTTACCAATTACCCCGCAATACACCATCACCTTCCATGATGCAAAAGAAGGGATGAATAATCAGAACAGTGGAAAAATCCATGTCGTGGACATCGGAATCCCGCAAGAGGCGCTCACCTATGTCGGCCCTGGGGAATTATCCGTGTATTATCCTCGGCCATCGAAAAAATCACATAAGGGAGATAATGGTGTCGTCCTTATCATCGGTGGTGGACCCTATGTTGGTGCCCCTGCCCTGAGCGGTCTTGCTGCTCTCCGAACCGGTGTAGACCTTGTGTATATCGCCACACCAAAACGTTCCTGGGCCTCTGTTGCTGCGTTTTCACCAAACTTCATCGTCAAAGACCTTTATGATGAAATGCTTACGAAAGAAGACAGCCCTATTATTGAAGAGCTATTAGAGAAATGCACGGGAGTAATTCTTGGCCCGGGACTTGGAGCGTCCAAGCAGACCGAAGAAGCAATCATCCCACTCGTTGAACGTATAATCGATAAGAAAAAACCATTGGTTCTTGATGCAGATGCGATTAAACCTGTCGGAGAACACCTTTCTGTCATAAAAAATTCCCCTACGATAATCACCCCGCATGTCGGGGAATTCAAAAAACTCACAGGCATTGCCCTGTCTCAGGACCTTAACCAAAGGATTACCACGGTGAAAGAATGGGCAAATAAGGTCGGTACTACCATCTTTTTAAAAGGATACATTGACGTCCTGAGTGATGGGGTTTCTGTGAAACAAAATAAAGTTCATAACGAAGCGATGACTGTCGGTGGAACCGGTGATGTCCTTGCTGGTATCCTGGGTGCATTGCTCTCAAAAGGAGTTCGACCATTTGACGCGGTGCGGGTAGCTGCCTTCCTTAATGGTGAAGCAGGGAACGAAGCATTCCTGAAGAAATCCTATGGTCTGCTTGCAACTGACATTATCGATGAGATACCAAACGTTCTAAAAAAATACCTTTCAATATCCTAATTTTTTTCCATATAAACTATCTTTCAATTACAATAGTTATATCTTACAAAGTAAGTCGTCTAAGAAGATATTATAAGATTCAAAACTGAGATAGTGAATTTTTTTATTATAAAGAAAATATTTTTTAATAAAAACTTCTTTTTGTCCAAAAAATACAGCATTTCCTTTTTATGTTTATATATTATAGAAGACTACAGAGGAATACTCTTATGAAAAAAAGAAACACAAAAATAACGACAATCTTTCTAACAGTCTTATTTTTACTTACTGTTGGAGCAACCCTAACAACAGGGACAACCCCTGAAAAAGCAACCACCTGTATCGCTGAACTAAGAATCCCATCTGGGACGATGCAACTGCCCTTACCAGATCAAATCACCCCCAACGTCCCCGCGACACAAACCACAGGACCCCTCCCACCCTACCTGTTCATCGATCTGGCTGAAGCCACCGACCCCCTCGGAGTCAATGTCTCTGACGCCTGCGGCATCAACAATAAAGGAGAAATCGTTGGCTACGAGGACTTCGGGTATTTCATGACGCGCACCATCTACTGGAGCACACCAGAGACTGCTACCCTGCTTGATACCCTCCCCGGGAGGAATGCCAGCAGACCCTACATGATCGACGATAACGGGCTTATCCTTGGATGGTCCGCTGTGGTCTGGTACGAATGGATCGGAGAATTCCAGAAACTTCACATGAACCAAACAGCGGCTTTCTGGCAAAACCAAGAAGTCCACAACCTCAACGACCAAGTCACCGGTGGAGACGTTCTTGATCTCTATCACACCCGGGACAACAACCAAGCAGGAACCATCATAGGCTCCGCAGCTCCCTTTGGACATGAACCACCACCATGGTGGCCCAACGGCTTCATCCTTGACAACGGTTCTATCACCGACCTGGGAACAGCTACCTACCCCTATGCCATCAACAACCATGGAGACATCGCAGGCTGGATTGAAGCAGACTTCACCCATGCCCATGTCTGGGAAGACGGTGTGCCCTACGACCTCAACGATGACCCCATAATCCAGGCAAACTGGAGTCAAGCCTACGACATCAACGATCATGGCACCATTCCCGGCACCGCACAATTCGATTACTCACTGCTCTGGGAACCGGTCGTCTGGAAGAACCATCAAACCATCCGCCTCCTTCCCACCAGCTCCCAATACGCTGGGTACGCCCTCGCTGTCAACGAACACGACCAAGTCATCGGCTACTATGATGATCTCATCACCGGCGGCTGGTACGCATTCCTCTGGGAAGACAACCAGATGATCTACCTCAACGACTACCTCACAGGAACCGGCTTTGAATGGATCTACCCAGAAGACATCAACGACAAAGGACAAATCGTCGGATTCGGCTACAAAACCGATGTCGGGTTCCGCGCCTTCCTGCTCACCCCCGCCGTCCCAGAACTCAACCTTACGGTCGAAGACGGCACCGGGATCAAAGCCTTCATCAACAACAATGGGTATGCCCCCGCCACCAACCTAACCTGGAGCATCACCATCGACGGAGGATTCATCCTCAAAGGAAAGAAAACCACCGGGACAATAGAAACCATCGCCAGTGATGAAACCGCAACCATCACCAGCGCTCCCAAAGGAATCGGCCTTGGCGTCTTACTACCTATCCCACGTATCAGCATCCAGGTCAGTTGTGCGGAAGGCGTTTCAGTGAACAAAACAATCGAGGCAAAGCTCTTCTTCTCCAAAGTTACCATCCTATAAAATAACTATCGGAGGAGCCTCTCCTCTCTTTTTTCTTAATATTTTTTTTCAAAAAATGACTCTTGTTTCATTCCCAAATTGCTTTGACTTCCTTATGACGGATTAGCTCCCCAGCGACTTGAAATAACACCCATGCGAGGAACGCAGGCTCTTTCTGCATCTCCTCTGAAAGAGCTGTTTTAATTTTCTGTTTCATCTCTTGTTCCAATTTATCTGGGTTTTTTGGCCACTCCGCGTATTGATATCGCCTCATCCAATCTGCTGTCTGTTCAATCAACTCTGTCTTTTTATCAGCAAGCTTTCGAACCGCTTTTTCGGTTTTTTTCACAAACATCCCAGATGACTTTTTTTCCCACATAATTCATCCCTCAAAATTGATATCAGTACTGGTCATAAAAGCCTTTACTTCATCTTAAAAGAACTTTTAAGTACTCCTTTGTCATCAGCCGTTTAGATGAAAAAATCATACCTCCTTGCCGTCCTCCTTCTACTCATGTTTGTCTTATCCCCCACTGCGACTGGTCTGTTAACATCCTCTTCTGAATTCAGAGGGATACTTTCGACTGAGACAGAAGCCTACTTTCTCGGGAAAACAAGGATTCAGGGACGGTGCGCTGGTTACCCCGTGGAACCACTTCTGGATTCATCTCTTGTCCAAGAAATGGAAGGAATCCCGCTCATCGGAGTAAACGGCATTACCAACCTTGAGTCTGTGATTGTGGCAGAGGACATTGATATCACCACAGCATCCTCACTGGATGATTTGATCGTACAATACTATGATCATCTCACGCAATACACCAATGTAGATATCAACACAGAGGAAGGTTTTTTCTTGCTTGGGGTTCAGAACGGTCGTTTCACTGTTTCTGGTGATTTTCCTTATGCAGCCAGCACGATGACCACACTTGAGATGAGTGCCGAGACACAAGCACGATTTCTAGTAACAGCAACACAGGGCTCTCTTCAGATGGGATGTTCCGGAGACTTTGCAGTGCTTACAACGCTCTCAGATACCAGTATAATTGAAGTGAAGGATCGAACAGGTAAGGTACGCTGGCAGGGTGGCTCATCGAATGATTACCTCATTATACAAGATAGTTCTTTTTCAATAAGTCAACAACCTCCCTTGTCCCTTGTTCCTCTTCATGATGCCTCTTATGAGATGAATCTAAGTCTCTCGATTTCTGTTGCAAAACCTGATGATGTCGTCATCACCCAATTGATTCAGGAGGTATCAGATTCACTGGAAGAGAATACGAAGGATGTTGTTCCATCAGGTTTTTTTGAGGATCTTAATGAACTGGATACCTTCATTCAAGCCGCATCGTTTGCTGCGAATGGTGCAATCATATACTTCCATACCGATGATAGCATCACAATCGATGAGTCAACACAACAGTTTTCCTCCTTTGGTTTCGTTCGCATTACCACCCTTGATATCACTGATTTCTCTGTTTCGTCAGGACCTACCGTACAAGGGGAATGCACCGTAGCCTTCCTCGGAGACCACTTCTATACTCCTCAGGCAAAAGACAGCATAGATGGAACACGGTTTCCCTCTGAAATGATACTTGTCTGGGTTGTAGCCTTGGGTGTCTTTTTCTATATCCGATTTTTCAAACGACCTGCTGTCGACCAAGAGAAAGATGAAAAGATTAAACGATACGCACTTGTTGCTCATATCATCATTTTGGTAGTTGCATTGTTGTTGGTTGATGTTGAGATACACTCTACCTTTGGCACCAGTGCGTTGACCGCGCTGCTTTCACAAGGGTTCACATCAACAACCAGTATATTCCTAGGAATTGAAGCACTCATCTGGATATTCGGGTTCATTATCCTTGCTATTCCCATACAACTTCTTTCATACTCAGTTCTCCGCGTCCTTGGCTTTGGAAAAGGAAGCAATGGTGTTTGGAAAGCAGCAGGTGATTTATCCATCTGGATTTTTACTGGTCTCTATCTGTTTTTGTTCCTGAATATCATCTTCTCCATTATTGATGTGAAAAGTGTGCTTCCTCTGGGGTAACCGATGCAACCAACACTTCAACCACTCATCGATGAATCTGCTCTGCTGCTGAAGAAAAAAAAGCTCTTAATCATCGCAGATCTTCATATCGGCATTGAAAGTGAATTACGAGAAAATGGTTTACAGGTCCCATCTCAAACCAAGATAATGGAGGAACGTCTGGTTACTATTCTCACAAAAAACGATATTAATGATATTATTTTGCTTGGGGACATCAAGCATACCATTCCCTCGTCGACTTTTCAAGAGCGGACCGATGTGAAAAACTTTCTTACCACGATTCAATCATACGGCACACTGCATGTGCTGCCTGGGAACCATGATGGGAACATTGATCGGTTGCTTTCACCAGGTATCCAGCTACACCCCTCTGATGGATATGTCTTCGAGGGCATTGGTTTTACCCATGGTCATCGAAAACCATCTGTCGAGGTCATGGATTGTGATCAGGTGATTATCGGGCATTCCCATCCGACAGTGATGCTGATGGATCGCCTTGGATACCGGACATTTGAACAATGTTGGCTCCGAGCACCACCTCTTTATGACGTATTAAGAGAAAAATACCCAAATTCACCAACATCACAAATACTGCTCATACCCGCGTTTAATGCTTTATGCGGAGGGACCGCAGTGAATCAAGATACGCTTCTTGGACCGTTTAAATCTCTCCTAGATGTAGATAATGCAGACCTCTACCTTCTGGATGGCTCCTCGCTAGGGAAGGTAAAAGACATCAAAGATTCAAGTTAACCTTAAATATACCATGAAATATACGACACCGACTTACAACAGTGTCTTGATGGCCTATGGAGTTGAATCTCTCTGAAAAAGTCGGAAGCCTCTTACAGGCAGTAATTCTGCTCATCCTACCGTTGGTTCTTCTCATAGTTGGACTTGCGGTCTCATTAGAAAACGTTTGGTTCTACCTGCTATGCATAACCTGGTTTGGTTGTGGCCTGATCTTTTTTGGTACTCTGAATTAGCATGGTATCGTGTGACTCGTTTTTCTTAAAATACAAAGACATTTAAATCACCTACTTTATTCTGTTTTCCTGTTGATCGGGATGGTTAATTATATTAT
The DNA here is from genome assembly GCA_964467345.1 of uncultured Thermoplasmatales archaeon. Taxonomy (GTDB): domain Archaea; phylum Thermoplasmatota; class E2; order DHVEG-1; family DHVEG-1; genus SM1-50. Next base: position 56,268 of record CAYXPY010000003.1, on the reverse strand, counting down.
CGTCACAGGTGGAGTCATTTCTGGTTTGGGAAAAGGAATTACGACCGCGTCTATCGGGAAAATCCTTGAGAATCATGGCTACAAAGTAACTGCTATCAAGATTGACCCTTACATCAACTTCGATGCAGGGACCTTGCGGCCAACCGAGCATGGTGAAGTCTGGGTCACAGAGGACGGCGGGGAGATTGACCAAGACCTTGGTCATTATGAACGTTTTTTAGACATCAATATCCCGAAATGTAATAACATCACCACCGGGCAGGTCTACAGTGCGGTCATTGAAAAAGAACGAAATGGCAAATACCTTGGGAAAACCGTTCAACCTATCCCTCATGTGACTGATGAGATCAAACGCCGGATTCGTACCCCGGGAGAACAATCGAAATTTGATTTTGTACTTGTTGAAATCGGTGGAACTGTTGGAGACTATGAAAACGTCCTGTTCTTAGAAGCGGTCCGTCAGATGAAACATGAGGGGGAAAAGGTCATCTATGTCCATGTCACCTATGTCCCGGTTCTTAAATCACTTGGTGAGGCGAAAACAAAGCCGACACAGCACTCCGTCAAACTACTACGGGAAATCGGTATTCAACCTGATTTTATTATCACGCGTTCTGAAAAACCCCTTGATGATGTCAGAAAAGAAAAAATCGCGTTGTTCTGTAATGTTTCAGGGGATGATGTCATCTCTGATTCAAATGTCGATAATGTCTATGGGGTTCCCTTATTGTTCGAAGAGCAAGGCCTTTGTAAGAAGATTTTGAAGAAACTCGGATTGCGTAAAGAGGAAATTGATTTTAATACTTGGAAGAACTATATCGCGAAAATCCGTAAACTAGATAAAAAAGTAAAGATTGGGATTGTTGGGAAATATTTCGATATCGGTGCGTTTAAGCTTTCTGATTCGTATATTTCTGTCATCGAAGCAGTGAAACATGCTGCTTGGAATAATAACGTACGCCCTGAAATAGAATGGATTGATTCAAAGATATTCGAGAAACAACCCAGGAAGATTGTGAACCTGAAGAAGGTAGATGCCATCATCGTTCCTGGGGGATTTGGACTGTCGGGCGTAGAAGGTAAGATTACAACGATAAAATACGCTCGAGAGAATAAGATCCCCTATCTTGGGTTATGTCTTGGGATGCAGCTTGCGGTGGTCGAATACGCACGCAATGTCTGCGGGTTGAAGGGGGCAAATACCACGGAGGTGGAAAAAGGCACTTCGTATCCTGTCATTGACTTCATCCCAGATCAGGTGAAGATAGTCACAGAATCCCGCTATGGTGCCACCATGAGACTTGGCGCGTACCCCGCGGTTCTCACCGAAGGCTCTCTGGTTCGTAAACTCTACGATGACCAATCAAGGGTGTACGAACGTCATCGGCACCGTTATGAGGTCAATCCACAGTACATCGAAATCCTTGAAAAGAATGGTCTTGTATTCTCAGGTCGTTCACCGGACGGGATACTGATGGAATTCATGGAATTGCCAAGTCATCCGTATTTTACAGCGACCCAAGCGCATCCTGAGTTTAAATCTCGGCCGATGAAACCAGCACCACTCTTCGATGGACTCATAAAAGCTGCAAAGAAAAGAAACGAGTAGAGTATTTTACATTGTCTTCGGCTCAAAAACTGTTTTATGCAACACTAAATTACTTGCAAAAAACCACACGGGTGGGATTAACGCCGCAAAGATGATGTAGATGTTTAATGAACAGAGCATCACCGGGGTTGTTGCGTACATGAATATGACGATGATGCCGATAAGTTTTCTGATACGCATTCGATCAAAAGTCTTAATGGAAAATAATTTGTAGATGAAAAAGAAGGTAAGAATCGCAAGTAAAACCAGAAGAGCAATTTGCCAGAGCTGCGGTTCAAGGTCAAGGAACAGAAACGGGATGAAGATAAGGATAATCCGCCCGGTTTCTATCAGATATCCTGTTGTTTTGAAGGATACCGGTAAGGCGATGACTCCAGCCTGGAATTTCGCCCCTAGCCTGATTGCAACGGTATTTGCACTCCCCTCTTTGTCATGATCAATGTCCTTAATAGCCCCGTTAATCATGTTCATAAAAAGAACCTGTATACTGCCGATGAGTGCGACAACATAGGTGAGGATCGTCGGGGTCCCAATAGTCGATGCCCCAAAGACAATCAAAAAAAAGATGGCCGCGGTAACAAAGAGATCCATCCCCGGGTATTTCTTGCTGGCGACATCATAAATTGAAGCAAAGAAATACGCTACAAGAAGGATGAGGAAGAGGAAAAGATATTGGAATAATTCCTTATAAAATAGGAGCGAAAGTAGCAATGAGACGATCATGCATGATACCGCAAAAATTATAGCCCGTCTCCTGGTGATACTCCCCCTCACCAGTGGTCGTGCAGTCAGATCTTTAGAGAGTTTATCGACCTTGATATCAATGACATCATTAATGACAAATCCATAGATATGGGCAAGACATCCGATGATGAATAAAACGAACAATTCAAAAAGAGAAAGAGTACCAGCATTCCACATTGATAACGCACCCAGAACCGGGGCAACCGCTGTAAGTCCCATGTTAAAGAGACGGGTAATCTCTAGATAATCACGAAGCATTTACAGAAAAGTAAATAAAAAGACCATAAAAAACCATCGGTTTATAACCTATAGCTTTTTATACTGATTTCTATTTTTTTTCTTCTGTGCTAGAAAAACTTCGCTCGTTTGCTGACATCGGCCGGACCCAAGGAATTACCACCTCTGCGTCTATTGCGATTGTTGGTGCGTTGACATCAACTGCTGTCGTGGAATGGTACCATATCATTTTTTTGACAATACTGTCTATCTTCGCCCACATGGTCTTAAACACCTATATTGCCTTAGGTGACGTCGAACTTGATGCACACACCTATGTTCCCTCAAGAAACCCGGTCATCAGTGGTCTCTTATCTAAAAAAGAAGCAATGTTGTTCTTCTACGCAGGAACCCTTGTTTGTCTCCTCATGATAGCCCTCCTTTTTTTCTCAATTGAGTACCAATACGTTCTTCTCTGCTTCCTTTGTTCCATCCCTGCGTTTGGATCGCTGGTTTGGTATGGATGGAAAGGAAAAAAATTCTTACTGTCCTATGATTTCTCGTTTTCAATATCCTATACTTTTTTTGTTCTCTTCGGGACGTTTGCCGTTGGAGGTATGCCGACAACATATACCTGGATATTCATTGGGGTTGTCGTCTTTGCTGCTACAGCATTTGCCCAATGGGAAAATGGTTTAAAGGACGTCGATGCAGACAGAAGCGTTGGAGTCAGAAGCTTTGCGGTTGTCACACAAGTACGAAACAACAAGCGACTTCATATTGCACATCCGTATTTCCTCTATGGTTGTGCCTTAAAATTAGGGTTTCTTCTCTGTAGTTTTCTTGGGTATTGGTATTCTCAGAATGTCTATTATCTTTTCTTCTTCCTTGTCTATGGTATTCCGTCCCAGATATACATCCTGTATCGATTTTTAGTAAAACAAAAACCACAGGACCATCGGAGGACAATTCTCTTAGACGTGACATTTGCTGCTATCCTTGGATATTCGACTATCTATGGGTATACGGGTGTCTTACCGATTGTGTTACTGATCATCTATCTTATTGGTGGATATTTGATTGGTTCCCTGATTCAATCAAACTGTGAGTTTAAATTTGGGCGATTTTCGTTCTCACCAAAATAAAGAAACGTTCTATCGTTTGTTTTTAAGGTACGCATCGATGGCTCTGGCTGCTCGTTTACCAGCGCCCATCGCAAGGATAACGGTTGCCGCACCTGTCGCGATATCACCACCAGCAAAAACCCCTGGTATTGTGGTTCTGCCCTCATCATCGGTGACGATATTTCCATGTTTACCGATTTTCAACTCCTTCATGGTCTGTGGGATGAGCGGATTGGGACTCTGACCGATTGCGACAAGGGCCGTATCAATAGCCATTTTTTCTTCAGAGCCAGGAATAGGAATCGGTCGTCTCCTCCCAGACTCATCGGGTTCTCCTAATTCCATTTTCAGATATTCAACTTCCCTGAGAATCCCATTCTCATCTCCAATAAACCGTATTGGCGCTGTCAACAATTTGAAGATAACTCCCTCCTGCCTTGCATGTTCGATTTCTTCTTCACGAGCAGGCATTTCAGCCTGAGTCCTTCGATACATGATAAATGATTTCTCAGCACCAAGTCGAAGTGCGGTTCGTGCACAGTCCATTGCGACATTGCCTGCACCGAATGTTACGACGTTTTTCCCAATCTTCACTGGAGTATCATATTCAGGAAATCGGTATGCTTTCATCATATTGACCCTAGTGAGAAACTCATTTGCGGAATAAACCCCATCGAGGTTCTCCCCTGGGATGTTTAACCAGGTTGGAAGACCAGCACCTGTGCCAATAAAAACAGCATCGTATTTATCTATCAACTCTTGAACTGTAATAGTTTTTCCTACCACAACATCGTAGCTTATTTTAACACCTAGGCTTTTGATGTACTCCACCTCAGCTTTGACAATGGCTTTCGGGAGACGGAACTCAGGAATCCCATACATCAATACCCCTCCAGGGTCGTGGAGAGCCTCAAAAACGGTGACTGCATGTCCCATCCGAGCAAGATCACCAGCACATGTTAAACCTGCGGGGCCTGAGCCAACAACAGCGATATGTTTTCCAGTTGGTTCTGGTTTTTTTGGAGGTTTTTTCCCTTTCTGCAGTTCATAATCAGCGATGAATCGTTCTAAGCGGCCGATACCAAGTGGTTCCCCGAGTTTTTTTAACGTGCATTCTCCTTCACATTGCTTCTCATAGGGGCAAACACGGCCTGATATCGCAGGCAGATTATTTTTTGCTTTGATGATTTCCGCGGCTTTATCAAAATCGCCTTGTGCGATACATGCGACAAAACCAGGGATATCGATCTCCACGGGACATCCTTTCATGCATGGTTTATTTTTACACTGAAGACAACGATTTGCTTCAAGGATCGCTATCTGTTTCCCATACCCAAATGGTACTTCCTTAAAATTTTTGATGCGTTCCCGAGGTGACTGCTCGGGCATCTCTGGTTTTGTTCTTCGAATCGTCATTTGACATCAGCTAACCTACAGGCCTCTCCTTCCGAATGAGTGAAACGGCGGTTTCGAATCATTAAATTCTTGAAATCAACCTTGTGGCCATCAAACTCTGGGCCGTCGACACAGGCAAACTTGGTTTTGCCATTAACAGACACCCGACATCCACCGCACATTCCGGTCCCATCAATCATGATTGGGTTTAAACTCACCAGGGTTTTGATATTGTATCTCTTTGTGAGGTCTGAAACCACCTTCATCATAATAATTGGTCCGATCGCCATAACCATATCTACCTTGTGTTTGTCGATTATTTGCTGCAGGACGTCGCTGACAAATCCTTTATGACCTTTTGACCCATCATCAGTCGCTATATAGAATTCGTCTGAAAACTCATGGATTTCTTTTTCTAAGAGCAAGAGATTTTCTGTTTTCGCACCAAGGATGGTTATCACTCGGTTCCCTACTTTTTTTAATGCTTTGACGATGGGGTATAACGGTGCAATACCAACCCCGCCACCTACGCAAACGACGGTTCCGTATTTCTTTATCTCCGATGGCATTCCTAGAGGACCTGCGAAGTTTTGGATTGAATCACCGACCTGTAAAGCACCCAATTGTTTAGTGGTTTTACCCACCTCAAGAAAGATAATGGTGACAGATCCATCTGTAGGATCAGAATCCGCGATCGTCAAAGGAATCCGCTCCCCTTTTTCATCGATACGCAAAATAATGAATTGACCCGGTAAGGCCTTTTTGGCGACTAACGGAGCTTTGATTTTCATGAGTGTTACTGCTTCTGATAATCGTTTTTTTTCGACAATTTCATACATACAAACACATCAAAGAATAAATCCTGTTACCTGGTATTTTGTTCACATCTTTAAAAGTTTCTGATACATAGTATCATTGCCTAGATTTTTTATGGGTTTTTCTTTGGTTTGCTGCAATAAAATGTTTTTTAGGTTTTTCCTGGTTTTAAGATAATCGCATGACCAGAACGACCATTTAGTTTGACATGCAGGGGTGCAGAGAGATGTACATGGTCGACATATTTCAATTTCTTTATGACCTGTTGGCTTTCTAACCAGTCGCAATCGATAAAGCAGCAGTCTGAGTGCAAGGGGATGTCAATATATCCAATTCCGTGGCTGATCATGTTCTGGAAGAAATGTGTGCCTTGGGATGGTTTGATGTTGAAGTTTTCAAGAGCGGTTTCAATGATCACTCGTGCGCCTGAGATTTGTCCCCAGCGAACAGGAATTCCAAGCCATCGGTCCTGGGTCCCCCATCGCCCTGGTCCCATGAGAATGTACGGAGATGCGGATGCAAGCAATGTTTTGTTGATTTGACCGATTTCTTCAGCGATTTCGATGGTCTTTGAGGAATCAAAACGATCTGAGGGAACATAGACGATATCTTGGATGGTATGAATCAATCCATTTCCTAATGCTCGGTTGGAACGGATGAAGATTTGTTTTTTTTCTGTCTTATCGTCCCATCCGATATCAAGTTGTTCTGTGGAGACAACGAACGGCCGGATCTGAAGAATAGCAAAGGTCGGGGGCGTACGGTTCTGAGGGTCGATGTTTACTGCGAATTCGAATTCAACAGGGCAGCCCATTCCTTTCTGACCGATAAAGAGCAAGTCTTTAAGGAGGGGTGCGAGAGGGAATACATCATATTTCAGTATCCCTGCAAAAGTGATCAAAGGAACCCCGGTCTCAGAGAGTCCATCACGGATTATACCATCGTTTCGGTCATAACTGCTGGCGATGAGATCAAGGGAACCATCATTTCTTATGTCAGTGGTCGTCAGTTTGAGTAAGTGGTTATCATCAGGCTCTGAAAGATGAAAATCCCTATTATGTGTGTTTAACACATACAACTCTCGTTGTGTATGTTCCAAGACTAACTCTGGTGAGGAGAAATCCGGATTTATCTCTGGGTAACTTGGGCAGAATCGGAAGACCTTTTCTCCGCCAACCACTGCTTTTCCTAATCCTGCTGCAATGTTTACAATCCCCTCCTCCGGAGTTTGATGCGCGATTGGATAGAAATTATAGGATTTTGCGACACCTGAAAATGTCGGGTAAAACCTGCCACTAAATTCCGTTCCTAAAAGTTCTTGGATGATGACTGCCATTTTTTCTTCTTCGATTTTTAATGAAAGTGACTCAGCGTAGGCCTTTGGTTCTTTAAAAAATACAGATGCATAGACAAGTTTGATGGCTTGGCAAAGCTGGTTTAACCGCTCCTCGTCATCTTCATGATTGTTTGGTAAAAGATACGTCGAGTACATCCCAGCAAACGGGTGATTCTGGTAATCCTCAAGTAAACTTGATGATCGTACCGCAAGAGGTGTTCTAAAATGCTGCAGAATCACTTGTAGTTTTCGTTTTAACTCCCCACAGATATCACATTCGAGGAATGCATGGGATATTTCAGAATCTGATAGTTCTTCATTTTTAAAAAAGCGATGGAGGTTATGATCAGAGACAAAACGGTCGAATTCAAGAGTACCGATTACTACTGTATTGGGAACTTTTATCATAATGTTTTTGTATTTGTCTTCAAGTTTATAATGGGCAAGTAATGCCCGCATGAACGCAAGCCCTCGACCCTTTCCGCCTAGTGAATCACCACGCAAGCGTGTAAAGGAAGAATCGAATTCGAATTTCTGTTCATCGAAATCAGTGATAATGCCTCGTTGTTTGCTCTTCCGAGCTTGGTTAAAAACTGAAATAAGATACTGTCTTACTTCATCAAGATTGGAAAAATCGGAGACTTTCCTTGGACGTAATTCCTTTGCTAAATCAAACTCACAACGGGCCATAAGCCAATTTGAGAAATGGTTACGTTGTGAATGAAACAGTATTGATTCCATTGGAATCATCTGGAGTGCCTCTTCGAACTCTCTCATGTTTGAAGCACGTGCTATCTCCGTGGTTTGAACGTGTGATTCCTCATACCTTGATTGAAAAACCTTCTTTTTTTGTTGTTTTTGTTCTTTTGGTAATAAGAACACAAAATCCCCAAAACCGAGATGATTAACGAGAAAATGTTGAAAGTCTATGACGAGTGTCGGTGATTTCTTATGAAGAAAATATGCATCTAAGGCATCTGCTTTCTCCCTGTTCGACAGATCGGTAGACTGCATCATGACCGGCAGATGAGCAGAATCCTGTCGTATTGAACGGACGAACTCGAATCCTGCTGTTAAATTCACGTTCCCCTCCTTTTTAAAGGCAACATCGGAGAGTATCCCAAGAACATACTCCTTGTATTTTTTATAATAATACATCGCCTCTTCGAATGTCTCCGCAAGGAGAATCTTGGGTCGTGCCCTGCGTCTGAGTTGTCGTTGCATCTCGTTTAAATCTTCGGAAAGGGATCGTCTCGTCTGTTGGACGACTTCTGTGTATAACATCGGAAGAAACATGGAGTAATGGTAAATCGAATCCTCAACCATGATGATAACACGAACGTTCCCGTTGACGGTGTCGTATCGAACATTCATGCTATCTTCTACGTATTTTATTATAGCAAGAAAAAGTGTTGGGTCCCCGGTCCAGGCAAATACCTTATCAACTCCCTCTTTGACATCCTCGCGGTCCTGGAACTGGTTGATGTCGGCTCGGTCCGTCGCAAGAAGTACGATGGGAATCTCAGGGTGAAGTTTCTTAATTTCTTTACCAAAATCGAACGGGTCCATGCCAATGTTTTTTGCCATGGTGATAATCAAGTCATATCGGTGGTCCTTGATTTTCTGTATTGCTTTCTCGCCTGAAAAAACCCGGGTTACCCGTGGGGGTTGACTCAGAAGAAGATGCTGATACTGCCCAATGACCAGTTCAGCAATCAATCCTTCTTCCTCGATGGTAAACGCATCATATAAACTAGAAACAATAAGAATCTCCTTAACTCGAAAGGGCATGAGGGCGTGATAGATTTGAGTTCCAAGATCATACGTTCCCTCAAAATCGTCCTGAATTTTAGAGCTGTGAAACACTGCTTCTTCTGCTTTCATGTCATTCCGTCAATGGGATATTTTTCTTACAATCAAACAGCTAACACTATTAGAATTTTTTGTCCTTATGAAAGTAACGAAACCATAAAAAATTGCAAAGGGTAGTATTCACAAATCTTTTATTCAAGCGATGCTTTAAAATTCGCCGATTAATGGATTCAGATAAGGATTATTGAAGCGAAAGAACATCAACCTGCTATTGTTGGAAGATTATTGTTCTTGTTCAGTACACGTATCTATGAGTAATTTTTTTTTTGGGTTCTAATTGGGCAATACCCTGCTAAGACTAACCCAAAATTTTATTATACGTAAACAGCTTGCAGGTCGCGCTTAACAGAAGAGACATGAACTATTCATTAAGGGCATAGGAACGTAAATGGGTGAATCTGTATGACGATAAAAATCATTGTCACTGGTGGAACATTCGATAAGGAATATGACCCGTTGAATGGACAATTATATTTTAAAGGAACACATGTCCCAGAGATGTTAAGACTCGGTCGCTCAAGGATACATACACAGATAAAAAAGATAATGATGATTGATAGCCTTAGTATGACTACTGCGGATAGAAAAAAAATTTTAAAGGAATGTCAAGCCTCAACGCAGGATAAGATCCTGATAACCCATGGGACGGATACGATGGTTGAGACCGCAAAACTCCTCGGTCAACATATCACTGATAAAACAATTATCTTGACCGGTGCGATGATTCCGTATGCGTTTGGAAGCTCTGATGGTCTTTTTAATTTAGGCAGTGCACTGGCATTTCTCAAAACCCTCCCACATGGGGTTTACATCTCGATGAATGGGAAGTATTTCCCATGGGATAACGTCAGAAAAAATAAAGAAGTCGGATTATTTGAACACATAAAATAATCATCGGGTTTTTTTTTGATGGACGGCTGTCAAGTGCCCCATCAATATCTGCATAAGTAAACCACGAAATCTCCTAGAAAAAAACAAGATACTTTTTTCCTTCAATCTCTGTAATTCATTCCTTTTTATCGACAGTCAACAAAATGTGTACGGTAGATGGAGTCAAATAAAAATAAGAAAAAAGAAAAAATCGTGTGTATTTACACGATTCCTTGGTCAAGCATCGCGTCTGCGACTTTGACGAATCCTGCGATATTGGCGCCTTTGATATAATCGACTTTCTCTTTACTGACTCGTCCGTATTTCACGCAGGCTTCATGAATGTTCTTCATTATCTGATGAAGATGCTTATCCACTTCTTCTGCTGTCCAGTTCATACGCATGCTGTTCTGCGACATCTCAAGACCTGAGACCGCGACACCCCCGGCATTGACTGCTTTTCCAGGTGCATACATCATTTTCTCTGTGGCGAATTTCGCAGCATCATAGGTGCAGCCCATGTTGGAGACTTCAGCAACCAGCATACAACCGTTCTTCGCAAGGGTCTTTGCATCGTCTAGGTCAAGCTCGTTTTGTGTCGCACAGGGCATAGCGATATCACATTTCACTTCCCAGGGTCTTTTGTTTGCATGGAATGGAACATTGAATTTCTTTGCGAAATCCTCTACACGGTCGTTGTTTGAGGCACGCATCTCAAGCATATAGTTGATTTTCTCTCCTTTGATGCCATCCTTGTCATAGATGTATCCATCAGGACCTGAGAGGGTAACAACCTTCCCGCCGAGCTCGTTGATTTTCAAGGCACAACCCCAGGCGACATTCCCAAAACCGGAAAGAGTCACGATTTTCCCTTTGAAACTGTCGTTCTTCAACTTCAACATCTCAGAAGCAAAATAGACACCACCATATCCGGTCGCCTCCGGGCGTATTAAACTACCGCCCCAGTTGATACCTTTTCCGGTCAGAACCCCGGTGAACTCATTTCGAAGTTTCTTATACATACCAAAGAGGTATCCGATTTCCCGGCCACCAACACCAATATCCCCTGCAGGAACATCGGTATTCGGACCGATATGTCGGTATAACTCCATCATGAATGATTGGCAAAAACGCATGATCTCCATATCTGATTTTCCTCGTGCATTGAAATCAGAACCACCTTTTCCACCACCCATTGGCAGCGAAGTAAGGCTGTTTTTAAAAATCTGTTCAAAACCAAGGAACTTAAGGATACTGAGATTGACACTGGGATGGAATCGGAGACCACCCTTGTACGGTCCGATTGCGCTATTAAACTCCACACGATATCCACGGTTTACCTGTATCTCCCCTTTATCATCGACCCAGGGGACACGAAACATGACCACTCGCTCAGGTTCCACAAGACGATCGAGGATTTTCGATTTTTTATATTTCGGGTTCTTTTCGATAAACGGCATGACGCTTTCTGCAAATTCCTGAACCGCTTGATGAAATTCTTTCTCGCCAGGGTTTTTTTCCATGACTTTTTCCATGAACGCTTTTACGTTTTCATCCATAAGGAACGCCTCCAAATGCTCGTGGTCCGTATCAGCCTCCATTATTAAAATCTATGTATTTACTAGAAAAAAAATAAATAAAAACTAGGATTTTTCAATTAGAAGCGATACAAACTGTGTGTTACAAAGTATCGCAAGGTATTAAAATAAGATACTGATTCAAAATTCAACAAATGGGGGACACCATTCATGAGGACAGCAGATATCGACAGAATTCTTAAAAAACATGACTATAAAAAATCCGCGCTCATCCCGATTCTCCAAGACATCCAATCGAAAAACCGCTGGCTCCCTTGTGAAATCTTAAAATATGTCTCAGAAAAACTGGACCTCTCGCTCATCGATGTCTATAGTCTTGCGACGTTTTATAAATCATTTAGCCTCAAACCACGCGGAAAACATGTTGTGACTGCGTGTTGTGGGACTGCTTGTCATGTCCGAGGTGGACCAAAGGTTTTACAAGAAATACAAAATGAATTAGGAATTGGTGTCGATGAAACCACACCAGATCAAAAATTCACATTAGAAACAGTCCGTTGCCTTGGTGCTTGTGCTCTCGGACCACTCGTTGTTATTGATAGAAAATATCATGGGCAAATGAACACAAAAAAAGTAGCATCTACATTAAAAAAATACGGGAAGAAAAAAAAATAACACATAGATGAGAGATTTGAATATATCTTGGACATGTGATAAAAAATGAAAAAAATACAGACCCCCGCAGATCTCAAAGACATCAGAGAGTCAATACAAAAAAAGACACGCAAGGAAAAAACAATCGTTACTCTCTGTGGTGGAACAGGTTGTCATGCTTCAGGATGTAAGAGTGTTATCTCGGCTTTCAAAAGGGAATTGAAAAAAAATAAACTTCAAGATACTGTAAAAGTGAAAGTCACTGGTTGTCATGGGTTCTGCGAAAAAGGACCAATCGTGGTTCTTCAACCGAAGGGAATTTTTTATAAGCAAGTAAAATCAAAGGATGTTAAAGACATCGTTGAGCAGACAGTATTAAAGGGTAAAATCGTCGATAGATTACTCTACATCGATCCTTTGAATGGAAAGAAAATCACCTATGAAAAAGATGTACGGTTTTACAAAGGACAAGAGCGTATTGTCTTTGCGGATAATGGTCTATTAGACCCTTATAACATTGAGGATTACATCGCGATCGGAGGATATACAGCAGCAGTCAAAGCATTTACCACCATGGCCCAACAGAAGATTATTGAAGAAATAAAGAAATCGGGATTACGAGGACGCGGTGGAGCGGGATTCCCAACAGGGGTAAAATGGGAATCATGTCGAAACGCGAAAGGTACAAAAAAATACATCATATGCAATGCAGACGAGGGTGATCCTGGAGCATATATGGACCGGAGTCTTATTGAAGGAAACCCGTTTAGTATTTTGGAAGGGATGTTGATTGGTGCATATGCAATTGGTGCACACGAAGGCATTGTCTATGTGCGAGACGAATATCCAATTGCTGTCCAAACTATGAAAAACGCAATATCACTTGCTCGTCAATGGGGTTTTTTAGGAAAAAATATATTTAACTCAGGTTTTAATTTTGATCTTAGTATTGTACGAGGTGCAGGGGCTTTCGTTTGCGGTGAAGAAACCGCACTTATCGCCTCTGTTGAAGGAAAGAAAGGAGAACCGCGACAACGACCTCCGTTCCCTACACAAAAAGGCCTCTGGGGAAAACCAACTAATATTAATAATGTCGAGACTTGGGCAAACATACCCTATATTATCAACAACGGATCAAAATGGTATGCAAATATCGGTACTGAAAAAAGCAAAGGAACCAAGATATTCTCTCTTGTAGGAAAGATTAACAACACCGGTCTTGTCGAAGTCCCTATGGGGATAACACTCAAAGAGATGATCTATAGCATCGGAGGTGGTATCCCTGAAGGAAAAGCCTTCAAGGCAGTGCAAACCGGAGGTCCCTCAGGAGGATGCATTCCAAAAGCCCTTCTTGAAACACCCATTGACTATGAGAAATTAAAGGAAGTCGGATCCATCATGGGCTCTGGTGGTATGGTGGTGATGGACGAAGACACCTGCATGGTGGATGTCGCCCGTTATTTCCTTGAATTCCTGCAAGACGAATCCTGCGGGAAATGTCTCTCCTGCCGTGAAGGTACAAAACGGATGGCGGAGATCGTCACCGATATCACCAAAGGACAAGGCAAAGAAGGGGACATTGAACTGTTAACAGAGCTAGCAACAACTGTCAAAGACACCTCGATGTGTGGTCTTGGTCAGACTGCTGCAAACCCTGTCTTATCAACGATTAAATTTTTCCGAGACGAGTACGAGACTCATATCATGGACCGGAAATGCCCGGCAGGGGTCTGTCGAGATCTCTATATCTCTCCCTGTCAAAATGCCTGCCCGGCTGGGATGAACGCACCGGGATATATTTCATTGATTGGAGAAGGGCGCTTCACTGAGGCTTTAGAGCTTGCCCTTGATACCAACCCCTTCCCCTCCGTTTGCGGTCGAATCTGTGACCATCAGTGTATGTCTAAATGTCGACGGAATCAAATCGACGAGCCAGTTGCAATCCGGGCACTGAAACGATTCATCGGTGATTACGAAGAAAATGGGATAGACTATCCAAAAATGAAAAAACCGGCGGTTGACATGCCTTTCAAGGTTGCGATTGTTGGCGCGGGACCTGCTGGTTTGAGCTGTGCCTATTTCCTGGCACGACTTGGGTACAAACCAACCGTGTTTGAAAAACTTCCGGTTGCGGGAGGAATGATGGCAGTCGCAATCCCTGAATATCGACTGCCGAAAAACATTTTACAGCGAGAGATTGACAATATCAAAAAACTGGGTGTCGACATCAGACTAAATACCCAAGTTGGGAAAGACATCACCATTTCACAGTTATGGTCCCAAGGATTTCAAGCGTTTTTTGTCGCTGTGGGAATGTATGGTGATAGAAATCTTGGTATCCCTGGAGAGAACCTAGAGAATGTAATCCAAGCGGTTGATTTGCTCTCAGATATTAACCTTGACAAACCAGTGGTATCACCTGCAGGCAAGAAAGTAGTTGTCATCGGGGGTGGGAACTCTGCTGTCGATGCTGCTCGTACAATGCTTCGCATGGGTGCAAGTGGTGTTACGATTATCTATCGTCGAACAAGAAGAGAAATGCCAGCGTATGCCGAGGAAATAGAAGCAGCCGAACACGAGGGTATCCAAATCAAATTCCTCACCGCCCCTGAAAAGATATTCGGTGAAAAAGGAAAAGTAAAAAGCATCGAATGTATTAAAATGAAACCAGGTGAATTCGACAACGAAGGACGACAAAAGCCAGTACCCGTCAAGGACAGTAATTTCTTTATCGATGCAGACATCGTGATTCCTGCGATAGGGGAGTTCTCTGATGTCTCTGGATTATTTACCGGTCTTGATGTCGAAACGAACCGTGACGGGACCATCAAAATAGATAAACATGGAAGAACCAGTATCCCAGGGTTATTCTCTGGTGGTGATGTCGTCTCTGGTCCAGCCACTGCGATAACTGCCATCGCATCTGGGGAGCGTGCTGCAGTCACCATTGATCAGTATCTCACGAAGGATCGGACACGAACATACCCCTGGCGAGAACACAAGAAAGTAGATACCTTTTTCAACCCTGAGGAAGAGCCCGTCAGTTACCGGATGCAGAAACCAAAGACGCTCCCACCTGAAGAACGACGAGGATGTTTCGACGAGGTAGAGTTATCGTTTACCAAAGCACTTGCAATGAAAGAAGCAAAACGATGTCTACGTTGTGATCTTGAACTTGAATTGCAAGAAAAAATTCAAAAAGAAAAACCACTGGAGGCGACAGTATGATTGAGATGACGTTGGATGGAATCCCTGTCCAGGTGGAGGAAGGATCAACACTCCTTGACGCTGCTCGATTTTATGGAATATACATACCTACTCTCTGTCATTTCGAAGGATTGTCTGACTATGGCGCATGTCGCCTATGTGTTGTTGAGATCGGCAAAGGGGAAAACGCAAAGCTCGTATCATCCTGCACCTATCCTGCAGAGCAAGGATTGTTTGTTCGAACAAACTCTAAACGTGTTGTTGCTGCTCGCAAAATGCTTGTCGAGATGCTGGTTGCCATGTGCCCTTCATCAAAAACAGTCCAGGACCTTGCCTCTGCTATGGAAGTAACCCGGGTGCGATTCAAAGTTGATCATAAGAATGATTGTATCCTCTGCGGGCTCTGCGTGCGGATGTGCGAAGAGCAGATGATGGCAAAGGCAATCGGGTTTGTGAATCGTGGGAAGAACCGGAAAATAACAACGCCGTTTGATATGAAATCAGACGTATGTCGCACCTGTGGAGGTTGTATGTATATCTGCCCCGCCTGTGAACTGCGCTGTCAGGGACCAAACGCGGAAACCGACCTTTGCAACGCATGTTTGAATGTCCAACCCGTGTGTTTAAAAGAAGAGGATAACAAAATGTGCTTCCTTGAGACCTGTGGATGGTGTTATGAGGAACTTGGAAGGAAGAAAAAGAAAATGGAGAAAAAATAAATGATTGGAGGTAAAAGATTATGTCGTTAACAAAAGTAAATGCATCTGCCGCAACGCTAAGTAAAAACAGAACTGAAGGAGCGATTAACACACTCAGTGGGATGTGTGCGACCTGTGTCGATGGCTGCATCGGCATGTGTGAGATAGGCAAATCAGCCTATCGGGGTCATGAAGTGATTTACCCGCAGCCGTTTGGGATTATCACCTCGGCATGTGAGAAGATATACCCCGTCGATCTCTCCCATTTTACGATCCTAGGTGGGGTCGTCGGCGCCTGGGGGATTGAAACGAATAGTGATCGTGCGATTTTTTCGAATGTGAACCTAGAAAGAACTATCTGTAAAGAAAATCCCCTGAAGGTGAAAATGCCCATGATCATCCCTGGTCTGGGGTCTACCGCTGTTGCAAAAAACAACTGGGAAGGTCTTGCGGTTGGGGCAGCAATCACTGGTATCCCCTTGACTATCGGGGAGAACGTCTGTGGAATGGACCCTGATGCTGAATTTGTAAAAGGGAAAGTGAAGCACTCGCCGGACCTGGAATGGCGTGTTGGTTTGTATAAGAAATGGCAGCAGAAAGGATACGGTGCCATCGTCGTCCAAGCCAACGTCGAAGACACAAACCTTGGTGTACATGAATATGCGATCTCAGAACTGGATGTCGACGCTGTTGAGCTGAAATGGGGCCAGGGTGCAAAAAACATCGGCGGTGAAGTAAAAATAAAAGAACTCAAACGAGCACAGGAGTTAAAGAAACGAGGCTACGTCGTGCTCCCTGATCCAACTGATTCGAACATCATCGCTGCATTTGAAAAAGGAAGCTTCCGAGAGTTTGAACGTCATTCACGAGTCGGGATGGTCTCCGAAGCTGGTTTCATGAAACGGGTAAAGGAACTTCGTGACTGCGGAGCAAAACGCGTGTTCCTGAAGACAGGCGCGTATCGACCCGTGGCACTAGCTCAAGCCGTGAAATTCGCTTCAAAAGCAAAAATCGATTTACTCACCGTTGATGCAGCTGGTGGAGGTACTGGGATGAGCCCCTGGCGCATGATGAACGAATGGGGTGTCCCACCTGTCGAACTTCATTCGATGCTGTACAATTATGTCGACAAACTCGCAAAAAACGGCGAGTACGTCCCTGATATCGCAATTGCTGGTGGGTTTACCTTTGAAGATCAGATTCTGAAAGGACTGGCACTTGGAGCCCCGTACTTCAAGATGGTCGGTATGGCACGTGGACCACTGGCTGCCGCGATGGTCGGCAAGACTATCGGTAAAAAGATAAATGAATCAATGGTCCCTGTCTACATCGAACGTTTCGGTAGTACCCCTGAGGAAATCTTTGTGACCGCACCAGACCTTAAAAAGAAATTTGGAAAAGACTTTGACAAACTCCCGACAGGGGCAATCGGTTTATACACCTACATGGAACGACTCCATCAAGGGTTGCGACAGATTATGGCGGGATGCCGGAAATTCAGCCTTGAACACATTTCAAGGGATGATATCGCTGCCCTTACAAAAGAAGCAGCAGATATCAGTGGACTACCATACATCACTGATGTTGATGCCAAAGAAGTATCAAAAATACTTGGTATGTAAACACCATTTTTTTTTTTATTTTTTTAGGCCATGACCAGTTAAGGGGAGTACGACAACAGTATTCTTGCCAAAAGAATACTTCTTGAGACCCGCGATGGTGACGGCTGAGGTCGGTTCAATATAATATCCTTTTCTCAGAGTTGTATGCAGCGCGTCTATGATTTCATTTTCTTTTACAGTAATGATATCCCCGTTTGTTTCCTCTACCGCTTGAAGGATATCGATTTTTCTTCTCGGGTTTTCAATGGCTATCCCCTCAGCAATGGTTGTTTTTGATGTGAGATATTCCGTGGTTTTCCCCTTGTTTTTCCATGCATGATACAATGGTGCGCAGTTCTCTGCTTGTACACCGATGATCTTCGGCAGCGTATCAATAATCTTTGCTTGTTGAAGTTCCTTAAGGCCAATGAATGCTCCATACAAAATGGTACCATTACCAACGGGCACTATAAGAAGATCGGGTGCTACCCATCCGAGTTGTTCGACCATCTCAAAGCTAAAGGTTTTGGTCCCCTGGAAGAAGTACGGGTTCCAATAATGACTCGCGTAGTAGGTTGTTTTTGCTTTTTTTAACGCTACTTGTGCTGTCTGCTCACGACTTCCAGGTACCTTATGCAGTGTTGCTCCGTATTGTTCAATTTGTTTGAGTTTCCCAAGGGAAGTTTTTTCGGGAACATAGATATGACATTGAATGGATGATTTTGCACAATATGCTGCGATAGCGGCCCCAGCATTTCCTGAGGAATCCTCAACGACCTTTGTTATCCCCAGCTCCTTTGCTTTGCTGATTAACACCGTCGCCCCTCGGTCTTTATACGACCCACTTGGAAACAGATGATCCTGTTTCAAAAAAACCTTTTTCCCAAAGAAAGACTCTTCAACCAAGGGGGTGAATCCTTCATCAAACGAGACGATGTTTCTATCAGATTCAATAGGGAGTGCCTCGCGATAACGCCATAGGGTTGGCTTTCTCCTCTGTATCTTCTGCAATGGGAATCGTGCCTGAAAAACAAGTGTAAGGAGTCCTCTGCATCGGCATCTCCAGACTGGATCAGATGAGTGATACTCTCTACGACAGGACTGACAGACTAGTTTCATCTCCGCAACAACAGACACAAATCACACTTGAGGTAATTATCCTCATCGGTCAGGCATTGTTTTTCCTGGAAGGTTTGATTTCTCAGTACGAAGCAACGTCGGAGCGTCTATGTTTTTATGTAAAACAGAAGGATTGTAGCATTTTGCGACATACTTGTCGACCCATACGCGTAAGCTGCCGTAATTGTAATAACCGTTTTACCGAATCCAATAATGAACCCGGAGGAGATTGCCCGTTCACCGCCGGCTGCGATGCTGAGAAGTGATCCACTGCTTTGTTTCCCGATAAATGCACCACCTTCAAGGCTTATGTTCCATTGGACATTCATAACATCAATGGCGCCAGTGTTTTTTACAACCGTCGTTACTTTGAAAAGACCTCCTGAGAGAAGACCGATCTCAAGCTGAGGTGCGACAATGGTAACGGGAAATGGATCTGACCAGCCGCCTTCACTACCAAGGGTATTTTTTGCTTTTGCGGTGATTGAATAGTTGCCTTCTGCAGACCAGGTATGGCAGATGGAGATTACTGCTCCTGATGCATAGGGTCCGACCCATTCATCATGGGTTCCATCACCCCAGTCAACCCAATAATAGACATTGAAATTCCCCGGGTCTGTTGTCACAAGGTTAAACGTCATCTCACGGCCGATGTCCCCTTCACAGGACCCATCGATCTGTGGTGGGAACGGGGCGGAGAGCACAGGGCTAACAACAAGGGCATAGTCTGCATCCAGCTCTGGTGTTTCCACATGAGAATCCTGGATGAGTTCATCTGCAGAGACTTGGATGGTCCATGTTCCCGCCTCCGGGTTCTGTATAAAGACGCATTCGACCGTGTCCTTCGTATCTGCGGTCCCACCCGGCTGTGACCAGACACCCTCTTTTAAGCCGAAGTTCCCCCAATAGACAACATCTGATGGTGAAATGACCTTAAGGGTGAGATCGTTGATACGATGCTGTGTCTGAACAGACGGGTTACCTGCTGGGTCGGCATAGGTCATGGTGACTTTTAGGTATGGTGCATCTTCTTGCACTGCAACCATATGTATTGAAGTTTCGAATGCTTCAAGAACCTCTGACTCATCGATTATGTAATAATTGTCTCGTTGATCAAATATGTTTTTCACTGAAGGCATGCCCCATCCCTGGTGCATCCGTGTTTTATCACCCGTGGTTCCATTGAACGGATACTGGTCCGCCCCATTGATCAACATGGCCTTGGCTGTCGTCATATGCGGACGGTTCTCAAAGACCGTTCCTTGAGGGTTAACGGTGTTGCCGAAGATCCCATCAGACCACATTTGATAGAATAAGCCGAAATGACCCGCAATAATCGGTGTTGCCCCGCTGGTCCCACCAAAACCGGTGGTGTATGCAGTTGGGCTCCCTGAGGTCGTAGTGAAGATGTCATCGTAGAAATGATAGAGATCCGGTTTGATTCTTCCGTCGGAGGCAGGTCCGATACTTGCTCCGTAATTCCACTGGTCATCTGCTTTGGTCAGGGTATCATAATGGTACATCCCTCCACCGGACACGATGTTTTTTGCCCATGCCTGCGGTCGTGACATTTGGTCACCAGCGTTGCTTTGTGATTGGCAATGTAGGACGTCGAAATCAAAGAGCGCTGAATCGGTATCCGCAGATATCGTTGTGTACTGAGTTGTCCGATCGTTGCCGACACTTGCGGTCTCAAACACACCATAATAAGGATCCTGTACGAGTTCTCCGGTATGGATATATCGATTTGTCCCTTCCAGACCGATATAGTTGTAATCACCTACTATGCCTTGACCGGCGGGGAGCAATCCACGACCCTGGGGGTTACAGGTTCCATCACCAAAGACAATACCGGAGGTTGATGCACCATGGGAGTCGCTTCCTACGTTTCCATGGAGGATCAGAGGCCGTGATTGGAAATCAACATGCGCAAGATTAAATCCCGCGTCAAAGACTTCACCACGGACACCACTGCCATTGTACCCTCCCACAGATTCTAAGTAATTTGCACCACCGATTTCCCGGGCGATATCCATATCGACCTCATACGGGCTCCATCGATCGACAAATAACACTTCGTCCCAACGAATCAAAGAGAACAACTGGTCTGGTGTAAGTGACGCCTCAACAAGCATCTTGCCTGCGTCTGCTCTCTGTACTATTCCACCGATTTCCTTGATTCGTTCTGAGAGGATATTTTTTTGTTCGACGGTCAGCACCTGTATATTGTAGCGTTGAAGCGGATAGACGATATCAGCGTTTTCCAGGTTATCAAGCATGAACTCCTCAAGGCGATATGCTGGATGATACATTCCAATCCAACGCACATAGGGGAGTGTTTCCACTTGGGTTTTAACTGATTGGCTCATTTCAACAAGATACGCATATTGAGCGATATAATGACGTACAACACCTCCGTATGCCGTGATCGCATCCTGAAATTCAGAAAGTGGTTGGGTGACAAATTGGACGATATACAAATTGACATCATCGTCTGCTGTTAACATTTGCTGGATAGATGGCTCACCATCGATGGGATCGAAATGAGCGTATCGTAAACCGAGTTCATATGACGGCTGAACCGTTCTGACAAACGTTTTCCCACCGTCGATACTTATAGAATAGAAAGGTACTGTTTCACCGGTAGTCTGTTTGACCTCCCAGAGCTTTACGACTACCAAAGAATCAGGGACCGGAATGAGTTGTTCATTGAGAACCAGATCCGATGTTGTGTCCCCATTTGCGTTTAATGCGGTTGGAACTAATAATACTCCGATAATCAAGCCTAGTACTACCTTGTTTATTTTTTTCTTCATTTTTTAAATCCCCCATTTATCTACTATCCTTTCGTATTACTATCATTATTTAATGTAAATCCTCTAATTAAACATTCCTATATAGAGAACCATCCCCTCCTACCCTAACTCTGCGAAATCTTGTCTCTCTTGGCTTTAACCTGTATAAGGCAAATACGAAGGAAAAATCTCACTTATTTTTGTTTTTTAGAAGGACTATTTTTCAAGAAAACCGCTCTGAAATAAACATGATTAGCCCACCAATCCCCTGTTTCATATGAATGTTGACAATGTATTAAATATACAATCATCATACAGACTAAGCGGTAAAAATATTTTACATTCAACGAACAGGATACTATCTCAAAGGTGAGGAATGTGATAGGACTGAGTACCTTAAAAATGTGGAACAAAGAATCAATTTTACAATCGATCCGTGAACAAAAAGTTCTTTTTGTTCGGTTACAGTTCGTTGACATTCTTGGCACTCCAAAAAATATCATTATCCCTGCGAGTGGCATTGAGTCGGCACTTGATGAGGGGGTTCCTTTTGATGCATCGTCCATCGCAGGGTACGCAACCATTGAGGAATCAGACAAAATCGCAAAACCTGACCCTATGAGTTATGTGATTCTGCCTGAAAGCGTTGAGCATCGGAAAACCGCTAAACTGAACTGCGACATTTTCGAACCAAGCGGGAAACGATTCGAAGGCGATGTGAAATACATTTTAGAAAAAATGATGCAGAAAGCTATCAAACTCGGGTACGTTTTTAATACCGGTCCTGAATGCGAGTTCTTCTTGTTTAAAAAAAATGGTGAGAACTCAACGGTCATACCAAACGACACCGCTGGGTACTTCGATTTGTCCCATCGGGATCTTGCAGAAGGAGTCCGGGCGGATATCACACTAGCACTCGAAGAGATCGGGATTCAACCCTACACCGCGCATCATGAATGTGCTGATGGCCAACAAGAAATCAACTTTCACTATGCCGATGCGATTACCACCGCTGATCGCGTGATTACGTTGAAATATATTACAAAAGTTATTGCGACGAAACATAATCTCCATGCGTCCTTTATGCCTAAACCACTCTTTGGGCAGTGCGGCTCTGGGATGCATACCCATCAATCGCTCTTCACCTTAGATGGTACAAATGCATTCTATGATTTCTCGAATAAATACGAGTTAAGCCCGGTTGCGTATCACTTCATCGCCGGGCAGTTAACGTATATCAAAGAGCTGTCCGGGGTTCTAAATCCCACGGTGAACTCCTACAAAAGACTTGTTCCTGGGTATGAGGCACCAACCTATATCGCTTGGGCGAATCAAAACCGCAGTGCCCTGATAAGAATCCCATCGAAGCGTGGAAAGAGCACCCGCTGTGAACTGCGAAACCCCGATGTCGCCTGTAATCCGTACTTGGCGTTTTCGGTTATGCTTGCTGCCGGGTTAAAGGGAATTGAAGAGAAGCTTGATGCACCAGAACCCGTTGAAAAAAACATCTACTCTCTTTCAGAGGAAGAACGCAAAAAATATGGTATTGAACAACTCCCGGAGAGCCTTGGGCATGCGTTGGCAATAATGACGAAAAGTGATCTCGTACGAGAGACACTCGGGGATCATGTCTTTGAAAACCTCATCCATGTCAAACGAAAGGAATGGGAAGCATATCGCCTGCAGGTGACAAAATGGGAGGTTGACAACTACCTCCAGATCCTCTAAATTAAAACCAGTCCGTAACCATATAAAATTTTTTCCTTTCCTTTGTTAAAGAAATATTATTAATCAGCAAATGGATTCAGGGTCGCGGAGGTTCTCCCTATGACCTTTGAGATGCAGATTGTGAGTAACACCCCACTGACAGGCGAAGAAGATTTCGACACCGCTGCGAAAATGTTCTTTGAGCAAATCGGATACCTTTCAAAAGGCTCCGACCCGGAAATCCCTTATAAGATATTTGCGGATTTTTTCCTTAAACACCCAACAAAAGCATGGTTTGTTGACGATATCGCAGCGACTTTGAAGACTTCGCGGCCTACCATTTACCGACACCTCAATAAACTCAAGGGATTTGATATTCTTGAAGAAGTCTCCGTGTTTGATGAGGTATCAAAACAACAAAAAAAAGCTTACCGTCTGCGCTATGGAAATTTTGAGAAAGCATGGAACTTCGTCGAAGCGCACATTAAAGTAGCTGTTGAGAATTACGGCAAGACCGTGCAACATCTCCAAACACTCATTGAAACAAAAAGGAAGTGAAATCGATGAATAAAAAGGAAGACTGGAAACTCATTGAAGGATCACGCTATAAGATTATCTCGATTGGGGGAAGAGACAGCACCTTGGAAACAGAGGGACTCTTCAGAGGCTATGCCACGATTGCAATCGAAGAAGCAGGTTTGGTCATTGAGATGTCCACTGGAGACCAAAACCAAGTAGAAAAATTACGAATCGTCCCCTTACATGCCATTCTTGCGATCGATGTCCTTGATGTAAAACAACATGAGGGGAAAGCCGAGGAGAAAGAACCAAGCGGACATTATTACGGATAAGAGATCACCAAAACTTGGTACTACTCTAAAAAAACAAAACCTTTATTAAAGAGGAATGAATTTTCATCTTCAAGAGGAATATTCGGCAAACCACTTCTCCGGGGAGTCAGATTTGGTATGACCAAAGAAGAAAAAAAGAAAATCGACACCGACAGCAACATCATCTATGTCGGAAATAAGCCACCAATGAATTATGTCACCGCTGTCATGGCACTGTTAAACTCAGGGAATTTCACCGAGGTTGTGCTGAAAGCGAGAGGAAACGCAATTAGCAGAGCAGTCGATGCCGCGGAAATAACCCACAACCGGTTTTTGACAAACGCTGAGATAAAACACATCGATATCGGAACGGAAGTAGTCACCAATGAGGACGGCAGGAAATCAAATGTCTCCTCTATTGAGATCTGTATCGCTTTGAAAAAAACTGAACAATAACATAACATACAGTCAGAGGGAGGTATTTCAGGAAGAACCTAAATAATCCTCCTGTTTTTTTAAGGAAAAAATTCTAAATAGAAGATGAGAATGCACCTGTACCCATGAAATCGGTTTTTGATTTACTTGACAGGCGAATCAGAGACTTCCTAACTTCAAACAACATAGAGTCTCCAACAGAGCCACAACAAAAGGCAATACCCTCCATCCTGAGTGGTCACCATGTGCTCCTCATAGCTCCAACAGGGTTAGGTAAGACCGAGTCAGCGTTGTTGCCCGTCTTTCATAAACATCTCATGGGAAAGGAATCCGCCTCTCAGACAAACCAGAAAGGAATCTCGATTCTGTATATCACTCCGCTGCGTGCGCTGAATAGAGATATGCTCCGTCGGACATTCGACTGGGGAAAACAACTAGGTATCTCCGTCGCAGTCCGTCATGGAGATACCTCTGAAAGCGAACGAGCTCGGCAAGCACGATCCCCGCCAGATATGCTGATAACAACCCCTGAGACGTTACAAATTCTTTTCACAGGGAAACGGATTCGGAAACACCTCAACTGCGTTCGTTGGGTTATTATCGATGAGGTCCATGAGCTTGCCGGTGATGAGCGTGGAGCACAACTAGCGGTCGGATTGGAACGCTTATGGGAAATCACAAAAGGATCCGGTCATGAGTTCCAACGCATTGGTCTTTCTGCAACGGTTGGTCTCTCAAGTGAGGTTGCTCGATACCTTGGTGGAAAAGACGCCTCCGGTTTTCGACCTGTCGAAATCCTTGAAGTCGATGTGACAAAACATATTGACATCAGGGTAGAGATGCCTTCTGTGGAAAAAGAAGATTACGCTCATGCGAATCGTTTATCGATTGAACCAAGTTCATTTGCGTTGCTGAGACGATGTAAGGAACTCATCGATGAACATACATCCACCCTCTTATTTATTAATACGAGGGATGGGGCTGAGATCCTCGCGTCTCGTTTTCATCTGTGGCAGGAGAATCAGAAAATCGGTGTGCATCATGGCTCGCTTTCAAAAAACGCAAGAATAGAGGCAGAAAACGACTTTAAAAACGGGACGTTGAAATCATTGGTCTGTACCTCGTCCCTTGAGCTTGGAATCGATGTTGGTGATACGGATTTTGTCATTCAATACAATTCGCCCCGAGAGGTAACCCGCATCGTCCAGCGAGTCGGACGATCAGGCCATCGAGTTGGTCAGACCTCCCAGGGGATGATACTTGCAACAAACCCTGAAGACCTCTCAGAAAGCCTGGTGATCGCACGCAGAGCACTGACCGGGACCTTGGAACGGTTCCTTGTCCGACAGAATCCATTATCGGTCCTCTCGAATCAAATAATCTCCATAGCATTGGAATATGGGCGTATCACCGCAAAAACCACCTATGAAATTATCACCCGATCCTATCCCTTCGCTACTCTCCCCTGGGCTCTCTTCGAATCAGTGATGTTTCAGTTAAAAAACCAACGATCGATATGGTTAGAAGAGGAACACAACGAAATACTCCTAGCAAAACGAACAAATTCGCGGCATTATTTCCTTGATAATATCTCGATGATCCCGGACGAAAAAACGTATCCTGTGATTGATATAAGCACCAGAAAATCCATTGGAACCTTGGATGAAAGTTTTGTCCTTAGCTCTGGTTTTGAGGGAGAAAAATTCATCCTTCGAGGCAGACCATGGATGATCGTAAAAAGGGAAGACAACGAACTGTTGGTCTCACCGATCAAGGAGATCGGGGCTGTCCCCTCATGGGCTGGCGAGGACATCCCAGTCCCCTATGAAGTAGCCCAGGAAGTCGGCATGCTACGAAGATACGTCTCGGAGAACACCGATATCTCTGCCTATCCCTGTGATGGGATGACGATGAAGAAATTCACCGATTACATCGCAAACCAAAAAAAAGCAGGGTTTGTCGTTCCTGATGATACCACCATTACATTTGATGTTGAAGAAAAAACCATGGTGCTCAACACGTGTTTTGGAACTAAGGTAAACGAAACCCTCGGACGGTTGATATCGGCAGTACTCGCACAGGCTATTGGTGAAAGTATTGGTATTAATAGTGATGCATATCGTATTAATTTAGAGCTTCCAGGCCGCATGCCTCCCGAGAGAATCAAGGAAATCCTTCTGACGACAAAACCAGAGATGCTAGAGTATCTGATGAGAACGATTCTGCGTAATTCAACGTACCTCCGTTGGCAGCTGGTTCATGTTGCACGCAAGTTCGGTGCCCTACGAAAAGATTTTGATTATAAGACTATTGGAATGAAGCGGTTGTTTAACCTTTTCGAACAGTCCTTAATCCTTGAAGAAGCCTTAGATAAACTTCTCTGGGAACGAATGGACATCCACCATACAATACAGGTATTAGAAAGAATACAGAGCGGTGACATCGCGATTCACACACAGGGCTTATCCCCTATAGCTCTTGCCGGGTTTGAAACAATCCGCGGACTAATGGTGCCTCAGCGTGCTGACCGGACAATCCTAATGGCGCTGAAGAAACGATTGGAAGATGCCGACATCACACTCGTCTGTACAAACTGTCATCATTCATGGAATACGGTTGTTGAACGGGTCTCTCGCCAGCCAACATGTTCAAAATGCGGTGCAATTAAAATCGCAGTGATTCGTCGTTATAATAAAAAATTCCTGCCACTGCTCTCTAAGAAACATCGCACCGCTGAAGAAAACAAAGAAGTCCAACGTCTCCATAAAAACGCAAGTCTTGTGCTCAGCTATGGACCGTTTGCAGTCCTTGCGTTAGTTGGCCGTGGCATAGGCCCAGATACCGCAGCTCGCATCCTCGGACGATATAACAAACTTGAACTGATGAAATCCGAAGAACTTGAAATAAAATTTTTACGAGACATTCTTCAAGCAGAACTTCAGTATGCAAAAACACGTGGGTTCTGGGATTCATAAATACGTATAGTAATAAAATGATTATAGTAATATTTATATGAGAGATATTTATATTATGGAGATGGTGACAATCTATGAAGAGAAGGATCGTACTTGGAAGTATTATTGCTGTTTTTCTGATAGCCTTTGTTCCTCTAACAAATGCGATTCAGATTCAAACCATTGAACGAAAAGCAACAGAACCATGCCTATCGTTTGAAGCCATAAAAAATATGGATGCGGAAGAAATCGTTGTTTTTATCAATACACTTTCACAAGATTACCCGGAAATTGCAAAAAAATTCAATTCCCTGGTTAATACCATGGAAAACACACCTGTCTCATCCACTTTCACACAAAAAGTAACGGACCGCTCTGCTGCAAAGAACCAAGAGCCACAACCAAAGGATGATAATCAAACATTCCTTGAGAAAATCTTCTGGAAGATATTTAACTATCGTGTCTTCCGTGTGTATCTCAGTGCACTTCTGTTTGTATACTTCCAATCGAAATTCACACTCTGGCGGACGATGACCTGGGGTATCCGGCTGCTCCGCTGGGTAAAAATTGGAATCCTTTTGGGGATCATTGATCCATCTAACCGTCCGCCTCAGACACCAGTCATCGGCTTTACACCGGATGAAACCAATAACACCTTGACGGTCACCTACACCAGTGCAGCAGATATTCTTTGGGATGATCTTTCTGAGATCGGTGCTGGGAGTTGCGATCCATTCCCTCAAGGGAACGTAACCATTGGTGATATGATAACGAATTGCACCGGAATCATCGTCCTGCAGTACCTCCCAACCTATGAGATCCTGTATGTGTTTGAGTTTGATTAGGATATATATCAAGAAAAATCCCAGTCACATCAACGACCATTCCAGGATTCTTCAATTCTCCTTTTTCTTTTTTTTAAAGACAATACCGGTAAGGCGGCTATGAAATTTCTGACGACGATGCCAGTGGATTTGGTACACCACTCTTGAACAAAGGTTTTTAGCCAGGGGCAATATACGGCCGATGAATGCCGTTTCACCAGGACGTCGTAGAACTTATTCTCTCAAAAAAGATTCAATCAAAAGACGAACTGCACAGAACCAAAGTCAAGTTATGTAAAAAATATCATCTGCGCACAATCCCCCGAGACAGTGAGATTCTTGCAAAACTACCAACCGACCGACTGGAAAACGGGGCAGCGCAGAACCTCCTGCGCAAGAAATCAACTCGGACTCTCTCCGGGGTTTCAATCATTGCTGCTATGACTTCACCTGCGCAATGCCCTCATGGAAAATGCATCCCCTGCCCAGGTGGTCCTGAGCGTAACACCCCACAAAGCTACACAGGGTATGAACCAGCGGCGATGCGTGCCTGTTGCAATAATTTTGACCCCTTCCTTCAGGTTCGTAGCAGAATCGAACAACTCCATGCAATCGGGCATGTGACCGATAAAGTGGACCTGATTATCATGGGGGGGACCTTTACTGCGCGGCTGCCTGACTACCAAGACTGGTTTGTGAAACGATGTTTTGATGCACTGAATAACCAGCAATCTAAAACGCTAGAAAATGCGAAAAAGAAAAACGAGGCAGCTCCGTCCCGATGCATTGGTTTGACCATCGAGACACGACCGGACTGGTTCCGGTTGCACCATGCTGATCATGCGCTGTATGCAGGTGCTACTAGGGTTGAATTAGGGGTACAGACCGTATTTGACACGAACTTGTCCGGGATGGATCGAGGTCATACCGTTTCTGATTCTATTGCTGCGACGCGTATCGCAAAAGACGCAGGATTCAAGGTGTGTTATCACATGATGCCCGGGCTTCCTGGCAGCACCGAAAAAAAAGACATTGAGGCGTTCCATTCCCTCTTTACCGATGAACGCTTCAAACCGGATATGATTAAAATTTATCCAACACTCGTCATTGAAGGAACCAAGTTATATCACCTTTGGAAGCAAGGAACATACACTCCGCTTTCAACGGAACAAGCTTCTCTTCTCATCGCTCGCATTAAAAAGGATGTCCCTGAATGGGTGCGGATACAGCGGATACAGCGGGATATCCCCTCACAAGAAATTTGTACAGGAATCAAGAAAAGCAATCTTCGACAATATGTTGAAAAAGAGATGCAGAAACAAAAGACAACCTGCAGGTGCATTCGCTGTCGGGAAATTGGGCATGTTTCCGCTGAAAAAACAAAACTTTTGACTGAGGATTCCCTTCGTATGGTTATTCGTCGGTATAAAGCAAGCAGTGGCGAAGAGGTCTTCATCTCACTTGAAAATGAGCAGCAAGACGTCTTGGTTGGGTATCTTCGGTTGCGTGACCTTGGGAGCCCCCATCGACCGGAGCTTCAGAAGGAACCCTGTATGATTATCCGAGAACTTAAGGTCCTTGGGCGTGAGGCATCGCTTGGAGAACGGAGCCCTGAGGCATACCAACACCGGGGGTATGGGAAAAAACTGCTTAGCGAAGCAGAACGTATCTGCTCCGAAGAGTTTGGGAAAAAACGTTTATTCGTGCTCAGTGGCGTTGGTGTGAAGCCATACTACCGGAAAGTAGGTTTTTCCGATGAGGGAATTTACTTGGCAAAAACAATAAGACCATGAACCTATTTTTTTGAAAAGGTATTTAAACGCGCGGTGTTTTCTTCGTTTACAACCGCGTTGGTTGGGGGAGAGTTATTCATGGCCGAATTCATTTGGCATTGGACAAAAGAAAATAAAAAGATATATACAACGCAAGTCGACCTTGCTGAACAGGCAATGAAAGATGGTTTTTTTGTAATGGGTGCCCGTTTGCAACCCAATCAAATACCTCTGTAGAAAACGGTATTATATCCTTTTCTTTTCTTTTTTTTCATCTACGGAAGATTTTTATCCGTCTTTGTATTTCGCCATCTTACACTATGAATAAAGTGAATTATGCTGACTTGTTGAAACGCGTTCATGATGCGACGGCTAAGGAACGTATCGACGACGATCGTTTTAAGGTACCAAAAGTTGACGTCTTCTACGAGGGAAACACGACGGTTCTGAAAAATTTTGATAAAATCATTGATGTCCTGAACCGTGAAGCGGATCATTTTCTGAAATTTTTATTAGGGAGCGTTGGGACCGCTGGTGATATCTCAAGCGGACGGGTTATTTTCCAGGGGAAAATCCCAATAAAGACGATTCAGGATAGACTTGATGAGTATGTTGATACCTATGTGATCTGTTCTGAGTGTAATCGGCCTGATACTCATTTAGTAAAAAAGGATCGGACACTTCTCATTCGTTGTGACGCATGCGGTGCGTTTCGGTCAATCGGGTCTATGAAAAAAAGAAAAACTGTTGTCCCGACCGAGGTTTTTAAGGAAGGAGAGACCTACGAGCTGACCATAAAGGACATCGGCAAACGCGGTGATGGTGTCGCTTTTTTTGACAAATACGTTATCTATATCCCCGGTGCTATCAAAGGGGCAACGGTGAAGGTGAAGATTGAAAAAATTTCTGGCACGGTCGCCTTTGGGCATATCGTTCCATAGTCAATTTTTTTTCTAAAAAAAGCCAGATAATCACGAGCGTTAGCATGTGCATTAGTACCTGCATAACTCTATGAATTAGTCAAAAAATTTCATCAATTTCCAGATAGAAAATGAGGTTTTTTTCGCAAAAAAATTTTGTTGTTTTGTGTGTTGAAACAGACCTAAAAAATAGAAAGTTATTTAAACAAAGCACGTATTCGTTTCTACGTTTGTCAGACAAATGATGCCGTTTGACATTTGCCGACGTACGAAAATTCGTACATCTGGCAGAAATATGACATCAAACTGACGGACAGGAAAATGTGAGGAGAACTATGGAAAACGACCGCATCACAATCCGATTACCTCAAATCGATCTCCGACAAATCGACGTTTTCATTCGATTGGGAGAGTTTTCAACACGATCTGAGGTGGTACGGCATGCGGTAAAAGAATATATAGACAATCACTCAAACCGTATTCTTGCAAAAGCCGACAAATTCAAAAAAATCCAGGAATTGGAAGCTGCGGCCGCTGCTATAGAACCTTACATGAAAAAGTAAAATCAAGGTAAAAGCAGGGGATGGGATGCACCCCTTTAGTGAAGGCCGTCCACAGAGGACGGCCTTCCCAACTACCAGAATAGGAGGAACGAAGAAATGGCCGAAAATAGAATGCAGTCCTTTGTTGAGGCTGCGATAGAAAATAAAATTAGTGAGGAAAGCAAGCAGAAGATTGAGGACGGACTCTTTGGTAATGCTCGGATTGTTATCGTTGGATGTGGTGGCGCTGGAGGAAATACGATTACACGGCTCCATAAATTAGGGGTAAAAGGAGCAGAAACCATCGCTATCAACACCGATAAGATCGCACTGGACCTCGTCGATGCCGATAAAAAACTTCTCATCGGAAAAAACTTAACACGAGGACTTGGTGCCGGTGGGTTCCCTGAGATGGGAGAGCGTGCCGCACGAGAATCAAGTCGAGAACTTGAAGAAATGTTGCAAGGCGCAGATTTAGTCTTTGTCTGTGCTGGAATGGGTGGTGGGACAGGAACTGGATCGTCCTCTGTTGTAGCCGAGATCGCCAAGAAAAGCGGTGCCATTGTCACTTGTATGGTTTCAACACCGTTTAATGTCGAACGCGCACGTCTGGTAAAAGCAGATGAAGGTCTTGATAAACTCCGAGTCACTGCAGACAGCACTGTTGTTCTTGATAACAACCGGCTGATGGAATTCGTACCCAATCTCCCAATCAACCAGGCGTTCTCTGTCATGGATCAACTAGTCGCAGAAACCGTAAAGGGAATTTCTGAGACAATCTCTGTTCCTTCATTGATAAACCTTGATTTTGCTGATATGAAAGCAGTCATGGATTCCGGTGGCCTCTCGGTGATGCTCTGGGGAGAAGCCGATGAGGATGCTGGGGTGGACACAATCGTAAAAGAAGCGTTAAATCATCCGCTCCTCAACGTCGATTACCATGGCGCCCACAGCGCGCTTGTTCACATCACCGGTGGTCCCAACATGAGTTTGAAATACGTCCAGGAAGTCGCAAAAGCCCTCACCGAGGATATGGATTGTTACTCCAATGTCATTCTCGGGGCTCGAGTGGATCCTGCCTTTGAGGGAAAATGCCGGGTTATGGCAATTATGACCGGTGTTCAATCACCGAATCTGTTGACCTCCCGTCCTGAGCGCCGGACAAATCCGACTGCACCAGTGATCCCACAACGACGAGTTATGGCAAACCCCAAAGTCGGAAACATCGACTTTGTTCGCTAAAATAAAAAAGCTTTCGACAGCTTTTTTTCCTTTTTTTTATTTTTCTTTCCCTTGATGTTTTCGTATCCGATTTGGAACCAATCTAAGTTTTATAGTAGATGTATCATTCCATTCTAGACTATGGGCCTATGAGGTAGTCTGGATATCCTTCCGGCCTTCGGAGCCGGATACTGGGGTTCGAATCCCCATAGGTCCGCTACTTCTTTCAAGAAAAAAAAATCCATACTATCATTACGAAATGAGGGAGAAAAAGATGGTCGAACAACTTCAGATACGAAGCGTTTCATTTGACACGTCATTTTTAGTAAAGACCGATTCAACCATCGATAAGGTCATCAAGGTGATAGCACGTGATCGTATCCCTTGTTTTGTTACCACAACGGTTGCCTCTGAACTACAGCAGCTTAAGATTTGGGGTCGTATCACCGATGAGACCCATAAAAAAGCGATAAAACGCTGGAATCATGCACAGGCGACAGTCATAGATTTTAAGAACCGCTTGCTCTCTGATGCCTTAGGTCAAGCCTGTCTGCGTTCGATGCAGGATCATGGGGTACCAGCCGACCATGTTGTAAACGACTGTAATATTCTTGTATCTCTCTTAAAAAACGGTGTCGACCTGTTCCTCTCAGAGGATTTCCATTTCACCTCGGTAATCACAAAACAAGTCATCGCTGAAGTGAAACATGCTGCCTGCTCTGAATATTTTTTGATGTGCGATTCCCGGATGTATAGTATCGATGCCCGGACCTTTCTAGAAGCATACTCCAAAGGCACCATTGATCTTGATATTGTACAATTGAGAATCAAACAGTACTCAAAAAAGAAAACCAACAACCCATAAAGGTAAGGAAGGAGGGGAAAGGAGGCACGTCACAGCGCCACACCGACGCAACGCAGCTACGCAACACCAGCGTCACCGGAAGACAAGAGCGCAGATCGGGAAGACAAGACCCCGCCGAACGTCGCCCTTCCTCACCACTCTTCTCTTCTGTCTTTTAACCTATTTAAACGCATCGTGGAAAAATCTCAAAATGAAAGAATACACTCTGACCAATGAATTATTAAATCCTGTTTCTATTGAGAACAACCCTTGGACGATGTGATGAGCATAAAAATTGGTTTTCTGGTCAACCCTGTTGCAGGGATGGGTGGCCGCGTGGGACTGAAAGGGACCGACGGGGTCCTTGAGAAAGCGATCCAGTTGGGGGCACACCCTGTTGCACGGAAAAAAGCCGAAGAAATGCTGCAGGCGTTTTCAGCAATTACTACAAATCACTCTGATCTTATCTGGGTCACCTGCGAAGGCGACATGGGACAAACCGAGTTGGAAGCCACCGGGATGAAAAACATTCGGGTCGTCTATACTCCTTTGTCGACTTCTACCTCGGCTGACGATACAAAGAATGCGTGTAAAAAACTACTCTCCCAACATATTGATCTCCTTGTCTTCTGTGGTGGGGATGGGACTGCTCGGGATATCTGCACGATTATCGATAAAAAAATTCCGGTCCTTGGGATTCCTTCAGGAGTAAAAATGCATTCAGGTGTCTTTGGCATCAATACGAATGCAACAGCAAAAATGCTTCATGACTTCATCAACAACCGTCTCACCATTGGCGATGTCGAAATCATGGATCTTGATGAGGACCTCTACCGCAAAGGAGAATGGAAGGTCCGCTTGTTCGGTATTGTAAAAGGAATAATCGAACCAACCTATATTCAGGTTGGAAAAGCAATGTTTGAATCGGTCACCGACGAGGAAGTAAAAGACGAGCTTGCTGAACATGTCAAAGATGAACTCGAACGACACCCGGATTGGTTGTTTTTGTTCTGCTCTGGTGGGACCATTGATTATATCGCAAAAAAACTCAATATACAGCACACCTTGTTAGGTATCGATGCTGTCTACAAGAAGCACCTCGTTGGTGAAGATCTCAACGAGCAACAAATTCTAACACTTCTGAAAAAGTATCCGAAGGCTAAGATACTGTTAAGTCCAATTGGGGCACAAGGTTTCATCCTTGGTCGTGGGAACCTTCAGCTCAGCCCCACGGTTATCGACAGAATAGGAATCGACAACATCATCGTTGTATCGACCCCTTCAAAGCTGATGCATACCCCTGTTTTACGTGTAGATACGGGAGATAAAAAACTTGACGGCCTCTTTGCGAAACAAGGGTATCTGATGGTCGTTATCGGATACCGTCTCAGCAGGGTCGTAAAACTCCAAACCAACAGCTTTTAATATGCGAATCATATTTCCAGACCCCCTTGGGGGGATTGTTATACTTGGAGGTACGATGATGACACAAATTACAAAACGAAACCCGAATCAATTTTTAAAAGATGAATACAATGAACTTGTAAAAAATCATTTTGAATGGAATATCCGGATTCTTGAGAGCGGATCGAAACCTCATTCGATTGTCAACGGTAAAGAAGTCATTATGATGTGTTCGAATAACTACCTAAACCTTAGCAATCATCCCCGACTCATCAAAGGGGCAATTGATGCTGCAAAAAAATATGGGGCTGGTTCAGGTTCGGTCCGTGCTATTGCAGGGACGTTGCAAATTCATACTGAAGTGGAGAAAAGGCTTGCTCGGTTCAAACGAACGGAGTCTACCCTTATCTACCAAACTGGTTTTGCTGCGAACTCCGGTCTCATTCCACAACTTGTTGCTGAAGGGGATATTGTTATCAGTGATGAGCTGAACCATGGAAGCATCATTGATGGCGTCCGGCTCACCAAAGCAGATCGTGCCATCTACAAGCATCGCGATATGGCCGACCTCGAAAAAGTGTTAACAGATGCTGATAAGAAATATCGTCGTATCCTCATCATCACCGATGGTGTGTTTAGCATGGATGGAGACATCGCTCCTATGGATAAGATAGTAAAACTTGCCAATGAGTTTGGAGCGATGACCTATGTCGATGATGCTCACGGAGAAGGTGTGATAGGGGAAGATGGACGTGGGATTGGTGCCCATTTCCATATCGAGGGAAAAATCGATGTCGAGATGGGGACATTTAGTAAAGCCTTTGGTGTCGTCGGTGGTCTTATCGCAGGCAGTCAAGATCTCGTGAACTTCGCTTATAATAAATCACGCACATGGTTACTTTCTGGTTCGCATCCCCCTGCTGTGTCCGGGGCTCAGCTTGCTGCTATCGATGTCTTGGAGACTGAACCTGAGCACGTCAAACGACTCTGGGACAACACCAGATATTTCAAAAAGGAATTAAACTCACTTGGATTTAACACTGGCGGAAGCGAAACGCCTATCACCCCGGTCATTGTCGGTGACTCAGGGAAAGCAAAAGAGCTGAGCAATCGATTATTCGATGAAGGTATCTTTGCCCTCCCAATCGTGTTCCCAATGGTTGCACGGGATAAAGCCCGGATCAGAACCATGATGAACGCGGGGCTTACGAAGAAGGATTTGGATTTCGCTCTTACTAAATTCGAAAAATTAGGCAAAGAATTACACATTATTTAAATGCAAACGAGGCGGTCGCATGTCGTCGGCCTCCTCGCATAACCCCTCCACAAAGTATAAATAAAAGATACGAGATTCGTTATCCAGTGTTTTTCTGGTGTTTACTGGAGAGTAATTTATGACAGAAGAGTTAAAGAAAACTGGTACCACCATCCTTGGCTTGGTATGTAAAGACGGTGTTGTAATTGCAACAGAACGAAGAGCGACAATGGGAACACTTATTGCCCATAAGTCTACAAGAAAGCTCTATCAAATCGATAATCATCTTGCCCTTGCGACCGCAGGACTTGTCGGAGATTTGCAGGTACTGTCTCGGTATCTGAGCGCGGAAACAAAATTATACAGCCTAAAAAGAGACGTAGAAATGTCTGTACAAAGCGCAGCAACACTGATGTCTAATATCTTGAACTCGCGGAAATTCTATCCTTACTATGTGCAATTAATACTTGGTGGATGGGATTCCACTGGAGGACATGTCTATTCATTAGATGCAGCTGGCGGTTCTATCCCAGATAAATACACCGCTGGAGGCTCCGGGTCACCCTACGCGTTTGGTGTACTAGAGGATTCCTATAAAGATGATATGACGATAAATGATGGTATCGACCTTGCATTGAGGGCGATCACCGCTGCCATGGGCCGAGACTCTGCCTCAGGAAACGGAGCTGATGTCGCAGTGATTACCGAAAAGGAATTCAAAATGGTACCTGAGGATGAAATAAAGAAGCGGTTGCAAAAGATGGGGAAGTAGTTCATCCGTTTTCTCAGAAGAAAACGTAATACTGATATAATAAACGTACAAAGTCCGTTTTACAAGCGTTAAAGAAAGGTAGATTATGACCGTTGATGATGTTTTAGCAGAAATTCGAGGCAAAATACGAGGTTCAATACCTGCAAGTGTTGATATCTCCGAAGTTGAATTTGAAGGGGCGCTTCTGGTTATTTACACCAAGACACCGGATAAGTTTGCCAACAATAAGGATTTAGTAAAGAACATGGCAAAAAGTCTTCAGAAACGTATCGTGGTCCGCCCTGACCCTTCAGTTCTTACTGATGTTGAAATCGCAGAGAAGAAAATCCGACAGATCATCCCGAAAGAAGCGGAAATAACCAATATCTATTTCCAACCAGATGTCGGTGAGGTCACTATTGAGGCATTGAAACCTGGTGCTGCTATCGGACGAGAAGGCCAATTGTTAAACGAGATACGCAAGAAGATCAACTGGGCACCAAGTATCGTGCGTGCTCCGCCGATCCAATCCAAGACCGTTCAGGAGATCCGCGGATATCTACGGTCCATGAGTGACGAACGGAAAGACATCTTACGGAAAATCGGTCGGAAGATACATCGTGGTGCTTCGACAGGGGAGAAATACATCCGTATGATCGCTCTTGGAGGGTACCGTGAAGTCGGTCGTTCCTGCACCATGCTGCATACACAAGATAGCAAGGTGTTGATTGACTGTGGTATCGATGTTTCTGCAGAGAACAACGGGTCACCATATATTCATCTCCCGGAAGTCCTTCCTTTGGAAAAAATCGATGCGGTGGTCATCACACATGCGCATCTTGACCACTGTGGGCTTGTCCCCATTTTATACAAATATGGGTATGATGGTCCTATCTATTGCACCCCACCAACACGAGATCTGATGACCCTGCTTCAGATGGATTACATAAAAGTCGCTGCAGCAGATGCAAAAAAGGTCCCTTACTCCTCTGAGAACATACGCAATGTCATTAAACATTGCATTGTGATGGGCTATGGGGATACCACCGATATCACCCCTGATATACGGCTCACGTTCCATAACGCGGGTCATATTCTTGGTTCGTCTATCTGCCATTTCCACGTCGGCGACGGGTTATACAACATCGCGTTCTCCGGTGATATCAAATTTGAGCGTACCTGGCTGTTCAACCCTGCGATCAACCATTTCCCACGGGCAGAAGCCTTAGTCATTGAATCGACATATGGGGGTCATGATGATTTCCAACCAAGCCGGAAAGAGGCGACCGATCGATTGAAGGATATCATTCGGACTTCCATGAAGAAGAAAGGGAAAGTCCTGGCTCCTGTGTTTGCGGTCGGAAGAAGCCAAGAGGTCATGATTGTCCTGGAAAGTCTAGTGAAAATGAAAGAAATCCCAGAAATCCCCGTCTACCTTGATGGGATGATCTGGGAGGCAACCGCTATTCATACCGCGTATCCTGAGTATTTGAACAACAAACTACGGACCCAGATCTTCCAGCAGGGAGACAACCCCTTGCTTTCTGAGATCTTCAAACGAGTCGATAGTGGTGAGATGAGGGAAAAAATCCTTGGTGATAAAGACCCTTGTGTGGTTCTTGCGACGAGTGGTATGATGAACGGTGGGCCGGTCATGGAATATTTTAAACACTGGTCCGCTGATAGTAAAAACACCTTAGTGTTCGTCGGGTATCAAGCAGAAGGAACCCTTGGACGGAGGATCCAACGGGGTGCAAAGGAAGTCCCGATGAATGTTGGAGGGAACATCGTCAGTCTGCCTGTTGAGATGAACGTGGAGACCTGTGATGGCTTTTCTGGGCATAGCGATCGGAGGCAGCTTGTTGGTTTTATCAACAACATGTCACCTCGGCCTGAGCGTGTCATATTCGGGCATGGTGAAGAATCAAAATGTATCGATCTGTCATCGACGATCCATAAACGGCTCAATATGAACACAGCGGCACCATTGAACCTTGAAGGCATCAGATTCATCTAACAGAATCTGCCTTTGTTTCATACACACAGGGATTACTCTTTCCACAATACATTCTGATTTATTCTTTCTCCTCTCTAGTGTTCCGTGATATTCTTAAGATAAAAAATCTCTATACAAGTGTTGCTTGTTTCCTCCCAAGGAGAAAGACCGCAAGATAGGTAGGGACCTCCTGTTCTCCTACCTCCAGATGATACTGCTGATTGTTCATCTCGATGCTAAGCTGTTTCTGGTTCATGATCCAAACTGGATCCTCCGGTAACACCACAGCATCTCTCAATGGATCAAACTCTTTCAATGCCTCGACTGGGATTTTCACAACCTTAAAACCGGTTTTCCCATGCAACGACGAAGGTAATCGGATGAGCCGCTTCACATCACAGGTGACGGGTTCATCGGTCTCACCGGCACTCAGTGAAACCGCGGTCTTCCGCAACGCGCTATTCAGGAAGAACTTGCGGATTGTCTTTGATTGATCTAACAACCCATCTTGTATCCGTCTCATTCGTTCCTCTGAAAGTTCTGCGACGAGACGTTCCGCATCATTTCTATTCACACCATATTCCTCTAATTTCCTCAAAGGATCATCACTTTTTTTTATTTCATTTACAAGATCGATGACTCCTCTGCTAATCCGACCTTTCCACCCTTCTTGATCCGGGGTCGGCATCTTGAGACTTTTCCCGCTTGCAAAGGAATGACTCCCATATCTTTTTCTCCCTGTTGCTTGTTCATGGAAGATTAACGAATCCTGCAGATCCCGTCCCGTGATATAATCGACGATCTCTCGCCGCTCATTGCTATCCAAATCAAGAACCGCTGGGTCTTTGACATGACAGTGATATCCTCGTCCTCCACTGAAATACAACTCCATGTGTTTTTCTTTAAACCCAAAATCCCCCAGTAAAAACTCATCAATTAATTTAATGAACTCTTTTTTCACCTCTCGTAACGACTCCACATACCCCATCTTCTCTGCATTTGGGAGGTGGTCTGAGTCTAAGTCAAAGATAAGCTCCGCACCCATCCAGTTCTTCTCAACCATCTTTGGTGCATCTGGATGTTGGTAATAGGCAGATGAGTAGTATGCATGCTGCGGTGCTCGCTCTGAGAGGAAATCCCAAATCATCTCACGTTTCTCAAAACCCAGATGCCGCAGCATCCCTTTTCCTCCAAAGAGGACAAAAGCAAATTCCCGTCGCCCAAAACGATCCGGGAGTGCCACGTTATTAGATGCATAATACTGTTGAAAGGTGGTTTTCACAAAGTCTAAGGATTTTTGAACCGAATTTTCGTCTCCCATTGCACTCAGTCACAAATATCATATGGGTGTATAACCTTTATCCAACGAAGAAGATAAAGCTTTATTAAAGATAGAATATACCCTGTGCCATGGGTAGTATTATTGAAGATGAGCTATTCTCCTCTTCGGTCATTAAAGATCTTCGTGCACTGGATTTTGATTATGTACCAGCTGAACTACCTCACAGAACAGAACAGATAAAAAAACTCGCTCAGATGTTCAAACCTCTCTTTGTCAACGTCGCCCAAAACGCCTATATCCGTGGACCCGTAGGGACCGGAAAAACCGCTCTGACAAAATACTTCTGTCAATCACTTGTTCAGATTGCACGAAAACAAGGAAAGATCTTCGAATACATCCATATCAATTGTCGAAAACGATCCACGAATTCTATGGTCCTCCTTGGTATTCTGACCCATTTTGATCCTCGTTTCCCTGACCGGGGTTTCTCGGTGCAGGAGATGTTACAGATCCTCAGAACCCATCTCCAACGGAAGGAAGCCCAACTCATCCTTGTCCTTGATGAGGTCGATGCATTGTTGAAAAAAGACGGTTCAACCCTTATCTATGACCTCACCAGGTTCAATGACGAAGCTATGAGGACAACAACTCCTGTCTCCGTTCTCATGATTTCACAAAAAGATGTCTTGGCCGAATTCGAGATGGCCACCTTAAGTACTTTCAAACGCAGTAACACGATTGTTTTGGAGAGATACACCCGTGAAGAGCTCTCTGATATCATACGGCAGCGTGTACGCCTAGCGTTTCATGCAAACACGGTCCTGGGCGAAAGTGTAGATCTCGTCGCTGACATCGCCAGTGAGTCTGGTGACGCACGTTTTTCCATAGAGCTTCTCTGGAAGGCAGGGATGTATGCGGACGAGAAACATGCAAAGCAGGTGATGCCTGAGCATGTGCGTGCCGCAAAAGCAGAGACCTATTCGATTGTTACAGAAACCAAACTACGGAATCTGGGAAAACACCATCTGCTGACCCTGCTTGCCATCGCCAAACGACTCCAGAAGGAAAACGCTGCATATGCGAACACCGGGGAAGTCGAGAAAACATACGCGATCACCTGCGAGGAGTATTCAGAGGAGGCAAGGGCACATACCATGTTTTGGAACTATCTCAAAGAAATCGAACAAGCTGGTTTTATACGAGTAAAACCCTCCGGGAAAGGCCAGGTCGGCAACTCACAGCTTATCTCCCTACCAGATATCCCTGCTGAGGTGCTGCGTGGGAAACTAGAGGAGCTTCTTGCATAAATCTCTCAGTGGGCAGGTGGAACAGAGTGGTTTTTTCTTCCAGCAGTGTTCTTTTGCTAGTCGTACCAGAAGGGCATGGAGTTCTTTGTAGCGCAAGACAAGGTCACTGTTTGGTGTCGTGTTGATGAGTTCTTTTTCGAAGAAAAGTTGAACATGTTCATAGGATTCGGTATCCACCGGAACTGGGAATCGCTGGCAGATCCGTTTCGTATAGGCATCAACGACAAACACAGGGTGATTTCCCGCATATAGGAGGATGGAATCAGCGGTTTCTGGTCCGATCCCTTGTAATGACAGAAGCTCGTGGCGGATCTCCCTTGTATCTCGTGAAAAAAATTTCTGCAAATCCCCTTTGTATTTTGTTTGCAGATAGGTTGAAAAAAGCTTCAGACGTTGTGCTTTTTGATTGAAAAACCCTGATGGTTGAATCATTTTTTTTAGACTATCTTCCTCAAGATGGGCTATCGTATTGATTGTGAGAGCTCTCTGATTTTTCAGATTGCAGAGTGCTTTTTCCACATTGGTCCAGGCGGTATTTTGTGTAAGAATAGCCCCCATAATAATCTCAAAACGAGGGTCGCTGTGTTGGTTCTGATGATACCTCTCATCAATAGGCCACCAGTGTTGAGGTCCATAGGAATCAAATAAAATATTAAAGAGGGTTTTTATGGATGCCACTCTGTATACACCTCTGTTGGAGTTTATAGGTTCTTTTCGACGATACCAAGAATCACTGCTGATTTTTCCATGGCATTCTGAAGTAGCTCATGTAATTCTGCGGTCACTTGTTGGACATACTCAGGATCTTTTATGGAACTCAGGTTGATACGTACGTTAAGCATCGCAGCCTGAACACCTGATTGAGCCATTAATGCGGATACTGCTGCGTCGCTGACAGAGTTTTTATTGCCATTCTCCGCGACGATGTAGGCGACATCAAGGACCTCGACGCATTTTCTTGCTGTCTCAAGTGGTACTTCTGCAGCATGTTTAAAGGCGGTCTGAAGAGCTGTCTTTCGTTGTTCTTTTTGCTCTTCTGTTTCTTTTGGTAATTTGAATGCTTTCATGACCTCCGTAAATGCTTCTGTGTCCCTGTCGATAAGCTCCGTGAGTTCTTTGCGAAGTTGCTCACTTCTCTGAAGCATTTCCGTTATCTGGTCTTGTACTGTCTCATAGCCTTGTTTTCCTTTGGTCAGGTTGCACACCATTGAGGAAAGCGCTGCACCCAACGCCCCTGCCAGGGCAGCGACACTCCCACCACCGGGGGCTGGGCTGCTTGATGCGAGTTCATCAAGAAACATTTTAATGTTCAGTTTCACAAGCTTGGTCATAGGAATCACTTTTTTATTTCCAAGAGCCGTTTTTCTAAAACCTGATCGACTGTGAATTTCTCAAGCCGGAGGTAATGATTCGTGCTATCGACGAGTGCTTCCAAGGGGACTAATCCAACGATCTCACTGCCGATCACAGGAACCCCGTAGCGCTCTGCTTCGTTTTTTATGGTTTCAAAGACCCGGTAAATCGATGTTTTTTGGTAGTTTGTCAGATTCATAGACACTTGAACAATTCCTCGTTCCTTGATTTCGAATCCTTTTGCCTTCACGTAGCGGTACCCGCCGCTGCTGTGTCTGACCACCTTTGCGATGTCTTCTGCGATCTTTAAGTTTGATGTACCTAGGTTGACGTTAAATGCGATTAGGAAAAATCGTGCACCGACAGCGGTTGCTCCCGCGGTTGGATGAATCTTGTTTGGCCCGTAGTCTGGTACTTTCTCAGGGTTTTTTCCAATCTCCTCTTTAAGTCCTTCGTACTGCCCTCGTCTGACATCTGCAAGATTCCGTCGGGTCTCCTGTTTTGCTGCTTCTTCATAGAGATAACAGGGCACTTTGGTTTTTTCAGAGAACTCCTTAGCGAACTCATTAGCCAGTTGGATGCATTCATTCATTCCAACCTCGGCGATTGGGATGAAAGGGACGACATCGATTGCCCCCATCCGAGGGTGTTCCCCTTTGTGTTTGTTCATGTCGATAAGTTCAACGCATTTCAACGCAATCTCCATGACCACTGCTTTGACTGCCTCTGGAGAACCTATTAGAGTGACATCGGTGCGGTTATGATCAGCATCCGGGGTAAAGTCAAGCAATGTCACCTCTGGATGGTTCTGGATCAAGGAATGAATGGTCTCGATGGTGTGTTTA
This sequence comes from uncultured Thermoplasmatales archaeon, assembly GCA_964467345.1. Taxonomy (GTDB): domain Archaea; phylum Thermoplasmatota; class E2; order DHVEG-1; family DHVEG-1; genus SM1-50. The sequence goes on along the minus strand of CAYXPY010000003.1, from coordinate 12,432 downwards.
TTTTTTCCTTCACTGAAATTCGGGACGCATTCTATGAGTCTTGCCATATTTGGTTCACCGTAAACCTTAATCAAGAGTCCTTCATTTAACTATTTGGGACAATCTATGGAATCTGTTGATCTCCTCATTACCCATGCAAGTGAATTGCTTACGTTAAAAGGTCCGTCTAAGCCTCGTGTACAGAAGCAGATGAAGAACCTTGGTATCATGAAAAATGGTTCTGTTGCGATAAAGGACGGTATGATTCGTGATGTAGGCACACATCTCGCGTACAAGGCAGATACCGTTATTGACGCTTCTGGAAAACTGGTGATGCCTGGGTTTGTCGACCCTCATACCCATCTTGTGTTTGCCGGGTCTCGTGAGTTTGAGCTGGATTTAAAGCTTGCTGGCGTGCCCTATATGGAGATCCTCAAACGTGGTGGTGGAATATTTTATACTGTGAAGGAAACCCGCAAAGCAACACCTGCGCAGTTGTTCCAGCAAAGTAAGAAACGTCTGGAGACGATGCTTTCTTATGGGACGACCTCCTGTGAAGCAAAAACAGGGTACGGCCTTGATGTGGAGACTGAACTGAAACTGCTGAAGGTTCAGAAAAAACTACAGGAAACACATCCGATGGATATTGTCTCAACGTTCCTTGGCGCCCATGCGATCCCTTCAGGTCAAAAATCAAACGAATACGTAAGACTTGTTATCGAAGAGATGCTTCCCAAGGTGAAAGGTCTTGCGCGGTTCTGCGATGTCTTCTGTGAGAAGGGTGTTTTTACAGTCGCTCAAGCAAGCAGGATCCTTACCGCAGGAAAACAGTATGGTCTCCTCCCGAAGCTTCATGCTGATGAGATTGTTGATACCGGTGGAGCTTCTCTGGCTGCAAAGATTGGTGCGATTAGCGCGGATCATCTTTTACGATCCTCGGATGCTGGTCTGCAGGCGATGGCACGACAACAAGTGACCGGCGTGCTTCTCCCGGCAACCCCCTTTTGTCTGATGATGCAACAGTATGCATCAGCACGAAGGATTATTGATTTTGGTGTCCCCGTTGCACTGGCGACTGATTTAAACCCGAATTGTTGGACAGAAAATATGCAGTTCATCGTTCAACTCGCATGTCTGAAGATGCAGATGACACCTGCTGAAGCTATCACCGCTGCGACGTTTAACGCCGCCTGTGCCATCGGGTTGCAACAAAGAGTAGGAAGTCTTGAGAAAGGAAAGCAAGCGGATATGCTCATCCTTGATTGCCCAAACCATCAGTTCCTCCCCTATCATTTCGGGGTAAATCTCGTTGATACCATTATTAAAAAAGGGAAAATCCTCTGATTTTTCCCTGTTTTTCAGGGTAAAAAGAATAATATATCACAAACCGATAATTATCTCTTAATGTTTATTTTAAAAGAATTGGGGGCTTGTCCGCCGTCATGAAGATAAAAAAGAAACGTGTCTATTTCCTCATAGGAATCTTCCTTTTCTGTCTAATGCCCCTGCATTTCTCCACTGGTCAGGGTGATTGGTGGGATGAGGATTGGTCGTATCGGACTGAACTTGTCCTTGGTCATTTTGCATGGAATTCAACTGCTGCTTCCCAACCGATTGATATTCCCCTCCGCTTTGAGAACCCCTGTTGGGCAGTGAATGAAACAACCCATTCTGTTCGTGTTATCTGCCAGGGCAAAGACGAGCCAGAAGAACTCGAATCCCAGCTCTATGACCTTGTTCATAGTGATGAAACACATATTGTCTCCTGTAACCTCGTGTTTCTCATCCCGGCGCAGGTGGATGGAACCGAACGGTATTTTGTCTACTATGATGAATCCCTGACCGCAGCAGTCACTTATCCGGATCATGTGTCTCTTGAGACCTCTTCGTATTACTATGAGCCTATCCCTGGGTATCCCTTGGAGTCTCATTTTTATCAAATCCGTCAGCATGACTCTATACGATATGTGGTCGCAAAGGAAGGGAAGTTCTTGTGGTATACGACCTCGCAGTGTGTGACAAAACTAAAAGAAGACTCCCGTGAGGTTGCGCCGAAAAACGGTGAAGCGATTGCTTCCTTTGAATTTGTGTACTACTACAATGCCAAGGAGCTCTCTGAGTATTCTTCAACCAGTCAAGAGTTCACGGCAACAGAGATCCTCTGCGATGGCAATCTCATGGTTTGCTTCAAAATCATCAGTAGGTCTACCGATGGAAACCTGCGGACTACCGCGGTGTATAAATATTTCTACAACCCGACTTCGGTGGATAGAATCCAGGTCCATGTCGTCCATGAGGCGTTGAGGGAATGCCAGGTTGCTGAGGGAACAAACACTGATGGTAGTTATGCTTCGTTGCAATGCGTTGGTATTCGCAGCGCATCAATCCCGGATTTGAATTTTGGTAAAATATATCCTTTTTTCCATTTCCCCTCTGAGCAGGGTACGATAGAGGAACACGAGGTTGATCTGTTCCCAGAGTCTACCCAAAAAAGCCCTGCACTTTGGCTCCTGCAAACATCAGATGATATTGACTTGGGGAAAGATGCCTGGGTGTGCTTTGATGAAGGAACCACAGGGTCTGTTCATGCCATCGTCTTTGGTTCCACCTCGGTTGTCAAATCCGGGGAAGACGAACGTGACGGCATACAGCTGAAAGCCTATGAATCAAACTATCCTCATTTTCCCGGATTGGACTATATCCTTTCAGCAGTCGAATGCGACCGTAACGCCTATGAAAAGGACTCTCCTGTGAAAGATACAGTGATCCCTGCGGGTTTTATCGCTGAATACGATGCAGAATTCTTATCATCCCCTACGGGTGGTGTCTCGTTAGTCGAAAGAGAAGCAAGGATTTTCCAGGCACTTGTGCCATTGAAACCATCGATAAACAGTGATGAATCCTTTGCAGATGGTTCTTCTGCGGAACAGTATGCACTCACCGTCTTTGTTCATGCTGCTCCCTCGTTTCCTTTTGGGTCTGTGTTTTCTGCAGTCACCGGACGTCGGTTTCCTTATATCACCGTCGAGGTCTATCGTGATTCAACAAAGTTTTTTGCGGGTACAGCAAATCGTCTTCCCATACGAAGCACCATGGTCTCCTCTGAAGGATCAGGCGTAAAGGATGCAGTGGTCACAGTGGTTCGTCTGATTGATTTCCGTAACCTTTCATTGTTCAAGAGATGTTCCTTTGAGCACCTTGAGGCTGGTCGGTATGTCATAAAGGTCTTTAAGGAAAACCCCTTGTTTGGAAAACAACGACGTTTTATCGGATGCACGGTTGTAGACCTTACAAAGGATTCCTCTGTGCGTCTTGTCTGTCAACCGCAGGGGTCCTGTGTAATTTCTCTTGTGGATCAACAAGGACATAATGTTTGCGATGCCAAAGTCATACTGTTAAAGGATGGTTTGATTATCGCTGAGAACTGGACAAATACCGATGGTGTTGCCCTGCTTTCTGCTCCCTGCAACTGGAGGGAGCCGTATCAATTACTGATCCACTATCAAGGTTTTGAGGTAGCAAATGAATCTGTTCGATTACGATACAGTCGAATCGTTGTTCCTTTGAAAAAAACAATAGAGCTTACACAATACGACTGGGCGTTCACCCTCATGGACTCCTGGGGTCTTTCCCCCGAGATCGACGTCATTCCTCGGTTAACAAGCACTGCGATGCACACACCCACTGTTTTGTTTCCCAATCAAACCAGCTCTGATTCGTATCGGTTTACGAACCTTGTTGCTGCCATATACCTGCTGCAGATACAATATAAGTCTTTTACTGTGGAAAAAGAAATCCATATCCCTTCTTCTGATCAATCGATTGAGTTTCCCGCGGTCTACCCAGTTTCTTTTCATGTGTATGATTCTCGGGGAATGATGCTTGATGATGTCATCATCCAGCTGAGTCGCAGAGAAAAAACCCTGGAAATACCAAAAGAGGAATCTGTTAGTCCCGTCTTGCTTCCCCCTGGAACCTATGGGGTCCAGGTTCTCTCCAAGGGAACTGTCATAGGCAAACGAACTGTAAAGGTGCTTAGTGAACGCAGTGTTGATCTTATCACCAATCAGGAGCCTATCTATCCGTTGGTTGTGGTTGGTCTTGTGGTTGCTTTTGCTGTTGCATGTGTGCTAGTAGGTCTTTTAAAGAGGATACCTGAGTATGGTTTTTTTGGTTTCATCATCAGCTTGCTTGTCATTTCGCTAATATTTCCCTGGTGGGAGCTTCATGCTGTTTCCTCAGATATTGATTTTTCATCGACACTGTTTCTCCTCCCCAATACGTTGATTACGAGAGCATCAACATCGCAGGTGATTGCTGGGGGGCTTACACTGTTACCGGAAACCTTTGCTCTGGTGATGATGTTGATTGTCCTCCTCACTGGTGTTATCATCTTCCTTTGTGTCTTTATCCTTGTACTTTACTGGCGGAAAAAACCACAATACCGTAGCATCCTTATGGGTTGTTCACTGCTTCTTTGCCTTTGTGTTGTGGGATTGTTCATTGGGGCTATGTCAGCATTTACAGAAGTTGGGGTTGGAAGCATCAGCGGACAAGGACCATTAGATGTTTTTATTCCGGGGGATGAGGCGGCCTTGTCTTTAGAGTGTCAGTGGGGGCCAGGAATTGGGTTTTGGATACAGCTGCTTTCTGTTCTATTATTAGGTTGTACTCTTGTATTTCAACTGTATCAAAAGAGGAAAAAATGTAGATTATTATTTTAATCTACGGAGTTGTTTTTCTTGTTCTTTTTTGATTTTCGCGATTGCGTCTTCTTTGCTTTTATCTTCGACAGGGGTGGTGGGTGCTACTGTTTCTTTTTTTGGTTTTTCTGCTGGTTTCTTGAGAGGAACTGGTGTTTTTTTCTTTGGTTTTTCTTTTTTGACTGGTTCTCTTTCTGGTATTTTTAAGAAAGTAGAAATTTTTTTGCCAAACGGCTCTTTCTGAACCGGTGGTTGTTCTTCTACTGGTTGTCGTTTCTCTGTTCGTCGGTAATCCTGATACCATAACAAGGCGGATTTGTATTCATCCTGCATCATTGTCCGTTCTTGCTGGTACGCTTCTTTGTTATTCTGTTTTAGATCCTGCAGATAGGCTTTTTCCTCGGGGATGGTCCAGGGTTTTTCTGGTTTTCCAAAGATCTCCCGATCTCGCTTGCTCTTCAGATAGAAAAACAGGAAATAGATGAGTAATACGATGATGATTATCCCGACTAGTGCTATCGATATCAGTGGAGAAATGTAGAAACCTTCAGTGATGACGATGACGCTTGTGACGAATTGTTCAGAGGAACTCCCAAGCGGTGTAACGATGACATTTATGGTCCGAGGTGTCCCAACGTCATAGAACGCTTCTGGTGTTCGTACACCCAGCTGAATAACTCTTGTTTCTCCTGGTTCAAGAAGGAGAGTTTGCTGGGAAACAAGACCGATCATCCCACTTTGTGCCTCTGTTTTGAACTGATAAATTCCTCGGTATTCTCCTTTATTTGATATTTGAATAGGGAAATACACTATCGATCGAGGAGCGGCTTTTTTTGTAGGTTCTAAGGCGTTTACAAAAGCAAAGTTGAGAGCAGATGCTTTGACAGGTAATGTCAAGTAACTAATTCCGTATTCATCACCTAATACATCGTATCGTATGCATTTGATTTTAATGGTGGGATTATATTCTGTTGCAAGATCGGTGACTTGAAGATAGAGGGTTAAGTTCTCATGAACATAATTCCCTGTTGTTTTCGGTATAGTTGCTGGTTCAACTTTTCCTGCCCATCCGGTTGGACATTCCACTTCAAATGAAATCGAGGTGTATCCTAGGAATCTTTCGATATCCTTTATTTGAAATAGAATTGGCCAGATGAGGCGCATTTGAATGTTGGAGAATTGATCTTTTAACACATCCCACGGTAGGCCAAAAAAATCATAGACCGTGAATTTAATTGCGGTCCAATTTTTTTGTATGCCTGGAATAGTTGCTCCTTCGATATTTACGACTATTTCCGCGTTTGTTTCTTCTTCTTGGGCTGTCGTAGGTACAGCAATTGAAATATGCAAAAGTAAAAATATTAATGAAAGAGAAAATAATGTGCTCATCCTTGTTCTTTTTGTCACTATTCACCTCTGATACTATCTCTATTTTTTCTTTCTGATCTTAATCATTACTAAGAGGATCACTAATGCTGCCAGCAGAAGCGTCGGTTCGAATCCGGGGATAGCAAACCCAACACTATTTATCGAAACCTGTACGTCATTTGGTGTACCAACAAGTGGTGGAGTTGTTGGTGGCGATCGTTCTGGTGTTAGTGAAATTGAAAACGTTCGTAAATCATCATGCCATCCGAAGCTATAGGGGGTGGTAATCGAAAATGTCATAGTTGCTTGTTCTCCAGGACCTATCGGGAGTTGAGTTGGTGTTAAAAGCGCTGCCCATTCTGCAGGCGCGTCTTTTATTACTCCTTTTACAATCGCTTCTTTGTTTCCTTTGTTTGTTATTTTTATTTGATAATTAATTGCTTGTCTTGGTCCTGCATTACGGACTGGTTGATCTACTTCTACTGAGATTTGTGGGATGAATTCTGGTTGAAAATTTAACATTGTGTTAAAAGAAACCTCTTGAATTCTTCCAACTGCTGGTGCTTCCGCACGTATATTTATTGACTTTGGAACCGCGGGAGCATCGTAATACGGAGTGATTATCATATCTGCATATGCGTATATCGGTTCATTTGAGTAATCTTGAATATAGATATCTGGTGTCAATAATGCAATATCTGCCCATTCAGGTTTTCCATCTATCTGAATATGAATAATTTGTGGGAATACAATGGTTTTTCCAAATACCCATATGTTACGAAGAATGCTTAATGAAGCTGGTATACTTTGAACCCAATCTGGAATGCCAACAGAATAGCCGATTTTTAGTTTAATTAACAGAGCTGTGTCAATATTAATTGGTGTGTTTAACGCATCTAAGCTTTCAGGGGCGATTTCAATACTAATAACCGATGGATATGAGAGAACATAGTTCTTTCTAGCAGATACGCTTGATGAGAGTGGTAGAATTGTTGAAAACGCAAAAATGCTAAGAAGAAAGATCCCTATCAGGAGACTTACCTTTAGTGTTCGTAGGTGTTTTTTCATGTTCTTACCACCATTTTTATTTTATTTATACACATATTACTTTCTTTTGGGAGTATTTAAAGATTGTTGTACACTTCTTACTCGAATCAGAAGTAGTATGCACGTGTTAATATATAACTTACATGATATAAAAATATTTGCATCCAGGCAGTCTTATTTACATCAGAAAAAGGAAAAAAGGAAGAAACAGATATTGCTTTTCCTCCTGGTAACTACTGATTTGCACCCTTCTCTTACTCAATCATGTCGATTTTCTGTTCTTCTTCCTGTGCTTTTTTGGATTTATCAGCTGGCTTTTCTTTCTTCGTTGCGACTTTTGCAGGGAAGTTTGAGAGAATAATAATATCGCCAACCGCGTTGACCCATCGGTATGGAACTGCAACATCAACACTGCCTTCTACTAATGATGGATTGGTGTTGGTGACAAGAAGGCTTCCGACTCTCTTTTCGTCCAACTCTAAAAACACATTTTTGACATGACCAACGTAGACCCCTTCACGCGTGTAAACAGGTAACTTTAGAAAAGAGGTGACCTCGTCCGGCTTCCAAGTGTCTTTTTGCATCATGTAATCAAAATACATTTACCTATATTAAAATGTGATGGTTTTTATGATTTTCTTCTTTAATTATATTTATTCGAGCAGTTCCCTTGTTGTGCTCTTATTGTACCGTAATCGTGATATTCGTGAAGGTCGTGTATCCTTGTATTCTGTGAACTTGGGGTGCTTCAGCTCGTAGACAAAAAGTAAACGCTCCCGGTGGTGCTTGAGTATATAATCCCAAGAGAATACTGCAATTTTGCATAAAAAATTCATTGTCAATTATACTGATATAGACATTTGGTGGGGAGGGGAATATATCTGCCCAGACCGGTACATTCTCAACAGATAAGTTAATCATCATTGGAAAAACCACAAAAGCCCCAAATAAATACCGATTTTTCAACAATCGAAAAAGATTAAAATATGAATGAAGAAGCCACTCAGGAACCCATACCCGATAACCAACATGGATGGGTATATGGTATGCATTATCTGGGATGAATTCTGTCTGATTTACATATTCCTCGTCGTATTCAACAATAATGGTAGATGGATAGGTTAGAATGGGGGTTGGTGTTGGCTGAGCATCAAAATTTAGGATTTTTTCTGCTGACGTTGAGACGCCGATCAGAACAAGACAAAATCCTAAGGTTATGAGAATTCTTTTCATCTTTCCAACCGAATTTTTAATATTTATTAAATAATGATTGTTTTTATATGTTTTATCTAGTATTTAAGATTTATTCGTTTGATTTACATGATTCAACCCTTTATATTTTCAGATATTTGTCAATACAACAGAATCCTTTTTGAGCACTGAAGAATTACCCCTTTCAGATGACCTTGGAACATGACGCGAAACGAAACAGAATCCTCAAAGAACTTGACTTCTTCCAAGAGCGGGATTTTTGTTTTTCCAGCGGGCATATCCTTGGGTCCATGTGTACGCAACCACATCCAATCGCTCGAGAAGTATATCTGCGATTCTTAGAGACAAACCTTGGAGACCCAGAGCTCTGCCCAGGGACAAAAGAAATAGAGTCTCGATTTCTTCGATTCATCGCTGACTTGCTACATGCACCAAAAACAGCGGCTGGACAAATCGTCAGTGGAGGAACTGAGGGGAATATCACTGCGATGTGGCTTGCAAAGCAACTCTCTGGCAAAAAAGAGATAGTGCTGCCCGTCAGTGCTCATTTTTCGTTTCAAAAAATCGCATCACTTGTTGGTATGACGTTAGTTGAAATACCTCTTACGAAAGATTATGTTATGGACCTTTCGTCCTTGAAAAAGAACATAGGCAAGAACACCGCTGCTGTGGTTGGTCTTGCTGGATCAACTGAGTTGGGAACCATTGATCCACTTCCGGAGATCAGTACGTTCTGCTCAGATGAACAGGTTTTTTTTCATGTGGATGCCGCGTTTGGTGGTTTTGTCATCCCGTTCCTCAAAAGACTCGACTATGACGTCCCTGATTTCGATTTTCGTCTCAAAGGTGTCTCGACGATTTCGATTGATTCCCATAAGATGGGATATGCGGCAATCCCCCTTGGGACGCTCATGATACGCGAGAAGCAGTGGCTTGAGAGTATCAGTGTGGAGTCTCCATATATTAGCAGTGAGAAACAAGCAGGGATCCTTGGGACACGGTCTGGTGCTCCGGTCGCCGCCGCCTACGCAGTCGCCCAGTACCTCGGATATGAGGGTTATACAGATATGGTCCGGTCCTGTATGGAGGTGACCGCCTACACGAAGCGACGTATCAACGAACTTGGGTTGGAGCTTGTTATGAAACCAACGATGAATGTGCTTGGTGTGAAACTCAAAAAACCTGGGAATGTTGTCAAAAAACTCTCTGAAAAAGGATGGCGGGTCAACAAAGTCGAACGGCTTTCCTGTATCCGACTGGTTTTGATGCCGCAAATCACAAAAGAGATTATTGATGAATTCATTCCTGTTCTTAGAACAACATGTGAAGAGGTTGGAGAACTATGAGGTTGAAACATCTGGAGAAATCCTTGTATGAGGCACCGATTGTGAAAAAAGGTGATTATGATTACGTCATTCACCCTATCACGGATGGAGTACCTTTTATCACCCCGGAACTGCTCAAAGAAATCACTGATGAAATGAAAATCCACATTAAGAAATGCGGGACATTTGATCGTATCGTTACGATGGAAGCCATGGGCATTCCCCTTGCCGCTGCTTTATCCCTTGATCTAGGGATTCCCTTTACTATTATCCGCAAACGACAATACGGGTTGCCTGGTGAGGTTTCAGTAGAGCAGGTAACTGGGTATTCAAAGTCCAAGATGTACATCAATGGACTGAAGAAAGGCGATAGGATTATCCTTGTGGATGATGTGCTAAGCACGGGTGGGACGTTAAAGGCAATATTATACGTCCTAAAACAGATGGAAGTGGTGGTAAAAGGGGTGTTCATCGCTGTATACAAAGGATCGTGCAAAGAGGATTTACTACAAACCTATCAGATCCCAATCACAACAATCGTTGATATTGATGTAGTCCATGGCAAGGTTCATATCAAATAATTCGATGTCACTGTTCTAAATATTCAATCCTGCAATGCGGGTCGATATCTATCGAGAGCAACAGGACCACCATTCTATAATAAAATGACCAGCCTTTCACGGCAAACTTCCAAGTCCCCGTATCGTTGCCAAGGAACATATACACCATTATTCCCTCTTGATCAAAATGTCGCTGCTCTCCCGTCGGCAAGGAGACATCCAAGGTTCCTTTTCTATGGGCAGCTATCCAGAGGTGAAAAAGCGAGCCCTCCTTTACCGTTATTTCTTTGAAGACGTTACAGACGCTTCCACCGAATAACACATGAAGTTTCAAAGAATAGTATCTGCCTTGGAATTGATTAAATGCTGCGCAATACAGCCCTACGTTCCCATGTCTGGTGAGTTCTGTCACTTCCATGGAGTCATTCAGCGATGAGATGACAACAGAAAACCCCATTTCCTGTGCAGGGGTGGGAACGGCAAGGGTAAGATACCAGCTCTCCCCTGCTTGTACATCGAAATGTCCTGATTCTTCGTCTGCGGAACCTATACTATCTGGAAAGAGTTTTGGGAACAATAATTTTCCTACTGAAATGCGTATCTTTGGTGTCACAAGCAGATATTTTCTCTCAGGAATATACCAGAGGCCTTGAGGCATAAGCAACGGTTTCTCACCATTGGTTAGTAAACAATACACAGAGGTGATTGTTTCATCGACATATAGAACGACCAACTTTGATTGAACATCAACCACATCATCTTGATGGAACATGATTTTGAACTGTACCACTTCTTTTTTTAATTGAAGATTATCTTGGTTAAAGTCAAGATAATTTGTATATGAGATACTATCATTCGAGAGGTTTGGGTTTTTTTCTGAATTGACTATTTTTCCGTCGTAGATTTCTTGGTTTGAAATCATGAAAAAACCAAGAGCGGTTAACAAAAGGACTGCTGTGATTGAAATTATTTTTTTCATACGCATAGCAATTAAAGAATGAGAGGGGAGATAGATAGTCACTTCTACATCGGTTTTAGACTCCGACTCCAAATACTAAACCGCTCATTCCTGCAAGGAAATAGGGTCCGAACATTATCAATGGAGTCACTAACAGTATGCCAACGAAACCTAAGATGAAGTGAAAAGCGGCAGTTGCTAATGTGTATCCAAAACCTCCGACAGTTATACTTGTTCCTTCGAAAGCATATGTGAGGAATAAGTCAATACCTATGGTTGGAAAGAGCATATGTGTTCCCCCTGCAAATCCTGAGCATATGCCAACATCAAACTGTCCACACATGAAATTTGCCCAGACTGGTGTTGGTATCCCGTTCCAGATGCCAAGTGGTTGTGGTCCATCCTGTGGTACCCTCTGAGGTTGTCTTCTCGGCTCTTGGATATTCTCTCGGATGCTGTAGTAAAGAGCGTTTAACTCTTCAACGGTTTTGTCGGTCAATTCCTTGTCGATGAGTGCTTGGAAAAACGGTTTGATGTTCTCAAACGCAGTAGTGACTTCGTCTGCTGATTTGGTTTTGTCATAGATGGTTAAAAAATCCTTTTTATGTGATCCGCCCATCTCGATGAGATCCTGGATTGAAGAAATTGATAGGTCTCTCTCAGTTCGTCTTCCGTTGACTATGCATAGAAGACTCGTTGTCTCTGCAAGGACTGTCGACCCACTTTGTCGTTGATGGCTTGCCGCAACCAGCGGTGCTGACACAAGTAAAGCGACACAAAACAGTATCATCCCTTTGTTCATTCTTTTTTCACCTCCCTCGCCTGTTGGTCATAAAAACATAAGATACCCGCGAACATATCTTATGGTGTATGACAAGAAGAAATATCAGACCAATGGTGATGTAAAGGAGTTTTTCTTGTAATAAAGACAGATATGATGCTACTGACTTTGCAGAAATAACTGAGGTCGACATCATTGGTAAAACAACAGCCTTGAAAAATTCTTTGTGTCCCGATTGAGTTTTTTTCTTTTTTTTATTCATCATTTCACTCCCAGACCATTACTAATGATACAGGTATGGAAATTTATTTTCAAATATAAATATTTTATAGTGCAATCATCCAATCTTCATCGTTTTTTTTGAGAGAGAAAAAAAGAGTTCCTAGCTTTTATGAAAAGAACAACAAACTATTTCAGGGCTTATTCTATTGCACCTGTGATACGTATGACAGAAAAAATCCCACAACACATGCATTGTCAGATCTGCGGAAAAGCAATC
>CAYXPY010000002.1:60249-107326 GCA_964467345.1 uncultured Thermoplasmatales archaeon | reverse complement strand
TATGACAGAAAAAATCCCACAACACATGCATTGTCAGATCTGCGGAAAAGCAATCCCTGCATCAGACACAGAGACCATGTGTTCAGATGAATGTAAACAACGCTATCAAAACCTTACGAAAAAACGGAAAATGTGGGTGTACATCATGTATGCGTTGATTTTTGTCATGATCGCGGTGTTATTTATCGCACCATTACTAGGACAATAACATCTTCTTTTTCTTTTCCAGAAAAAATAAAAACAAATACTCCGTTTATTCGCTGAGTTCTTCCTGAAGGTCGATGACCATCTCGGTAAGGACATCTTCGAAGATCTGATGGCGGTATTCCTTGACCGATCCGTTCGCAAGATGTGCTCGTGCAACGAAATCTCTACCGTCTTTCAGGATTTCAATGTGACAGACTGTTTCCATGCTTGTCCCGTCCTGTTTTACTCCGGTATCCATCAATGATATTTATATGTTTTGTGCGCAAGCTTAATGTGTTTTCGATTCATGTCTGATTGAGGAAGTGGTTTTGTGAAAATGATACGAGAAGCCGTAGTCGCCGGCCAGTTCTATTCCGGAACTGAGAAAACCCTTCGGAAGCAAATCGAAGGATGCTTTTTAGAAGAAAGAGGATATGGTTCTCTCCCTTCCTTAAAAAAACAGGGGGCAGGCATGATAGGAATGGTGGTTCCGCATGCAGGGTTCATCTACTCTGGGGCGATCGCCTCACATGCCTATGGTCGTCTTGCGGAAACAGGTTTTGGTGAGACGTTCATTATCCTTGGGCCGAATCACACAGGCATGGGTTCTGGGGTGTCGGTGATGACCGCAGGCTCATGGAAAACACCACTTGGGGTCGTTTCGGTTGATGAAGCCCTTGCAGGGGCTATGGCCACAGGGATCATTGATCAGGATTCCAGCGCTCACACCTATGAGCATAGCATCGAGGTTCAGCTCCCGTTCTTACAGTTCATAGCACAGAACCGGGATTTTTCGTTTGTCCCCCTCTGTATGATGATGCAGGATTACGAGACCGCCCAGGAAGTAGGCGGTCTGCTGGCAGACATCATTGCGAAATCCAAAAAGAAAATCATCCTTATCGCCAGTAGTGATTTTTCCCATGCCGGGTTCAACTACCATAGTCGACCACCGCAGGGGGTGCGCGTCGATGAGTATGCAAAACAACAAGATGAACTTGCCATACAACAGATCCTTGCGTTCGACCCAAAAAAACTCTTAGATACGGTTGAGGAACATGGTATCACGATGTGTGGGTATGGCCCGGTCGCAACGATGCTTGTTGCCGCCAAGAAACTCGGGGCGCGGCGCGTAGAACTCTTAAAATATGGGACCTCGTATGAGGTCCAACCAGGCTCCTCCTGCGTCGGATACGGAGCAATCGTGGTTTCATAGGTGTAAGAGTATGAAGAAACAGCCAGTCCGGGACATCACATTTACAAAAAATATGACGGCAAACCAGTTGGTGGAGGAATTCTACTATTCAGGTGGTTTTTCTGCAAAAAAGGTCGCAGATGGGGTCAGTATCCTTGAATCAATGATAAAAGAGAAAGACTGCGTCAAGTTCTTATCATTTCCCGCTTGCATCATCTCAACAGGCACCAGGGGTGTGATCAAAGAGTTACTGCGAAAAAAACTCTTTGATGTGGTCGTCACCACCGCAGGGACATTAGATCATGATCTCGCACGTGTCTGGAAAGACTATTACCATGGCTCGTTTGCTGCTGATGATAAGGAACTCCATCAGAAAGGGATTAATCGGCTTGGGAACATCTTCATCCCCCTTGAATGCTACGGGACGATTCTTGAAAAGAAACTCCAACCCATCTTCCACGAATTATATGCGATGCAGCAGAAATGGTCCACCAGAGATCTCATCTGGGAATGTGGGAAACGACTGGAAAAAGAAAAAAACGGGAAGGATTCGATCCTATATTGGGCGTGGAAAAACAAGATACCTATCTTCGTCCCAGGGATCACTGATGGGGCGTTTGGCTCCCAGCTTTGGATGTACTATCAGGAGCATCGTCATCTTACCATCGATCTTTTCAAAGATGAACAGGATCTCTCCGATATCGTTTTTACTGCCAAGAAAACCGGTGCGTTCATCATCGGGGGTGGGATCTCAAAACATCATGTCATCTGGTGGAATCAATTCTGCAACGGCCTGTCCCATGCGGTGTATATCACCACTGCTGTTGAGCATGATGGCAGTCTGTCTGGTGCCCAGACACGGGAAGCGATCTCCTGGGGGAAAATAGCTGAGAAAGCAGAGAACATCACGATAGAAGGAGACGCTACGGTGTTGCTTCCGCTGATGATTGCTGCGTTACTTGACCGATTATAAGTCAACCGCCTTTGTTAGGCATAGACTGGTTTTTTTTTCTCAAGGACCCGGTCAAGGATTTCCGTCTCGTCTGCCTCGCGGATAAGCTCCTCAGATTCCGTCTCCTGCGGTTCTTGCATACTTTTTTGCTGAGGCGGTAGGTTTTTTCTCTTGTGAACCATGCCAAAGGCTTCGTTGATGAAGTCAAGTTCTTCGTTGGTCGGGGACCAGGAAATCATGTTCTTATTGGTAAAAAAGTTTGGTGCGTTTCGATCAAACTGAATATTTATGACGATTTCCCCTGAGGTGGCATCTTTATCAAGCTGGAGTGCGACATAGATATTTTCTTGTTTTTTCATTCAGTTCCCATCCTTGCTGCATGGATGATAACATGTAGAAGGTTTTATATTTTTCTTTTCTTACGAAACGAAAAGCCCTTATCCTTTCCTACATTTCGGTCTTGATAAGATTTATTTTCTTCTAAGATTGCCACCTGTACCTTAAAAAGAAATTGAAAAAAAAAGAGTACGTTGTACTTCTCTATTCCTTTTTTGTGACTTCTTTTACTAACGTGTTCTTTTCTGCTGATGATGCAAGGAATTTCAAAATAAGTTCTTTTTGTTGCTGGCTTAATGTCATTTGATTACCTCTAATAATTGTAATAATCAAGCATTTCGAAAAATTCTTTTTTAATGATATAGCCTTGGCCTGTCTTTTTTATCAGATCATGTTTCAGGCAGAATTCAATTACTTCATTCTGTTCGTTGCTGTCACATATCATCTCTCTTTCACCTCGTACTATCTGAGAGTCATCCTCTCATCATGTTACCTGTTGCCAATGAACATATATAAAGGTAGCTTGGTAAAATAACAAAATGCCAAAGAACACCCCTTCGACATTTCAACCAGGAGCCTTCCTCTGAGAAACCATTAAGATTATATGAAAACAAGAGTTCTCCTACAGTCATTATGAATGCAATCTGCAACAAGCGCGTACTCCTCTCAGCATCCCTCTTCTCCATAAACCTCCTCTGCATCCTCCTGGTACTGACGATTCTCTCAAAAACCCTTTTTTTTACCTATTCCTCCCTTTACCCACTCATTGCGTTTTTCCTCATGCTTGGGATACTACTCTTGAACCTACCCCTCCAACAAACAACGCTAACTCTGATAAAAAAAAACCCACATCAGGTCCCCCTAAGTTTTGGGTTACTCCTTTGTTTCGGTGGTTTTCTCCTCCTCATTCTCTCCCATCAGCACCTTCTCTTGCTCTGCAGCGTCCCGCTGATTCTTACTGGACTGAGCCTTAGCCTTCAAACCCTCAACAAAAGAAGAAACGAGATACCTATCCTGGCGATAACCTCCTTTGTATATGCTCTCATCTTTGTTTTCTTACAAAGCATTCCCTTCACCTGGTATCTCTACCAACAAGGATCTTTACTAACATCTCAATTAGTTGGGACGGTCACAGGAACACCACTGCTCCTGGGACCGTCGGTGAGCGGACTAGGAATCCTGCTCCTTTTCCTACTCCTTCTCTTTACAATTTATTCTGTCACACCTCATAAAACAAAAAAAGACATGCGGTGGTTTTTCCTCTGCATCACCGGGGTAGTTTTTATCTGGCTGGGCAGTCTTCTCCTGCTTAGCGTTCTGACCTTCACCACCAATGATGTTACTCTCTTTCAAGTCTTATTTTTCATATTGTGTCTCACCCCAACCGGTGCCCTGGTGATCCGATACCATGAGAAAGGACTATCGGCAGAGATGATACTTCCACAGAAAAAACAAATGAAACGAATCCTGAAAAACGGTGCCGTCTGGGCAGCGATCCTGCTCTTCTTTTCCACAACACTTTTAACACTCTTTTTCCAGACAGGGGCTCCACCAGTCGAACAACAAAAAATTGTTTTTTATGGCAAAAACATGGTGGGGACCTGGGACGTCCCAACCTATGGAAAATATGGGAAAGACGCAGTTGGTATGTTCGGCCTCTGGCCCGTGTATACAACGACTTTAGGCTACAGGACAGAATTGATAGTGGAAAATAAAACCACCCTTCTAGATACCGACCAGGTTCTTAATCAGACGATAACGAAATACCTTAATCTTACAGATTATACGACCGTCATCGAAGCAGAGGAACTCACCGGTCCGCTACTTGAAAACGCCGCTGTGTTTGTCATCGCCAATATCAACAGCTCATTTTCAAGCACAGAGCGTACGGTCATCTGGGAGTACGTACAAAACGGAGGCAGTCTTCTCGTCATTGGAGACCATACCGACGTCGGCGGCATGCAAACCCCGCTCAACACTCTTCTTGCACCTGTTGGGATCCAGTATCGTTTTGATGCAGCGCTTCCTCTTGACGAGAAGTTCAAATGGCTCGCCAGCCTGCAATTTGCATACCATCCCCTGGTAGCACCCTCTATCAGAGAGGACGAGATTCAATATGGCATCGGTGCTTCCCTGGATGTCACTCCGTTCGCATTTCCCCTTGTCACCGGATCGTATGCATTCTCTGACCAGGGGGACCGGGCAAACATCGAGATTGCCTACCTGGGGGATTACGACTATAACCCTGGTGAACAGCTTGGGGACGTTGTTCTTGTCGCAGGCTCGTACTATGGTGACGGCAGAGTCCTGGTGTTCGGCGATACCTCCTCGTTTCAAAACCCTGCACTCCCCTTTTCATATCGATTCGTTCAAAGAACGTTTACCTGGCTTACAAATGGACAGACCGGCACAACAAACATTCTTCAGATAGCTATTGCATTGCTGCTGCTAGGCGGAGCAATCGGTGCGTTTGTTCTCTTCAAGGAAAGAACATTGAGTTTTTCTTTCTTTCCGCTTCTCTTGTGTGTCTCACTGCTGACTACAACATCACTCAATGGCTTGATGATGAATCCCGCAGAGGGCACCTCCCCTGAGAACCTGGTCTACATCGATGCATCACATGCAGAACGATTCAGCCTTGAATCCTTCACTGACCGTTCAATAAACGGGCTAATCGTAAACCTCCAGCGTAACAACCTCCTGCCTGTTGTTCTCAGAGACTTTTCCAAAGAACGAATCATGAAAAGCACTCTGCTTATTTTTAATGCACCAACCCAGGCATTTACCCAAGAAGAAACCGCGTTTTTAGATTCTTATATAAACCAAGGGGGGGTAGTAATCCTTGCCACGGGTTATGATGACAAAGGTGCTTTAGTACCGCTCCTTTCGGCATTTTCTGTCGACATCCAAGCAACGCCCCTAGGACCAGTACCCTATGTTGAAGGCAATCTTACTTTGTATCAAAACGAGCCGCGGTTTGTTGACAGCTGGCCGGTATTATTTACTGGGGATGAGATGTTTTCTTATTACAATTTCACCTGGGGTGATATCAGTTTTCATTTGGTCGTTTTTATCAAACACGGGGCTGGTGGTCTGCTGGTAATCAGCGACAGCCAGTACTTGCTTGATAAAAACATAGAATCCATTTATGACTACTGGCCAGGCAACATCCTGTTTCTCAAATACCTTCTTGATGAATTACCCTTGCGGGGTGACCGGTGATGAAGCAACTGGTATGGCTTGGTGTGTTCCTTCTGTCTGCAAGCTGGTTGTTTTTCATCCCTGAATTTTCTCCTCCAGACCTGTTCATGGGTGCGATTCTGAGTATCCTTGGAATACTCTGCATGATTGGCGGGTTATGGCAGAGTGTTCCTCATCATATGGACGTAACCTATGCGTTGCTGCTTGTATCCTTGGTTCCCGCCATTCTCATCATTCCATTCCCCTACACCCTTGGACTTCTGGTTCTTGTTGTTGCATTGCTGCTACTCATCGTCTTTCACAAACAAAAAAAGCTGCAAGGGATCACCTGCAGTGTCGGACTCTCCGGGGTCGTGCTTGTCATTCAGACACTACTGTTTCCTCTCTATATGACGATTGTTTCTCATGGCCATCGCGTAGATATTCTCTCTTTTGTTCTCTCACCGCTTGCCAACCTCTTTGGCCTAAAGACATCAACAAATGCAGGTCTCATGTTTCTCCAAACCATCCAACAGAATTATGCGGTGACGATCACCTGGGAGAAACTCGGATGCTTCCTTGTTTTGAATATGTTTCTTGGGGCGTTTCTTCTCTTTGTCATACTTTCCGATAAAAAAGCGATTCTCAGAAACATAGTCATTTTCCTTATCACCAGCTTTTTGTACGTCCTCTTCCGGTTTGTTGGTTTGCTTGCGTTGTATCAGGTCACCACCGATCTTTCCATCTTCTGGGACCCCTTGGTTGTGACATGTAGTTTTCTTCCCTTAGCACTTCTTTTTATGAAACTGCTGCCTTTGAATGACAAAAAAGAACAGTCCCCTGAGATACCCTCGTTTCGATTAACAAAAAGACATCTCTTTGCTTTGTTGATGGCGTTTCTCTTGGTTTTTTCTACTGTAACACTGGTACTCTATCCAGATCCTGGTGTATTGAAACCAGGTCGCGTCCTCATCGATGAATATCACAGTCAGTGGGAGGATACGACACGGCCCCTTGATACCGACTGGTACGGGCTGCTTTCGACATATAATTATTACTCATGGGCGCAATGGCTAGGGTATCATTATCAGGTTTCAACAAATACTGATTCTCTCTTGACGTCCCAGCTGCTTTCTGATTATGACATACTCATTCTCAAATGCCCAACAGCGAGTTATTCCATAGAGGAGGTCCAATCCATTACCTCCTTCGTTGAAGCCGGTGGTGGTTTGTATCTGATTGGGGATCATACCAACGTTTTTGGGATGAACACGTTTCTTAATCAAGTCTCAGAAGAGTTCGGTCTTCGATTTAGAACCGATGCGACCTATGAGCTTGGGAGCGGGAATCTTACGGTCTACACCCCTGATCCGTTCTTTTCCCATCCGATCATCAGGCATGTCAGCCGATTTGATTTCATGACATCATGTACCCTGGAACCAACATCGGTTCTTTCCTCAGCTCGCATAGAGAATATCATCATCGGTAACAGAATTATCAGTGAACCGGGTACGTATTCGACGGAGAATTTCTTCCGTGAATCGATTGCTTCAACTGACTCCGAGTTCGGCTACCTGCTGCAGGCAGCAGCCATAAAATATGGTGACGGACGGGTGGTTGCGTTCACTGATAGCACGGTGTTTTCCAGTTTCTGTTTGTTCACCGATGGCTATCCTTCATTTACGCTTGGTGTAATAGACTATCTGAATCGAACAAACACCTCGGAGTACCTGACCGTTGTCTTGCTTAGTATCGTGGTTCTTTCGCTCATCACCCTTTTCGTTGTGGTACGGAGGCAACACAAAATCATGATCCTGTGGGTCCTGTTGTTTGCCGGATCACTTGCTTTCTCCCTTGCAGCACCGTTGTGTTTCTCACTTACTGACCATGCGTATCCGTTGCCCTCTGCTTTGCAGGACTATCCCTCCATCTGGTTTGATCAACAGCATTCTTCGTATGATATCTCCGTAAAACCAACTGCATCGCTGGGTAGCAGCAGCAGTAACTATGGGACGTTTTTTGTATGGACGCAGCGGGTCGGATACGTCCCGTCCTTAGGGTCTTCCTTTGAGCAAGCAACAGCTACTTCTGATGTGATTGTTATCATCAACCCGAACCGATCATTTACCGATGTTGAACTACAACTGGTAACATCCTACCTTGATAAAGGAGGGCGGGTTTTGCTGATGGACAGCATCATGAATCCCCAGTCCACCGCAAATGAATTACTCGGCACTTTTGGTATGTGGCTTGGGGCTGATTCCGATCATCAACCGGTGTTCCATAACAGGAGTTTCAATGAGAGCGTCTCAGAAATTGGAACTATTACTACGCCTTATCTCACCGTTGCTGGTGGCACTCCTATCCTCGTAAATAATGGAACTGAGACATACGCAAGTATGATTGAGGTCAGAAATGAGACGACAGGGACGAGGGGACTGCTTATGGTGGTCGTTGACTCTTATATGTTCAGCGATGTGGTTATGGGTGGAACGTTTACCGAGCCTTCAGAACAACAACGACGCATATATTCAACGGAATTTTTCCTCTTGGATTATATCTCCCAAACATAAGACTTTTTTTATTTTTCCTCCTATAGCTTGATTTTATTATATGATAACAATTAAATACAGGTTGTACGATAAGTCCATTAGGGAAAGAATTATGAAGAAGAAAATCCTAATTATCAGCATTTCGGCAGTTGTTCTGTTGGTGCTTGCCTCCTATAGTTCCGTGATAGGAACAAGCACATTGCAATCAACACAAAAAGGAGAATCGCCATTATTTGCGATTCGCACCCAACGTTCGACCCAAAAAGAAGATGAACAAGTAGTCCACTCATACTATCTTGGGAAAGGACTCAATTCTCATTTGTTCAGTCCCATACAACCTTCTCTGAATAACGCGCTGGACCGGACCGTGAAGCTGTTGAATGCAAACCCTGAGTTTTTCTCAAAAATCCTCAAAACGCTTAGCTCAAACCCACAGGTGATTGCCCTTCTTGAACAGAATGGGATGACGCTTGCTGAGTTCAAAACCTATTTGAACCGCCTGAAGAATGACCCTTCACTTTTCATCGATGAAATCCGTAGCGCAGAACCAAAGCTAACAGCAACCCAATTAGATACACCATTGCCACTGGGTTTGAATACCACGAACCCCTTCGCCTGTGTCATCACTGCGATAGTCATGATTCCGATCGTGCTTGTCATTGCGCTAATTGTCGTTGTATTCACGATACGGATCATCCAATGTCTGAACATCGATGAGGTCATGAATACCATCATGGACCAGGTCTTACAGGGTCTCTCTCCGGGAGGTTTCTACCTCTAACCCTTTTTTCCTCCCTTTTTTTTATCTCTTATCCGATATATTTAAATATCTTTCAGAGGAATGAGTAGTAATGGGATTATGAGCCTTAAGATAAGAACAGGATTTTTATCTCTGATTCTCCTATTTCTTCTCATTGGTGAGGGACTACCACTTCAGGCTCGATTCCAGGACCATGGAGCTGGTGACCCTTCCCAACTATCCACAGATGCAATCATCAAACAGGGAATACAGATGATGCAGGATGAACGACATTCAGTCCTGCATGAGTCCCAACGGCTACTTAATCTTGTATCGTGGTTCAACCATCATCCCTTCATCGACTATGCAACTTGCATTCAGACATCAATAACAGTGAAGTTTCTCGATGGGTCCTTGGTTATTCTTATGGATCCCTTCGATAAATCTACTGATTATGACAGCGACCTGCTTGATCCTTTTTTCCATGAGACGTACACTGGAACGTCGAACAAGACCGCAGTCATCCTTAATCCCGCAGAATCAATGTATGGTCATCATCAATGTCAACGCATTATCAGCATTTTGTTGAACCGTGATTATTCGATTGAATATCTCGCAAACCAAGCTGTTGATGTGTCTTACATTAAAAATAATCTTTCTGCCTCGCTCATCTACATGAACACCCATGCAGGGTATTTTGATGTCGATGGTGATTCTCAGGCTGATGCTATCGTCATTGCGACCGGGGAGCGTTGGACAAATGAAACAGAGACACAGTACGCCTATGAAATAGAGAATCACCTGATCGTCCAAGGCATGGTTGGTGACACAGGTTTTATCGCATTTACCCCTGCGTTTATCGAACACTACTACACGGAAAAGCAATTCCCCGATTCACTTGTCTATATGGCGACCTGTTATGCCCTGTATGACGACTCAATGGCGCAGAAGTTTCTGGACGCAGGCGCACGTGTGTATATGGGCTGGTCCCAAAACACGGTTTTTTGGGCAAACAGCAGAACATCGGTCCGTGCCTTCCGGTTGTTCTCGTATGGTTTTACCGTGCATCACGTATGTCGGTTCATTCGTTGCGGTGGTTTTTATAATTGGTTGTTCCATTCAACACTCACATACCAGGGCGATGGAACATACCGGATCCCCTAAGAAAAACTTATTTTACCCAGAACATGGACCGCATGAGCATTTGCGTCTGTTTTGGAAGCTGGGGTGTTTTTTTTCCATCAACCATATCGACTGCTGCTTGTGCGATGGTCTCCACGATTTGTTGGAAATACCATCGTCCATAATCGCTATCGGCCCTGGCCGGACTGCCGACATAACCCTCGGTTATCCCGATATCCTTGAATGTTTTCCCTATCACCCGGGGTGAATACAAATCCCGATAAATGCTCTGCAGATCCTTATACGAGGGATCCACAAGATAGGGGTATTGATAGTTCATAAGTGAGGTTTCACGGAAACACGCATGAACCTCCTTTTTTGTGTCAAAACCGACCTGTGGCTCCCGTTTTTCTACTTCTTTATGGTAGAAATACGGCCCCCAGGGTTCTATGATCCGGATGTCATGGATCTTCATTGCCTTATTCATCCCAGCATAGATTGCTTTGAGATGTCCGAGGTCCATATGAAACGTGCAGATAACAAAATATTTGAATTTGAATCGCGCCAGGGAACTGCATACATCAAAAACAATTGATCTTAGTGCTTTAACCTGTGTTGATACCGTCCCTGGAAAATCAGATGCCATCTTTGAAAATCCTAGAGGGATTGCAGGGAACAGAATGTTACTGAGTTCAGGTTGTGTCTTATGGATCATCCGCATCGCTTCTTTTGCCGCATCCCGCGCTGTGAGCAAATCGGTGCCAATTGGAAGATGAGGGCCATGCTCCTCCAAAGGACTAAAGGGGATAAACACAATTGTCTTTGCGCGGTCATAGGCATCTAGCTGTTTCCAACTCAGCTCCTCAAGTTGAATGATCTTAAAATCGTTCTTGCTGTTGTTCTTTGCTGATTTTATGTTATCACCTCACATCCATCTTCCCGAACAATCACTGTATGTTCCTTCTGTGTCACGATTCCTGCCTTCGCTTCAAGGAGTTGTGGGTAATGTTTCATCATGCCTAAGAAGGAAAGTTTTTTCATCCCGAGATCATCTTTTGGGAATAAGTCATGGCACCATCTTTGAGCAAAGGGGAGAGTACCGAAACGTGTTTTGATCTTATTGAAAAGGACTTTTGTTTTATTATCACGAATAAACTTTGCTTTTAGTGAATCTTTGCAGAGGTAAATATTGCTTCCCTCTCCGCTAATGACATGGCCAGCACCGTTCGTTGCAAACGGTTCAATAGCTACAACGTCTCCCTCTTTAAGTGTCGTTTTATTGCCTAGCGCACCGACATTGGGGACTGAAATTCCCGAATGCAGTTCGTATCTGCCTAACCCGTGACCCATGAGATTCTCAATCGGTTTGTATCCATAGGATTTGATTGTGTTTTCAATGGTTTTTCCTGCTTCACTTAAGGGAAGGTGGCTTGATAGAACATCAATTACTTTTTTTAATGCTTCATCTGAGGCTTTAATCATGTCATCATACTGATGTGTCTGGAGCTCGACGGTGAGCGCTGTATCAGCGATATATCCATTGACATGAGCACCGACGTCGAGTTTTACGACATCGCCTTTTTTGAATACCAAAATGTCATCATGTCGGGGGCTATAATGGGCTGCGAGGGTGTTGAGTGCGATGTTCACAGGAAATGCCAAACCAGCACCATTGTGTGTTATCCTGGTTTCAATCAGTGTGGCAACATCGACGAGTCTGACCCCTGGTTTTAGTAACGTCACACCATAATCCCGTGCATCAGCTGCAATAAAGCCTGCACGCTTGTAATTATCATAAACAGCGTCATCCATGTGAGATCACATCCAGAATTTCTTTCTTGGTTATAGAACCTTCGCGTACCATTCGTACTGTATCATCTGAGAGGTCAACAATCGTAGATGGCCTGCTCTGCCTTCTACCAGCATATAGGCATACGGGGATTTCTGTTTGTAGTTGCTGAAGGATTTCTCTGATAAGTCCTTTGGTTTCTTTATGATGGATATTTGCACTGGTGACTGTCAAAGGACCATAGGTCGTTAGTAATTTTAATGCGAGAGGATGATTTGGGATACGTACCCCTATGGTATCAAATCCGCTTGTCACGATCGCTGGCACAGATGGTTGTTTTTTCAGTATCATCGTCAGATCTCCTGGTAAAAACGCTGCGCTGATCTTCTGAGCCATGGTGTTCATCACAGCGACTGTTCGGATCGCTTGGATCGAATGGACTGCCACAGGCAACGGGATGGTCAACGGCCGTTGTTTTGTTTCAAATACCTTTCGAACTGCTGTCTCGTTGTAGATATCAGCACCTAGTGCGTACAGCGTATCTGTTGGATAGATAACAAGTTGTCCTTTCTGTAGTGCTCTTAATGCCGCTGAAAAATCATCTTTTTTCATGCGTCTTATTTATCTGTTTTTATAAAATCGCCAAGGGTGAATCCCCCTGAGGTTCGGTTCTGCGATCCCGTTCCCGTGGCTTGGTTTTTTATTTCTTCCATAAGTTGGATACCGAGTTCTTTTTCCAGCTTGGCAATGGTCTGATCGGACGGACGTAGGTCACCGTTTTCGAGTTTGGCGATGGTAACGGTTCGTTCCCCGATTTTGAATCCAAGTTCTTCCCGTGTCATTCCTTTCTTTTTTCGTGCTTGCTCGACAAGATGATTCCAGTTTGTCACAAGCTCTCTTTCCATGCCTTTGTCCTTGTAGATGTCCCGTTCTGCTTTTTGGGTTTTTCTTGGAATGTGCTGTTGGAATTGGACTGAAGGGCTGGTTCGGACCGGTTCCTGCTGAACACCCCCTTCTGCGTATCGTAAGCAATCTGGGCAGACGAACATTTTCGCTCCATCGATGATAGCTTCTCTGCCACCTTTACACTCTCTCCCACAAAGTTCACAAGGCATTTTCAAGGTCCCTCCAAAGGATCTTCAGTTAGAGCAAACCCGCTTTCTGAAGGATCATTAAATCCTCCGTGCTGAGTTTTTCTCCGCGTTTGAACCGTTCAAATACGTCATCTGCTTCTTTTTGAGCAGCAGACACATCAGCCATTTTCTTCTTTTTCTCTTTCTTCTTCTCTGTGCTTGATATGTTCTTCTCCAGTTCGTGAATGTTGTTTACATAATCTATGAATTCTTTATGCAGCTTATCTGCTTCAATCTTGGTTACGACGATGTTTTCTTGGATCTCTGTTGTGCGTTTTACCAGTTTGTCAAGTTGCTGTAATTGTTCCAGCATCCCTTGATGTTCCTCTTGTGCTTTCTTTGCCATTTTTTCGACGAGCTCATGTTGTTTTTCTGCTTTCTGCCGCATCAATTTTTCTTCTTCGATTGTTTTTTTAAGCTTTGGATCTTTGTTTAATTTCTCGTCCGCTTCTTTTATTTTCAAATGGATTCCTTTAATCGTTTCAATGAGTTTTTTTTCTTTCTGTGCAGACATCGGCTGTGTCATTTGCTCGTTTTCGAGTTTCCTGAGGTATTGTTTCAGTTCGTTTACATTGACACCAGAATTCGAGGCTCGTTCCCGTTCCAGTTCTTTGATTTTCTTTTTGAGTTCAAGGTGATGAGTTAAGAATTCAGTTCGTTGTTCTTTGGCATGTTTGACGCGTTCGTTGTATTCATCACGTTTCTTCTTATGTTCACTGATCTGGTTTCTGATTTGGCGGACCCGTGCGTTAAGCTCATCACGTTCTTTTGCCATCTTCTTTGAACGGTCGTGTAACTCATCACGACTTTTCTTGAGTTGATTTGCTTTTTCTTGGTATTCATCTTTCTTTCGAGACATTTCCTCGAGTGGTTCGTCGTCCATTTTCTGCCTCTGATTCAACGTGAAAACATGGAGGTTAAATAATAGGTGTTTATTAAAAGTTTGCTGGCTAGTATCTATTCTGCCTCCTGTCTTTCAATCCCAAAACTAAAATGTTTATATAAGATTATCGGAGAAAAGGTATCATCATATACTCTTTTGTAATTTTTTTTCCTGTGTTTGTTATGCTTATATACTAGCTGTTTATTTCTTATAAGTGATATCTGGAAGGATTCCAATGAATGAAGAGACGGTTCCAATGAGAGAGGAAACCGAGGGTCTTGGGTGGCGAATCTCCCTCTCAATTCTTGTTGGTGTCGGATGGCTTGTTTTTCTGATACTCTGGTTGTTTTTTTATGCACAACAGTATGCTTGGGAACGCAATATCGCCATTTTCTTATTATCCCTTCTTCTTCTCGTGGGGATTTTAGGTGGACCCTGGGCATACTGGGCGATTAAAAAACAGACCGCCACGGAAAAGGAAATGATGAAAATAAAAGGGTTTCGATGGAGAATTTGGATCTCAATTCTTTTAATGCTCGGTGCGTTTGTGTTTCTGATTTATTGGTTCTGGTCCATCGCAGAACCGTATGATATCTATCAGAATCTAGCGATTTTCATCGTTACTTTACTGATCACAGGAGGCATCCTAGCAGCGATGTGGGCTCCGTGGGGGATGAGATACGACTCTATACAACGGAACAAACCCGACGAACAGAAAAAGCACTAAGCTAGTCTATAAAAAATTCCTAAAAACTATTTACAAGTCTTTTTTTCTCTTCTGCTGCACAATCAACAGTCCATCAAGGAAGACGGCAAGGATTCCGGTGATAAAGACCATATCAAAGACATGGGCGCCTCCGATGACCGCGTATCTCGTGGTTTGGACCTCGTATTGGAGTAAACGAATCAAATGAAAGCCATCAGCGCCCAGCAGTACGCCTAAGGTACCAATCACGTAGGCAAAGGGAGCAGCTTTGTTCTTCTCTTTCCAGTAGAAGATGATTGATACCACACTTGAACAAATAATTGGCAGCAACCAAAAGGGAAACACCGACACAATCCCTTTCTCCGGGTCAGGATAGGTGACTAAAAAAGTCACAGCAGCAATAATACCCATCCCTAGAAGGACTTTCAATGGTTTTAACGTGTTTTTAAAAGATAAATAAATGCTTAGCAACAGGGGAATGACAGCTCCACCAAGATTGATTCCGACAATCCAGGAGTTCTGATATCGAAATAACGGGATATTTGAAAAACTGATACCTGCATACGCATCAATGAGACCAGACCCCAGCAGAAAACACAGAAAAACGATAATCACTGCCTCAATTGAAGAAAATCCTATGTCTTTAAACGCTTTTGTGATGATTAAATAAACCATATACAACGCAAGAATCGGCAGGAGAACAATAAGGAGATAGCCGAGGAGCTGCCCGAGGAGCGATGTTGCCGCGATCATCTTATTGCGGATACAACAAATTGTTAATAAAGGTAATTAAAAACTCTCATGTACTGACCGTTTTATGGTAGTGGAAGTCTTCCTGTGACACAGGAGAAAAACAAAGGTATAATATTAATAAAACAAAATGACCTAAAATCGAAACATATATATAATGGCCATTCATATAATCATTATATTCAAAGGGGGTAAAATATGAATAATAAAAAAGATTCTAGAAAGTCAAGAATAGAGGCAGTAGTCATAGCGCTTTTATTTATAGGGACCGCTCTTCTTGTTCCTATAAGTACAATTGCTACGAACGCACAAACAAACTCGGCGACAGATAATGGTTCATATAAAAATTATTATACAGATGAAAGTGATGGGCCTTTTATTCTCGATCGGAGTTACTACCTTCAGGAGACTGACCCTGCGTCCACTGGTAAAGCAGATAACGATGATGCTGGATATAAAAAAGATGCAGGAAAGGACCAACCACGAGCATTAACCATCTACCCTGGTGAACTTATTGACGAGACACCGGGTCGTGGGGCCTATGGTAAAATTTCAACCACTGATACCGATGATTGGTATACCTTCTCCGTTTGCCAAGGACAACAGATTGTCTTTACGGTAACACCACCGACCGGTTTTGATGTCGATATCTCCCTGTGGACCGCTGGCAGCGTCATGGTGACCTCATCCAATAACTCCGGGGACGTCCCTGAGACACTCATCTATACCGCCACCTACACCGGGAAATGGTATGTCTGGGTAAAATTCGTAAGCGGATCAGGAACAGGTCGTTACAGCATTGCTGCAAGCTTCTCCAATCAGAACGATGCGAACAGCGGTTCTGATGCGCCAAACGTCCGAACATCTGCGTTGCTACTCGCCCCGGGAACCTACTATGGGTATCTTGACATGAACGATCCTTACGATTGGTATAAAATTCAAGTCACCAGCGGAAAAGGGATCCATGCGATATTGAAAATGAAGGATTTTGCGTTTCTCACTGACTTTGACCTTCAACTCTACAACCCCAGTGGCGTCCTTGTCTTCGAGGGAAACCAGTACTATGATGATGAGTTCAACTATCCAGCGGATGTCAGCGGTGAATGGAGCATCCGTGTGGATATCTTCCCTGGCTGGGTCGATTGCCCACAGCCGACAGAATGGAGCTATTATTCCTATGGTTCAGGAGCCTATAACTTAACCCTAAGCTTAGAGACCAGTGGTGAGGCTCCACCAGCACCAATCCCACAACCGGAGATCACTCCCATCGCAAAGAGCTTCAAGGTCGCTAATGACCCGGACAGCACCAAAGACGATTTCGGCTACCTTGCGGCGATCCCTGCCTGCAACTACCTAAATGGCGGACAACGGTACCTCGCACCGATCTTTTACACCGGTGATACCACACCGACTGCATATTACGATGATGACACCTCCTTCGGGATTGTTGATGACACCACCCAATACCTAGTGGATGACTGGAATGATTATCTTGCATTATTCGGTAAGACACCAGAGCAATACACCCTTCCCGCAGACCCGATACAGGCTGCCGCGGAGATAGCGACACAAGGCTGGAGCTCTTCTCAGACCGCGGTTGTCGCCGTGGACGGCAGCGGCTTTGAAGACGAAGTAAAAACCGTTCTGACAAGGACCGCGACCTTGAAACGACAGACCAGTGTCGAAGAGGTTGGAGGGGACAGTGAGAAAATTAAGAACATCGGTGGATCCTTCGGTTACCCCATTTTCCTTGGACCTAAGTGGTGTGCCTTGAACGTCAGCATGTTTGGAACCGGTGGAGCGACACCAACAATCGGTGCCATCCTTCCCTTATACATCACCATGGCACAAGATTGGTGGCCCTGCCCAAATGATGAGGACGGTCCAAAAACCGATATGTACTACCCGGTCACCCGAATGGGCATCTGGGTTGCTGGTGCAGATATCATCAGTGATAAATGGAACTTCAAGATAACAAAATACGCTGGCGACCGATATCGGTTTAAGATTACTGACGAAGACTCCATGATTAATGCAAAAATCACAACGACCGAAGAATCAGACCTGTTACTCTTCCTCGTTGACCCACAAGGACATGTCAGATCACCAGTCATGCCTGCCTGGAATGGGCCGGTTAACCCCATTCATGTCTGGAATGGGTTTGAAAACCCTGAATATAACCCCTGGAGATACTGGCATCCAGCACCTCACACAGAGTTTTCTGCTGACGTCCTACACCCTGATAAAGGCACCTGGACCGCCATTGTCGTTCCTCGTGAAGCCAACGGGTCAAATGTCAAATACACTCTCACTGTTGATGTCACAACGGTCAATGATGACCGAGCCGATGCATCCATTTCAGCGGCAAACGCAGCAGTCATCGCTTCATTGAATCATTTACCACTCCTCTATGTCACCAAGGACAGTGTTCCTGCAGCAACAGCGAGTGCCTTTACAGCACTTGGTGTCACCAAAGTCATCTTTGTTGAACGTGGTGAAATCGGTGCTGACGTACGCAGTGAACTCCCAACCATTGACAAGGACCTGAAGACCATGCAGGAGATCGTTGATGAGATAAAGGGCCATCCTGCCTCGGAAAATTATGTCACTGCGACATCACTCAAGACCGGAGAAGGATACTTTGCCCCTGCAGCGATGCTTGCAGCGTATCATGGTTCACCGGTCATCAGGGTTGAAGACGCACCAGATGGGAACCCTGCTGTGGTTGCACAACGGATCCATAGCTGGCATCGCTGGGATGGTGATTTCTACCATGGTTCCCGATCCACCGGGCATCTCCCACAAGCATCAGAAGAGGTTGAACAGAACAAACTGAAGGTCTACCTCACACTTATCAGGTACTTCCTTGGTCAGAACGTCTCAGTTCCACCCTATGGTCTTGATGCAAAGAGATACTGGACAGAGGATATGTATACGAAGTTCCACAACTATATCGTAGCCTTGAACCTTGATCAGGAAGGACAGGAAGGCTATGCCATCGTTGCACCACGGGATGATATCTGCCTTGAACTGCATTCCGCGCTTATGGGCAACAACTCCTATGCTGGTCAAATCCCTGGTATCACCCCTGCATATAGCAGTGCTCTCGTGGTCAGAAACCTCCTGTATCCTGCGTTGATCTTCGCCAATCCTGGACGTGACACCACAACGACTCAGATGATGAACTTCCCTGACGGAGGCTCTTGGAGGACAAACGACGGGGTAACAACAGCATCATTCTCCAGCAGAGATGTGAAGAACTCGTTCAGTTCACATCTCAGAAACTACGAAGGACATTGTCTGTGGGTTGCTTATCTCCAACGCATGAACGAAGGTGCCAGTGTCTTCTATTACTCCGGACATGGGACTGGAGGAAGTGGGATGTCTGCACAATATGTCCAGACTGAGCATTGTAACTATCCAGATCAGATCTGGTGGGATGCCTGGCGTGGATACATGTTTGACAACTGGAAGACATCTCGAGACAATGGTATGGTCTGGTACAACGCTGAACCACCAACTCTCTATGATATCATCCACTACAAATGGATTGATGAACTCCTGCCGAATCTCCGAAGCCAGGCAGTCTTCTATATGTCTTGTACGACATGGGATGGAGACGGCCCGATGATCTATCTTGACCATGGTGCAGTCATCGGATACGGAAACGCAGCCACGGGATTGTGCCCAGAAGCGGATCTGCAGGATGATATGTTCTTCAGGGACGCTATGATCGATGGTGAAGCAGTTGGTCCTGCGTTCTCAAAACAGGTCTGGCTCCACTACAGAGATTTCACCACAAGCGACCCGACATCAATGTATGGCTCATCATCCATGCAAGTCACAACCATCCAGTCTATCTATGGTGACCCAAGCCTTATCCTCTACAGCCCTGAATGGGTCGCACCCACACCAATAGATGCCTAAACCGCATCTCCCCTCTTTTCTTTTTTTTTTTTTTTTTTTTTAGTGTTTCAGGTTATTGGAAAAAACATTCTTTTACTATAATAGAATAAGATATAGAGATAAAAAAAGGAGATGGAAAAAGGAAAACGCTACGGACGTTGTTTCTTGAATTTGTATCCGTAGTAAATAGCACCGGTATGTCCGTCTTGTTGGATCTTCCGGAACGTACTTTCGACTTTCATGCCGATTTTCACATCATCTAGAGGGCAATCTACAATCTGAGCAGTTACTTGTGGGCCTTCCTCTAGTTTAATGATTGCGATGGGATAGGGTGTTTGTTCTTCGAAATCCTCTGGGGCGACATGGATAACGGTATAGGTCACCACCTCCCCTTTTCCAGAGAGTTTCAGTTCCTTCATTTTACCGATGCTTTTTCGACGGCAGTAGGGACAGGATTCTCTCGGTGGGAAGAAGACCCGTTCACAGGACTCACATTTGTTAGCGATAAAGTTATACCGCTGTGGAATAGCTCTCCAGAACCGTGCGACACCTTCTTTCATTGTTACATCCCCTCCATGATATGAACCACACATGTTGCTCCTGAGCCTCCGACGTTATGAGCAAGACCGATGTGTGCATCTTTTACCTGTCGTTTTCCTGCCTCTCCTCGAAGCTGTAAGGCAAGCTCAACCATTTGGGCAACTCCTGTTGCTCCCACAGGATGGCCTTTTGCTTTCAGACCACCACTGGTATTGACCGGTAAAGACCCGTCAAGTGTGGTGATTTTATTGTCAATTGCTTTTCCACCTTCTCCTTTTGCGACAAATCCGAGATCTTCTATTGCACAGATCTCTGCTATGGTAAAGCAATCATGGACCTCTGCAAAATCAATATCCTTTGGTGTGAGGTTTGCTTGTTTGTAGGCCATTTTTGAGGCGTACATTGTCGCATCTAGTGTACATATATCACGTCGTCCATGTAACGCGAGTGTATCTGATGCTTGTCCTGATCCGATTATCTTAACTGGTTTCTCTGTGAACTGCTTGGCTTTCTCAGCTGCGCACAGTACAATGGATGCTGCCCCATCGCTGACTGGAGAGCAATCCATCAACCCTAACGGGTAGGCGACTGTTGTGGCCTTAAGGACCGATTCCAGTGAAATAGGAGATTGATACTGCGCATACGGATTAAACGCACCATTCGCATGGTTCTTTACTGCGACCTGAGCGAGTTGTTCTTTTGTCGTCCCATATTCATGCATATGGCGTGTGGCAATCATCGCATAGATAGCGGGGAACGTAGCTCCAAAGAACGCTTCCCATTCTTGATCTGATGCGGTAGCAAGAATTTCTGTGGCTGCCGAACCACCGACATCATTCATCTTTTCGATACCACCAACAACAACGACATCATTTATACCAGAGGCAATGGAAAGATATCCTTCTCTAACTGCAAGGCTTCCTGATGCACAGGCGCCTTCGACTCGGGTCGCGGGAATATGAAGATGGGAGAACCCTGAAACCTCTGCGACAAGCGCGCCTACATGTTCTTGGTCGACGAAACGTCCGGAGCTCATCGATCCAACATACATCGCATCGATATCTTTTCCTTCAATCTTTGCGTCAAGGATTGCCTTTGATCCTGCTTCTGCTATAAGCTGGCGAAACGACTGGTCCCATAATTCCCCAAATTTCGTTAATCCAACTCCGATTACTGCTACATCTCTCATGTTCTTCTCACTCCCAAAATAACAGATTGGTCATCTTTGTGTATTGGCCGTAGTCAACATATTCCTTATCGGCCACAAGTTGTGCGATGCTTGGTGCATTCTGTCTGGCAAGTTTTGTCATGTTCTCTGTCACGGTCATGTCAAAACCATCGCTTCCGGCCCCAGACCCATAGCTTGTCATAAATATACGGTCTCCTGGTTTAGCCACGTCTAGAACCGACGCAAGACCAACCATGGAAGCCCCAGAATAGGTATTACCAATATAGGGGACCATGAGCCCTTGTTTTACTTGATCCATGGTAAATCCAAGTTTCTTTGCGACATTTACTGGGAATTTCCCGTTTGGTTGATGAAAAATCGCGTAGGTGTAATCCTGAGGTTTTGTCCCTGCTTTTTGCATAAGTCTTGTCGCACAGTTGGTAATATGTTTAAAGTAGGCTGGTTCTCCGGTAAATCTTCCTCCATGGGAGGGGTATTTCATTTCAGCTCGTCGCCAGAAATCAGGGGTATCGGTTGTGTAAGATAAGGTATGATTTATTGTCGCAATCACGTTGTGTTTTCCAATGATGAAGGCAGCGCCTCCTGCGGAAGCGGAGTACTCTAAAGCGTCTCCTGGTGCAGCCTGTGAGGTATCAGCACCGATAGCGACCCCATAGTCGATCATCCCTGCTTTTACAAACCCAAGGCAGGTCTGTATGGCCGCGGTGCCTGCTTTGCATGCAAACTCATAGTCAGCCACCATAAGCTCTGGTGTTGCACCGATTGCTTCTCCCACGATCGTCCCTGTTGGTTTCACGGCATAGGGGTGAGACTCACTACCAACGTAGATAGCACCGATGTCTGCTGGATTCACTGTGCATCTTTTCAGTGCAGCTCGTATTGCTTCAACACTGATTGTTGCAGTATCCTGGTCTACGGAAGGGACTGATTTTTCGAAAATACCAAGTCCCTTGCTGATAGCTGCTCCGTCTTTTCCCCAGACCGCTGCAATAACTTCTGCTTTGATTCGGTAACGGGGGATATGGCCTCCATAACTGACGATGCCTATTTGCTCCATAATGAACCCAACTAGGCCAAAACAAAAAAGACTACTTAAAAGTGCCGATTGACTTACGGCAATTGACGTAATTTTTCTTCCTTTTTTTAAAGGGTGATTTTTTTACCGCCTTTCAACGCTTCTACGGAGGCTTCTGCCACTTTCTCAAGTTTTTCGGTATCCATTAATTCTTTACGGGCTTTGAGGTTTTGATTTCGTAATATCTCTCTGTTTTCCTGGAATCGCTGCATTCGTTCTTTTTTCACTGAGACGATTTTTGATCGCATCTCTAAGGCTTTTTCATGGTTGATTTGCGCCTCTTCTCGGAGTTCTATGTATTTTTTATGTTTTTTATTTGCTTCACCGATGAGGGTTGCGATTTCGTTTACCAGTTTTTTATATTCCTCGTGTTTCTGCTGGCTTTCTCCGTAATATTTTTGCACTTTTTCATGTTCTTGATCAGCTTTTTTGAAAAGCTCGGTTATCGCTTTATCTGTATCGGAAAGGTCGACTTCGATGAGTTGCTGTTTTTCCATTTGTTTTTTTACATCGTTGTATTCCCTTCGTTTGAGTTTTATCTTTTCGATTAATTTGTTTTCTTTTCTGGTGTCCAGGATTGTTGTCTCTTGTTCGTATTCCATCATTTGGATATCTGCTTTGATTTCTTCGACACGGAGCGGGAGGTTTTTTACGACGTCTCCTTTTTTCTTCCGTTTCGCATCGATGAGCTCTTTGGCTTGCTGTTGAAATTGGTTTCTTTTTTCTTTGTGTTCCTTCATTTTCGTGACAAGTTTTTCCCGTTCTTTTTTAATCTTGTCCATGTCGGTTTTGAGTTCTTTTCGTTTTTCATTAAGCATGTCTCGTTCGTCACGGAACTGTTTTGCCACTTGATTGAGTTCGTTGCGTTTCTCGATGAGACTCTGGTACTTCTTCTCTGCGTTTTTTAGTTGCTCGAGGTCTTCCTTCTTTGTAGTTTCTTTATCACTCACAAGAGACACCCTTTTTCCAATACCGTATTATTCTCCCGTTATAAGGTTTACTACTACTCTTTGACTCGTATACGGACCTTATTTTTACCTTTTTCTGCTATCCAGGGTATCTGGATATCAGCGATATTTGCAGCAGGGAGGCTGAGCTCTACCTTGTTTTTTTGTTTTCCATTCAGATAGAAAAAGACGGTGATGCTTCGTGCTGCGATTGTGCCATTATTTGAGAGGTTAAAGGACGTGATGACTTTCTCTCCTGGGCTGAATTCCCTGGGCCAGTGAGAGACGTTCTGGATTTGAAGGACTGTTTTTCCCTCCTTAATCATGGCAAGAAGTGTGATGGATGCCGTATTCTTTTTCCCTGTTTTTTTCACCTGGAGTTTTATTTTACTCCACTCTTTGGCTTGAGTTTTTTCTGTTGGTGTGACGATGATTTGAACCGGTTTTGTTGCACGCCCTTCTATTGCCAGTGAGGTTGGCTCAATGGAACAAATCCATTTTGATGAGTTGGTTGTTGGTTGTGCGTCAAGCTCGTAGGATTGTGTTTTTTTACCTGGGTTTTTGAGTAATACTTCAAATACTGCATTCTGTGTTGGTTCAATTTCTTTGATACGGTCTGTGCAGATGATTTGAACTGGTTTAATGGTCAACACCAAAGCAAGTATGATAAGGAGGAATAAAATGATTATCATCAGGAGACTTACGAGGACAATCGCCCCGTATTGACCAAATATCTCGTTCAAACCGAGGTTTTTTGCTAGGTTATCAAACAGCTCGTAGACGCCTTCCAGGAGGTTGCCTGCGATGACGTGAACAGTGATAGCAATGGTGGCTTTGGCGCTGGAATCACTTTCAGAGGTAACCGTAATCGTGATTACATCAGAATCAAGGGTCGTGTTCTTAGGCACCCGAATGACGACTCTTGCTTGGTTTGCCCCAGAGCTTTCTCCTATCCCGAGGTTACGAATGTTCTCCAAGGGGATCAGTGGCCAGTTGTTCCTCGAAGACGCGGTGATCTTGTAACTGTCAACATCATCGATTGCCCCTGTGTTGTTGTTTCTGATGACGAAATAGAATGTCCGATTTTCACCCCTGCTAATATTAATGTTGGCTGAGTGCGCGAGTATCTGGACATCGTACTCGATGGCATCGGTACTTACTTCCGCAGCACTCCCTTGCCGGGCGATACCTGTGTTTCCACTGGCTTCGATGACAAAGGAGATAGCATTACCATAGGCTTCCTTTTCGATAGTAGTGGATTTCACGATGACTTTTAGGGTGGTCTTGCTGTTTGGTAAAACTGTTGTTGTGTCAGGGACGGTGATCTCCCACTCCCCGATTTTTTCTCGTTCAATGACATTGATATGGAGGATATCAGCAAGTTTGCTGGTGACGTTGAGGGTGTATTCAATGCTTTCTCCAGGTATTATTTTTCCATCCTGTGGTTCGCTGGTCAGATCAGTGATTTGAATGTTTTGGGTTTCTTCAACCTTCATTCGGAGTGCGGAGGGGAAATTAACCGAATCATAGTAGAGGTTTACGGATCTGAAGCCTAGTTTTGTTCCGTTTCGAAGGGCTACTGCTATTTTAATGCTGTGGCCATAGGTGATTTCTCTGTCGGATCCATTGAATTCGAAGGTTATCGGAGTCGTTGGTTTTTTCAAAAGACCAAAGATACGCATTCGATCAAGTGTTTTTTCTGATGTGCTGATAGTGGTGTTATCATCATAGAGTGTTACAGCGATAGTGATTTTTCTCCTAAGAAGAGCAAATATTCTGAACAAATCCCGATGGTTCAGGTACAGGTCGACAAACGTGTTTTCTACTTTGAGGATTTTGTTTCTCTCGAGAGCCGGGGCGGTCCAGATCAAGGGTGTGAGTTTAATTGTTTGTCGTGATTGGTTCGCTGTGGTGGGTGGTTTTTGATCCATTGTTTGATCGGCATGCAGATAGTAAATACGGATGTCCTCTTCTGATATTTTTCCTGGAACCGTGACTGATGAAGGGTGCTTTGCTGAGTCATAGACAAAGGATGTCGATTGCATGGCATTGATTATTGCTGCGAAATCATCAGCGGTGATGTTGATAAGGCCCTCTTTTAAGACGGAGAGCATATCTTTTATCATCGTACCAATGTCTTGGAGTTTTGTCAGTCTACTGCGGTTTTCAAAAAAGCTTGCGAGTTTGTCGACTCTGGAAAGGATCTTATCGATGTCCAGACGGTTTGCCACGATAGTTGATATAGTTTTATTTGTTGGGACGATCTCGATACTAAAGAGCAGGTTGTCTCCTGGTTTTAGGGTGAAGCTTACGTCTGGTAGTATGACTTGTTGTTTATAGACATCGCTGCCTCGTGGCTGGATGAGTTCAACAGTGTTGTTTGATATAAGCTTGGGGAGTGGCAGCATCGATTCAAGATTTATGGAATAGAGTTCTACTTTGACATTGTCTCTGAATTTCTTATTTTTCACATCTGCGCTGAAGTAGAGGTTATAGATAATATCCCCCGTTATGGTTACCGAGTCGTTTCCTTCGTAGCTGTATCCTTCGACGATACGGAACGGATGGGGGAAGAATAGGTCAAGTCCGGGGAAGAGTTCGCTGAAATTGAACTCTGGTGAATCCTGTAGGAAGTAAAGGAGCCACGTGGATCCAAACCAGGCAAACCATTGTTCGGCATTAAGATTGTAGCGGGGGAGTAGTTTCGTTGTGTTTTTTATAAAAAGATTGGGAGGGTACTGGGAATCGTTTTGTTTTGTTGGTGTGTTTGGTGAGAGGAATAAGAATCCAAAATCAGAGAAGTTTTCTTCTTCGAGATAATTTAGCGCGTCGACAAAATAAAGGGTTGTCTGACTCGATGATGACTGTGCGATAACCGGAGGGGTGAGAAGGCTCGATGTAAAGGACCCTACGGTAAGGATGAATATCAGTAATATTGTTTGGAGCGCTTTGTGCGCTTTCATATCTTCTCAACCTCGATAGTATCTATCTACCTTGTTATTATATAAATCTTTGTTTACAACACTTACCATCTTTTTTTAATTATAATATAGAGGATATTTAATAAGATTATGGATAGAATTTATCCGTAAAAAGAGCAATCTTCTGATCACAAAACTTGATTAAAGCAACGGGGTTTTTCGCAACCAATCAATGTCGCTGATATACAAGCTTCGTATGTCAGAAAGACCAAACCTCAGCATCGCAAGCCGTTCAAGCCCAAGGCCCCAGGCAAGAACTGGGCTTTGTACACCAACCGGCTCGGTTACTTCTGGGCGGAAGATACCACTTCCCCCAAGCTCCATCCATTTGCCATTCCAGAGCACTTCAACTTCCATGCTTGGTTCGGTGTAGGGGAAGTACCCTGGTCTGAACCTGATTTTTTCGAACCCCATCCTGCGGTAGAACTCCTTAAGGATGCCGATGAGCTGGCGGAAGTTTGCATTCTCTTCATAGATGATCCCTTCAATCTGATAAAACTCCGGAAGATGCGTCGTATCGATGTCTTCCTTGCGAAACACTCTTTCAAGAGAGAAGACCTTGCAGGGTGGTACCGGGTGGTTGTAGAGATAGCGAATCGTATTCACCGTTGTATGGGTCCGCAATAATGCTCGTTCTCCTTCATTTTTCGAGAAGGTATACCCCCAGCCGGTCGACCCAGTAGACCCACCAGTCTCATGGACACGGGCAACTTCTTTAAGGAGCGCGTCTTCCTGAATGGGAATCTTCGCAGGCACCTTGCAATAGAATGTATCCTGCATCTCTCGAGCAGGATGATCCTGAGGGATGAAGAGAACATCCATGTTCCAGAAACAGGATTCAACGTAATCCCCTTGGATCTCTTGGAATCCCATTTCAACGAAAATCTGTCTGATTTCAGAAATCAGCTTGACTAAGGGATGCGGTTTTCCTCCATAGAACGCAGGGGCAAACGCATGGATGTCGTATGGTCTGATCGTTTTTTCTCTCCATTCGTTGTTTTTTATTATTGAACTGGTCATCTGGGAGATTTCCTCTTGCAGCTCAAGTCCGTTTTCCAGGATTTTTTTACCTTCCTCTGTTAATGATATAGTGCTTGTAATAAGTTCCTTTTCTTTGATGACGTTTTTCCGGGACACAAGGGGTTTAATGGTGTTTTTTTCGATTTCTTGTTCCGGGTGTTCATGGAGAAGACGCAGGAGTTTTTCTTCAGTGGTCATCTCAGAGATAGCCGCTGTTCCCTTTGAGGTAATCTCAATGATAGTGTCTTTCTCTTTGCGAATGGTCGCCCATCCGTTGGTTTTCAACCAACCGATTGCTACCGGGATCTCATCAGGGTCAAGCACCGATGAGAGCGCCTGCAATGGCAGGGTTCCTTTGTTGTCAGATAAGACCTTCAATGCTCGTTTCTCAGGTAGTCCCTTTTCAATGAATCGTTTCCCTTCTTTGCCAAGAGAATAGACTGTTTTTATGGAGTTCTCCATAACCACTAATTTTTTTGATTGAAGCCAAGAAGCAGCATTTGATACTTCAACATCAAGGGAAAAATCCCCTGTTTTAACGATCTCTTTTGGGGAGGCTTTTCCATGGAGTTTTTTGAGCGCGAGTAATACTTTTTTCTCGTTCTGAGACAGCTCTTTTACGATTTTTTCTCTATCCATTGGAACCTGCAATTGTCTTGACACGTATTAAGATGTCGATGTTCTCTTCAGGGAAGAGCAAAGAATTATAAAACAGTATCTCTTCCAGGTGTTTACTTGGAGAGTTTGTTATGATTGGAAAATTACCTGAAGATGTTTTACACGCTGTATTAGAGACAATCCCTTTTGAGTTTTCAGTGATTGATAAAAACGAAAAAGTCCTTGCATGGAACAAACACTCGACGCGGATTTTCAAGCGACCTGAAGCAGTGGTCGGTCGTGACGTGCGGAACTGTCATCCAAAAAAAAGTCTTGGCAAGGTAGAACAGATTCTGCAGGAGATGAAGGCGGGGAAACGACAGAAAGCCCGGTTCTATATCGATCTTCCCCTCGGACCAAAAGGGGAAAAAGAAAAAGTCCTTATCGAATATTACGCGCTGCGAGATGCAAAGGGGAACTACCTAGGGTGCCTTGAAGCATCTCAGAACATCGATGAGCTACAGAAACTCTCTGGTGAAAAACGCCTGTTAGATTAAGGATTTAACAGGCTCTCGAGATTCAGCAGAAACAATTTTTGGATCCAGATTTCGCATTGCTGTTTATGTTTCTCACGATTTCTTCCTTTCACTATCATATGGGTCCGATGGGGAAGCGGGATGCAGATCATCCCATTGACATGATGCATGTCAACGCTTCTGACATCATAGCGAGGGTACGGGTTTTCAAATAAGGGGAAATAGCCAAGTTTTCTCCTCTTGAATCGTGCCTTTCTGTTCGATTCGGGATACGTATGCTTCTTCATAGATTTCATCCCATGTTCTTAAAAGGTTCATCTATACTCGATGAAATTGATACTCTTTCGAGAACAGCGTGCACCCATTATGCAACGTGATAGAAATGTGAATATATAAGTATAATGAAGTATATTGAAAGTATTACGTTTTTATAGAAAGAGCGTATTACCCCTTTTCAACACCGGGGCCCGTAGCTTAGATCGGTTGGAGCAACCGGCTGATAACCGGTAGGTCGAGAGTTCAAATCTCTCCGGGCC
This sequence comes from uncultured Thermoplasmatales archaeon, assembly GCA_964467345.1. Classification (GTDB taxonomy): domain Archaea; phylum Thermoplasmatota; class E2; order DHVEG-1; family DHVEG-1; genus SM1-50. The sequence goes on along the minus strand of CAYXPY010000002.1, from coordinate 78,479 downwards.
CACTTTGCTGTCTCGAAGGGATTTTAGTCGATAGAGCCAAAAAGTGGGTTCTATCGATTTTCTCCGAGTCTCGCTTGCCTGCCAGTTGTGATGGTTTCAGGGCGAGACTGATCCAATCCTCAGGCAGATGGTTATAGTAGTCTGTTGCTTGGCTGACGTAGATTTGTGTGGTTGTGCTTTGTTCGTGTCCGAGCCATTTTTGGACCTGGAAGATATCGAAGTTTTTGGTTTCCACTTTGGTTTTGATGAGGCGAGCAACGGCACACCAGTGTCGCATGTCATATGGTCTGAAGTCTTTCCAGATTTGTTTTCCCTGTTTGCTGAGCTGGTGTCCGAGATGGCGAATGGTGAATGGTTTTCCATCTGGTTGGAGATAGAGAGCATCTTCTGAGAATTGGTTTGCCACTTTTGGTCTCCAGTGCTCTATCCAGTTCTTGAAGGATTTGTGAATGGGCGAGGTGAGGATCGCTGGTTCGATGTTGTAGAGGTGTCGTTTTTTGTTATGTTTCTTTGGTTCGGTGATGATGATGTAGGGGATGGATTCGTCGAGGTGGATGTCGCTGGTTTTCATGGTGATGATCTCGCTTGGGACTCTCCATCCTATCAGGAAGCTGTGGTAGAAGAGGTATTGGTAGAGGGCGTTTTCATAGGGGTCTGCTGTGTATGTGTGGTGGAAGAAGTGGTTGACGGTTTCGGGGAGTGGGAGGATTCGTCTGCGCGGTTGTTGTGCCGATGGTGGTCGGTAGTTCCATGTGGTTCCTTCACCGTAGGGTATGCCGTAGGCTTTGAGGAAGGTCTGCATTGCTTTCCATTGGTGGATGAGTGCGTTTGGTGTTGCTTGTTCGATTTGTTCTCGGTAGTCCATGTGTCTGAGGAAGTTGGTGAAGGTGGGTTTGCGGAAATCGACTGGGATGGTGTGTGTTTCCATGAATCTGGCGTATCGGAGGTGTTTGTCGATGGTGCTTGGTTTGAGTCGTTGTCTGAGGAGTGCGTGGATAGCGATGTCGTTGAAGGTTGCGAGGTGTGGGTCGAGGTGTATGGGGCAGTTCATCCTGTTGAGTTGGGTGGCGTCATAGGTGATGGTGCTCATATCGTCCTTGTTTGGTTGGGTTGGTTGTTCGATGGGTTGGCCTATTTCTGTTGTTATTTTGTTGCATTTTTGTTGTGTACCTCCTACCAGCTCTGGTGAGTTGGTTATCGTGAGTAGTGATGTGTTTGTGGGGAGTGTTGTTTGTTTTTTGTGCATGGTTTTGTTCTCATTTATATTGTATTATTTGTATTACAAATACATGTATGTAATACGTAATATTTATATGTTTCTGTATTATTCGTAATACGATGCCTCCGAAGAAAGACAAATCACAAAAAATCCATTCCGTACGGGTCCGCAAAGAACTTGAAGACTGGGTAGAACAAAAAATAACATCCCAAGAGATAGGATCCTGGACCCATGCGATCGAATGGGGATTAACACTCCTCAAAGAAAAACTCAGCTCAAAAAAATAAACCCTAAAAAGAGGAAAAGCATAAAACCAAACCATCGATTGAGAGAATATGCCTAAAAATCCATCCCTAGAAATTGAGGTTGAACCCAAAGTCATCCAGTGGGCGGTAGGAACATCCGGATGGACACAGTCAGATATTATAAAAAAATTAAAAATAAATCCTTCAACGTTTCAACACTGGCTCTCCGGACAACGCAATCCATCCTTACAACAACTAGAAGCACTGTCAAAAACCGTCAAACGACCACTTGCTGCATTTTTCCTCTCCGAACCACCACAAGAACCACCATTGCCGAACGATTACCGACAGCTTCCCGGAAAAGAAGGGAAATTCGACAAAAAAACAATACTTGCGATCCGACGGGCACGACGACTCCAACACATCAGCAGCGACCTCGCAGAAAATCTCAACATCCCTCTCCGCTCAGTACTCACGTATGCAACACAATCAGAGGATCCGAAAAAACTCGCTGAAATATATCGTAACGAGTTCGCTTTAACTGAAGAAACACAAAAAAAGATGACAAATGCATATGATCTATTCTCGTTCATCCGCAATGCTTTGGAGAAGAAAAACATCCTGGTGTTTCAGTTCCCAATGCTGCTTGAGGACGCCCGAGGATTCACCCTCGTCGACACCACCCCCGAAGTAGTAGTCGTAAACTCAATGGACCAAATAGAGGCACGGGTTTTTACCTTACTGCATGAGTTCGGCCACGTTCTCCTACAAGATTCAGGTGTAAGCATGCCAGAGCGGAGCTTGTTTATCAGAAGAGCACGACCCGTGGAGAAATGGTGCAACGAGTTTGCCTCTGCTTTTTTACTGCCGGACTCCGTTGCAACAAAAGAATTCGATGCATATCATAACACCTTAACAGATTCCTCAACTCTTTCCAAACTCTCACGACGCTATAAGGTCAGCAAATCCATGCTACTTTACAATATGTATAAATCCCGTTTTATTTCACAGAAGGACTATGAAACAGTCCTCGACCGGTATCAACCCGCACCTGGAAAAGCAAAACCAGCTGGTTTTGCAGCCAGGACTGCCGACCAACGATGTATCCAGGAAAAAGGTCAGAAGTTCGTTTCGTTGGTTGCACATAATCTTGAGCAAGGATTAATCACTTCCAGCGATGCCCTTGATTATCTTTCTATCAAATCAACCAATCTTGAAAAGGTACTCAACCGAGTCAAAAAATGAGCGAGACACACTATTATATCATCGATACCAGTTCGTTGATTGAGTTAAGAAAATTCCCTAATGACGTGTTTCCTAGTCTTTGGAAACACATCGAAACTTTGATAGCAAAAGGCTTCATGATTTCCCATAGAGAGGTCCTAAAGGAATTATCCTATCAGGACGATGCGCTAAAGAAATGGGCGCAGAAACAAAAGGTGTTCTTCAAAGACTTAGATGTCGATCAACTGAAGATCGTCAAAGAGATACTGCAGAAATATCCTTCTTTGGCAAAATCAGATAGTGAAACACCCTCAGCAGATCCGTTTGTGATCGCCTTAGCAATTGAGCTTAAACAAGATCCTCAGATGACACTCATTCCGTCCGCCAGAAAAAGAGTAGTCGTGTCAGAGGAGCGGTTGCATGGGAATCGTATACGGATTCCCTTCGTCTGCAAGGAATATGGTATCGAATGCATCACGATGATCGAGATGTGCCGAAACGAAGGATGGAAATTCTAAACAAATTTTTTTATTGAAAAAAGACACAGTAAGGTTACAACAGATAAGATTTTAAAGGACAACATTGTTATAAAAGAGTGTTAGGGAAGGAAAATAGATGAAGAACTACCTCATCTCACTACCGGTTCTATTCTTGGTAGTATCAACTTCTTTTGTCGGTGTTTCTAATAAAGAAGCATTTATTGATACTGATACGACTAAGATGTCTGATAATGGTTGTCTTCAGAACAATCTGTGGCCCATGCATAAAAACGATGCACGACGAACCGGGTGCTCACCTTGTGATTCAAACAGTAACTTAGGCGGCGAACGATGGAAGTATTTGTTTGAAGGGATTGAAGAACAGACCACAGTCATCGATTCAAATGGTACACTCTACATATCGATGTATATAGATTTGCATGGGGAATTACACGCGATACATCCGAATGGAACCAACAAATGGATTGCACAATTAGATTGGGGCGGATATGTCCCTGCCATTAGCCCCGACGGGACAATCTACGTTGGTACAAGAGGAGCATTATACGCATTCTCCCAGAATGCTACTATTAAATGGATGATAGATAAAGGAAAAAAATTCAACGGTGAACCTGTAATCAACAATAATGGGACAATCTATGTAGGAACTGATGACGGGTATCTCTATGCAATCATACCCAATGGTTCTATACAATGGGAATACTATGTTGGCGATTACCCAATTGATCCTGCAATTGACAATGATGGAAATATCTATTTCACGACATTTTATCAAAAAAACTTATACTGTCTGAATTCCAATGGGGCACTCAAATGGAAAAAGGAGATTTACAATTTTCAAAAAGGTCCAGTTATTGGATATGATGGCACAATATACGTTGTCCCAATCCATTGGATAATGGCTATTAATCCCGATGGCACTGAGAAGTGGACGGTCGATTTTAGCTATTGGGAGGGTTTTCCCTCACTAGCTCCCGATGGAACGATAATCCTCTCAGGAGGCAACAGATACGTTACTGCTTTAAATCCTTCGGACGGCAGCATCCTCTGGAAATATCAAATTTCAACCAGTGTGAATCCTATCGATGTCACTGAAGCGGTAATTGATGGGAACGGGACGATTTATTTCGCCTATAACTATGCCGGTAAGATTGGTTATCTCTGTGCATTAAACCCTGATGGAACTCTCAAGTGGGAGACCCATCTCACAAGCGACATTCAACCGTATGATGGCTTGAGTATCAATTCAGATCCTTCTATCAGTATGGAAGGAACTGTGTATATTACAACATGGTTCATGAGAGGTGGGTCCAATTTTACTGCGTATGGGTATCTCCATGCTATCGGAAAAGAAAATCCAAGCCCCGCTCCAACTGCACTGATAGTGACTGGTACGATAAAAGGACGTGTGAAAACACCACATGAATATACATTCCAGGCGACATCGCCCACTGGTGATGATGTCTATTATTTTATCGATTGGGGGGATTACGAATTTCAAGAATGGATCGGGCCATATCCTTCTGAAACACCAGTTACATTTAACCATACCTGGGATAAATGGGGCACGTACACAATTCAGGCGAAAGCAAAAAGTATCGATGACCTGTGTGGACTATGGAGCACCATGAAGGTCACCATGCCTTACTCCTATCAACCACAGTTCCCATTCATCCAGTATTTGTTCGAACGCTTCCCGAATGCATTCCCAATACTTAGATATCTGATAACCTGAGAGTATTTATAGGAGAAAGTTGTTATAAAATCATATATGGAGGAATGCCATTTTGACTTGGAAAGGACTGGCCATTAGTGTTGTCATGCTTTTTTTTATTTCAGCATTGACTCCGATGATTCTCGCATATCCAGAAGATATATCTCAGATTGAACCAATGAATGATTTCATGGTTGATGAGAATTCAACCCAAGAATATAATATCTATACTCTCGGCGCGCCTTATGTGGTTCGTCCAGAAGTTGATGTGTCCGAGGTTGGTGGCGAAAGTCATTGTTTTCCAAGCGCTTCATTTCCGTTAAAGATGACTGCCGGGGAAAAGATCACTGGTGGTAGTCTCGATCTCATGGATTCACCATGGCCGATGTACTGTCATGATACGAGACATACCGGAAGAAGCCCGTACTCCACGGTCAACACCACCGGCGTTGAAGCCTGGAGAATATCGGTAGACGGTCCGGCTTGTGGTGGGCCAACGATTGATAAAAACGGGACAATCTATATAGGAGGCCATTACCTTCATGCCGTCTATCCAAACGGGACACAAAAATGGAAAAAATTAGTAGCAAGAATTGAAAGTGCTCCCGCTATTGACGAAACTGGTACGATATATTTCGGATCAGCCGCTACTAGTGAAGGTTTCTACGCGCTTTATCCGAATGGGACCCTGAAATGGACCTACCCTGTAGCAGGTGGGAATTTCTTTTCCTCTCCGGCGATAGGATCAGACGGCACCATCTATGTAGGGACGGGAGATGCAAAATCAATCCATGCCCTCAACCCTGACGGGACTCTTAAATGGATTTTTTATACGAACCATGTGGTGTATTCGTCCCCTGCTATCGGCGATGACGGCATAGTGTACTGCGGCAGCCATGACACCTACCTCTATGCACTCTACCCGAACAACGGCACCTTGAAATGGAAGTATCAGACCGGAAATTGGGTCCGGGTGAGTCCCTGCATCGGTGACGACGGGACCATCTTTGTCGTCTCACTTGACGGGTACCTTCACGCGGTCCTACCGAACGGGACGATGAAATGGAAGACCAATGTCGGAGCGGGGACCTCCCCGATCTACGGGTGGAATGACACCATCTACTGCGGCAGTGGCAGTCTTTTCGCGGTCAACGCCGTGAACGGGTCCGTGAAATGGACCTACCCGACCCCGGGAACCATCGAAGGAGGAACCCCCTGTCAGTCTGCTGATGGGACCATCTACCTTGGAGCAGGTGGTTCCATTGTAGCAGTAAATCCCGATGGAACCGGGAAATGGCAGAAATATATCGGACAGTACGTTGACTCGCCCCCGGCGATAGGAGTTGATGGAACAGTATATGTTGGTACATGGGGACATCAGTCGGAGTTTTTACATGCCTTTGGCGTCGGACCGCTGAACGCCCATGCCAATGGTCCCTACACTGGTTACTACCAGGAGCCTATAAAATTCAACGGTGAAACGTACGGGGGCATACCACCATACACGTTCCACTGGGACCTGGGCGACGGCAACACCTCCAGCGAGCAGAACCCATCCCACAGCTACTCTACGATAGGCACCTACGAGGCGGTCTTTACGGTCACGGACGCTGAGGGGAATCACAGCATCGATAACGCCACGGTCACGGTCCGCTACCGGCCCCCCGTTGTATACATCACGCATCCTGATGAGGTAGGCATCTATTTGTTCAATGTCAGAATCCTGAGATTCATTTCCGTCAGTAAATGTGTTTCCTTCGGCCGCATCACCATTGAGGTTAATGCTACCCAGTGGCCGCTGGGTATCAACCGGGTTGAGTTCCTAATTGACGGAGAGTTGAAAGCAACTGATACGGAGCCGCCGTACAGCTGGACATGGAAAGGCCTCCCACAGTCCGAAGACCGTCAATTCTACGTGACCGTAAAGGCTTTCGGTAAAGACGGACAAAGCTCATGGAGATGGATGTATATCTACAAATTCTTCTGAGAAACGCTTAAGAAGTTTTCCAGATCCTTTTCATCCCTTCAGGGGCTTTCATAGATAGTGAGAATAAAACCTATTTATAGGAGAACATTGATGTAAAATATGATAACGGAGGAAAAACCTATGGGGAAGACCCTGATTGTTGGAATCGTAATGCTTTTTCTATCGACTGCATGTCTGCCTGTGTTGGCGAGTGAGTCGTTTAATGTAAGGAAGAATGTTGATGAAAAAGCAATATTAAAAGAAGAAGTAGTGGATAGTAATCGAGAAATTATTACTTTCATCGATGGAAATTGTAACGAAATTACAATTAAAGGATTAGGATTTATAAGAAGGGCTGAAATTTGGGCGGGGAATTTCAAAACAATGGTAACTTTAGATGGCTATAACTTTCCATTTTTTATTGAAGGTATTCGAAATCATTTTTCCATTGACTATGCTACACATATTATAATCCCTCATTTCATTGGATTTCGATGGAGAACATCTACTGTTACTTATGGAATCTATGCAGTTGCTTTAGGTAACATTGAATGGGAGTGAAAAGGAAAATATGGATAAGAAACCTCTGATTGTTGGAATCATTATGCTGTTTCTGTCGACTGCATGTCTGCCTGCGTTAGCAAGTGAGGGGAAACATGGTTTGGTTAGTCCTACGACTGACCAGGTGGATAATAATGATGAAATTATAACATTTATTAGTGGGTCAACATTTGAAGGGATTGCTATACATAGGTGGGGCATAATACGAGATGTCAGCATCTATGCGATTTTCGGTGGAACTGGATTAGATATCGAAGGCTGGAAAAGAAATCCCACAGAAAGATTCTTTTATTCAGGCGTGAATAGCATTCATGCCCCCCGTTTTTTAGGTTTTTCGGTTCCAACTTCACCAGGGGTCTTTGTAATAGGGATTGCATTTGGTAACATTGAATGGAGTTAACAATATGCTGAAAGGGGAAAAGCAAGATGGATAAGAAACTTCTAATCTTAGTTAGTCTCTGTGCTATGGTTCTTCTTGTGCTGGGTTCGTTCACAAATGTTGTTGGAATGAATACTGCTTATGCTACAATTACTAATAAAAGCACAGTTGACGATAATGAAGAAATTATTACTTTTATAAGTGGTTCATCTGATGGTGCTCATGTAATAAAAAAGGGTTTCATTCGTGACATAGAAATTACTGCAGGTGGTGGGGGAACAGGATTAGAAATTAAAGGTTGGAAACGAAATTCTACGGAAAGTTTTTTCTATACAGGTATTGAATATATTCATGCTTCTCGTTTTATTGGTTTCTTTACTGGATACAAATATCGACCTGTAAGAGGCATCGCATTCGGCAATATTGAATGGAGTTGGTAGGACAGTTTATGTGCAGAATTGATTTTTGCACATAAACCCCCTACTTCATGTGCAAAGCCAATGAGAATAAAACCTATTTATAGGAGAACAGTGATGTAAACTCATACCGGAGGAAACTTGTTGAATCAAAAAAGAATCGCTGTCGGAATTGTTCTATTATTTCTCGTTTCATCAGTGACTTCAATACTTGTTGAAGGAAACAGAAATCAAATGCATTCATCTCCCTGTGAAAAAACAATCAACATCTTCGAGAATGAGAAGTATGACATCTATCGTTTCCCGGAAGGATACCCGAATGTATCTGTTTCATTTGAATCAATAAAACATACAGAGTATATAGGTGTAACTGAACCAGTTGAATCATTGTCTGGCAATAGTTTAGCAGAAGATTCACCATGGCCAATGCAGGGTCATGACGCTACTCATACGGGGCGGAGCTCATACAGCACCGAACGTAACTCCGCCCAAGATTTATGGTCTTATGAACCAACGAGCAGTTTGTACGCTTCACCAGTCATCGATTCCCAAGGAACAATCTATTTCTGTTCGGGAAATTTATTTGCAGTGGATCCTAACGGAACATTGAAATGGCTATATCCAAATGGATGTATAATTGAGACGACACCTGCCATAGGCAATGATGGTACGATTTATTACGGAACAAGTAGTGGGAATGACGATCGCTTTTACGCTCTCAATTCTGATGGTACCCTAAAGTGGTTTGTTCCAGTCAGAGAAATGATGGCCTCCCCAGTTATAGGTCCTGATGGAACTATTTACTTTCCAGACTCCCACGCGAGCAAGCTTGTAGCTATGCAACCAAACGGCACTAAGAAGTGGGAGTTCCCGACCAACCATGTCATCTACTCCACACCCGCAGTCGGGTCTGATGGCACGGTCTACGTCGGTTCCCATGACTGTTACGTTTATGCCGTGAACCCTAATGGTACCTTGAAATGGTCGTTTCTGACAGGTGCCTGGGTTCACGGTTCCCCGTCTGTCGGTAATGATGGGACCATCTATTGTAGTTCTGATGATGGGCACCTCTATGCACTGTATCCAAATAATGGCTCGTTGAAATGGCAGCTTGCCATCGGCGCAAGCTATGCCAGCCCCACCATCGGTCTCGACGGAACTCTGTATCTCGGTGTTTGGGAGAAACGATTCTATGCGATCAATCCAGATGGAACCATCAAATGGAGTTTTGATACCAGCCCAGGAAAGGTCTGGGGTTCGACTGCCGCTCTCTCCGCAGACGGAACACTTTACTTTGCCACAGCTGATCTAGAATGGTCTGGTGGTATTGAACTCATCGCCCTCTGGACAAACGGTACTGTGAAGTGGCGACGACCACTCAGCAGCACGTTCTCATCGCCTGCTATCGACCGGAACGGAACCGTATATATTGGTAACAATAAAGAGATGTTTGTTGGTGAATTGAAAGCCCTAGGCTACGGTCCCCTGCGGGCAGAGGCCAACGGACCCTACACAGGGGATGACCAGACTCCCATCAGCTTCACCGGCTCCATCATCGGTGGTTTGCCACCCTACACGTTCCACTGGGATTTCGGTGATGGTGGGACCTCCAGTGAACAGAATCCATCATATCGGTATACTACTATCGGTACTTACACCGCAGCCTTCACTATCCGGGACGGCGAGGGTAACGAAAGCTCTGATACCGCTAACGTAACAATCACCTATGCACTTCCTTCGGTAACCTTAGTCAAACCAGTCTTGGCTATTTACATTATGAACATCAAGGTCCTGCCATTGAGTCCAGATCATTTTATTGGTCCATACATCATCGGCCCCATCGTCGTCAAGGTCGATGCCTACCAGGAACCCTTTGGCATTGACCGTGTGGAATTCTACATCAACGATCAGCTGAGGCATGTGGACAAGGAGGCACCCTACAGTTGGGCATGGATTATTCCGACAATTCGTTGCGTCAAACTGAGTGTCTGTGCCGTTGACAACTCGGGGAACTGCTCGAAGTTCGTCAAAACCTGGCCTATGAAGATTTTTTAGGATTATATGGTTTCTTTATCAATTATCTTCAGGTGATTCCTGCATATGGGGAACATAAGATTCATGCTTATGCATATGACAATTCCGGAAATCGATCGTATCCAATAATACGATATGTGGATAAATTTTTCTAAAGACATCTTGTTCTAAAAAATATTCGATTACAACTTGGAACGTCGAAATATTAAACGAGAAAACTCTTGACAGTTTTGATTGTTAGGTTCTTCAGTATTAAAATTAAATAGTAACGAAGGTCGGACAAGGTATTTTCTTTAACTTTTTATAACGAAAATCTAAAAAGAACCAGAGATACTCAAACAGATGTTTCTTCCATTTTTGTGATTCTTCATAGACATGTAAAAAAATCACCTGATACCCATTCCACTCGAAAACCTTCCGTCGATAGTCATAATCAAAATTCTTAGATCCACACACCTCGACATACACACCAAAATCATGAAGATAAAAATCAGGCGTCCACACCCGCGGTCTTTTCTGCTCATCCCAGACAAACACGGGTTGTTCATAGGACCAATGAATCCTAAGCTCTTGTAACACACTTGCAACTTCCTTTTCAGCATGTGTCATCCGATCAAAAACCGATTCTCTTAGCATTGTTTAACCTCCACAATAAGAAAAAAAAAGATGAGAAAGAAAGAGACGAACAACCCTCTAAATCGATAGTAATCAAAACCACTATCTATCGCCTGGTTTCTCTCCTGAAGAACCAAGGGAGTCTCTCCGGGCCCATCTACATCGCTGTTAAGGTTTTTTTACCAATCTGTGTAAGATGATTATATTGATAAAAAAGGTCATTATCGTATATCTCAACTGTTTTGTCAACTCCGATTTTTTCTGAGGAAACGACTCACTTTTCGTACCTTTCGATTCTGAGTATCTTAGTGCGATTGGATAATCAAAATAATGGAGGGTAAACAATGATTTTAGAAAATCTGCAACTGTTTCTCCAGGAAATCCTACAATAAAATGACCTTCAAAGAAGGTGTGAGGAGAAACCTGTTTGATATTTTTTATGACCTCCACTACTTGGCGGGTGTCATATGACCGGTTCATCCGTTGAATGATTTTATTTGAGCCACTTTGGAACGGGATGGTGGTATAAGGGATCGATATCTTTTGAAAGAGCTTTTGATACTCATCATGAAATTTCACCAAAAAGTTAGGGCTCACATAACTAATTTGTATTGGTAACTTTGGGAATTTTTGATGAATTGTTTCCAGTAATTGAAAAAGATTGGTTCCGATATCAAAACCATAACTACTGCAATCGTCTGCTACAAGATATAATATTTTTGCATCACTATACATCCTTGTGATATCCTGGATAATTTCATCAATAGTTCTCGACCGGAGGTTTCCCTTTGCTTTTTTGATTGCGCAATATGAACAATGACCAAGGCACCCCTGGCTGATCTGAACTATTATTTTATTATGATGGTCTAATCCTTGAATCAATCGGGCATAGTTCGTTTTCATTGTATGCGAGAATAGAAGAAAAAATCTTGAGAGAAGAAAATTTGGATGATTTACGATGTTTAAATCCTTTGATCCTTGAATAAGTATGTCGCGTGTTTCACTATCACAGCATGAACTCATTTTTTCGTATTTCTTTGTCTGAAAAAAGATTTTATCCAAAAGATGGTGGTCGGTAAATGATACGGGCAGGACATCTAAGGATGTTACTTTTTCAGTTTCAATATTAACGAGACATCCATACATTATGATTTGTGAAGTTGGTTTTTTGACCGTATGATAGGTTTGATAAAGAGCAACACTTTTTTCTCGCAGATCTTGGTGATATCCACAGGAGTTGATAATGATAAAATCTGCTCTTTGAGCATTGGTCGTAATCCTATGACCATTTTCAAGAAGGTAACGGTATATCATCGAGGAGCTCACTGTATTTAATTCGCATTGTTTATGAGCGCTGTCGAGTAAAACAGTATAGTCTTTCATAATATCATATTATTGTGTATATTGGGCAATTTTATATTTTTAGGAGCAAAAACTCTGGATTTAGCAGTGGAAATAATACTTATAATCCTGGTCTGTGATTTCACCCATGTAGTTCTGCCATTCCTGTGTTTTTGACTCTATGAACAAATCAGCACCGTCACGACCAATCGCATCTATCAGAACAGTATCCTGTTTGAATTCCTCTAATGCTTCCATGAGGTTCGTGGGGAGCCGCTGGATGTTGTTGTCTTTTATTTCTTGTTCTGTCATCTTATAGATGTTTTTTGTAATCGGCTCATAGTTGATTTTTTTCTTAATACCATCAAGACCGGCATGGATGAAGGCTGCGAACAACAAATAGGGGTTTGCTGCTGGGTCTGCGTTACGGACTTCGATATCGATATTCTTCTTTGAAGGAATACGAATCAGACTGCTGCGGTTATGCGGCGCCCAGGCTAGATAGATAGGTGCTTCGTAATGAGGGATTAATCGCTTGTAGGAGTTCAGGGTCGGGTTTGCGATTGCAGCAATCCCACGAGAATGATTCAGGATTCCACCGATGAAGTACCGCGCGGTCTGGTTCAATCCAAATGGATCATTGTCATCGGAGAACATATTGCATCCCTTGTTGTACAATGCTATATGAGCATGTAAACCGCTGCCCGCCTCATTGGAGAACGGTTTAGGCATGAAGGTGATATCGAAATTAAACAGCATAGCGATGTCTCTAGCGATGTATTTGAAGAAGCAACAGAAATCAGCTGCAGGAATGGCCGCAAGGTCCGCTATTTCGATTTCATGTTGTGACTTTCCTGATTCATGATGATGGTATTTCACTGGGTATCCACAGTCCATCAGAACATCGGAGAGTTTCTTTCGATAATCTTTTGCATTATCAAGGGGTGGTGCGATAAAATATCCTTGGTTTTCTTTAATTTCTGTAAACTTACTCTCGTTATGATTAAATGCATAAAACTCGACCTCTGGGGAGACCACAATGCTGTCGTACCCATGGTTCTTCGCCGTATCCACCGCCCGCTCAAGGATATGGCGTGGTCCTGCACGATACGGGTTATAATCAACATCCAACAGATTTGCCCTGATGAGTGCCTCTCCCTCAAGATGGGGGAGAATCAAAAAGGTACTTGGATCAGGGACTGCAATCATATCTGAACGTTCAACCTTGCGGAACTTCACAGACGAACCATCGAACCGTGAGCCTTTTGTAAGGATATCATCCTTGAGAAAACGGACCGCAGGGACATGAAAGACCCGTAACCCTCCTAAAAGGTCTGTGAAATGAATTTGAATCCATCTGATGTGACGAGTTTCGATTTCTTTTTTAATCTGTTGCTGGTTCATAGGGAAATCAGAAACAGTACGTATTATAAATTTTTTATGGATATAGATATCTGAACAAAAGATGGAAAAAACCCCTAAAAATTACTAGGAAAGGGAACCAACGATGTTAGAACAGAACAAAATCTATCACCTGGATTGCCTGGATGGGTTACCAAAGCTTCCTGACGCATGTATCGATGTCATCGTCACCTCCCCACCCTACAACATCGGAAAACCCTATCAGTCATATAACGATGTCAGACCACGAAACGAATACCTGGATTGGATGGAAACTATCGCGGCAACATCTGTTCAAAAGCTAAAAGATGATGGATCGTTTTTTCTGAATGTCGGAGGAAAACCATCAGACCCCTGGATTGCACTAGACATCGCAAACCGGTTCCGCAATCACTACTCATTGCAGAACACGATTCATTGGATTAAATCCATCGCAATCCCCAAAGAAGATGCAGGCAAATACCCATCCATCATCGATGACATCGCTGTTGGACATTACCAGCCGGTCAACAGCAACCGGTTTCTCAGCAACTGCCATGAATACATCTTCCATTTCACAAAAACCGGAAACGTCCGGGTTGATCACCTGGCTGTTGGGGTGAAATACCAGGATAAAACAAACATCGGTCGATGGAAAAAAGCATCCCAGGATCTCCGCGGCAGGGGAAACACCTGGTTCATCCCCTATGAAACCATTCAAAAAACACGATCCCACCCGACCGTCTTTCCCGTCAAGCTCCCTGAGATGTGCATTCGGTTCCATGGGATACGAAAGAACATGCTGGTGCTTGACCTTTTCATGGGGACTGGATCGACAGCGCTTGCCTGTCAAAAACTCAACGTGGATTTCATCGGTTTCGAAATCGATACAGGATATGTGGCGATCGCACGACAGAATCTTGTACAACAAAAAAACAAGTGAAATCATCACAGAAAATATTCCATCTTTCCATCATGCGGCTTTTAATACCTCCGGAGTATAGGGGGCGAGATGACGAAGAAGATTACTCCCTGGTTGCATGACAGCTCCTACATCGCACCACTCTCGCCAGCCTGCCGCATGTGTGCGAAAGGAGAAAAAATGGTCGTTCTCGTCACCGGGCTATGTTCGACGAAATGCTTCTACTGCCCGCTTAGCTTTCAAAAAGGTGGTACTGATAGAATCTTTGCTGATGAATGGGAGTTAGAAAACCAACAGGATACAGAAAAACTGATCCGCGAAGCTGAACTCATCGATGCGACCGGAGCTGGGATTACCGGTGGGGATCCTCTTGTTGTCTGGCAACGGGTACAAACCTATATCACCTTGTTGAAAAACACTTTCGGGGAATCGTTTCACATTCACCTGTATACCTCGGCGCTGAAAAATGCAGCGTATCTTGAAGACCTTTGTGCGGCGGGTCTTGACGAAATCAGATTTCATCCACTCCCACACACCTGGCAGAACATGGAGAAAAGCCCGATAAAAAAAACGATACAACGTTTGACAGATTCATCCGCTGATGTTGCCATTGAAATTCCTGTGTTACCAAAAAAAGAAAAAGACATCATTTCTCTCATTTCATGGGCAGATGACCAGGGTGTGGAATGGGTCAACCTCAATGAACTTGAATTTTCAGAGCGGAACTGTAACGCCTTTCTTACGCAAGGATACAACGTGAAAAATTCAATATCCGCTGCTGTGAAAGGAAGTCAAGAAACCGCCACCAAAATCCTTACAAAGATACAAAAAGAAAATCTAACAATCGGGGTCCATTACTGTTCTGTTTCCTTTAAAGACGGTGTTCAACTGAAGAATCGTCTCATACGTCGCGCACAGAACATCGCGACACCCTACGATGTTATTACCAAAGACGGGACACTTCTCAAAGGTATTATTTATCCTTCGGATCATTCATTAGCATCACTTCTGAGTTTGTTACAGAAAAACAATACGATTCCCTCGCATCTATTCCGTCTTGATTTCGAGAAAGAGCGTGTCGAGATAGCTGCGTGGGTGTTAGAGAAAATCGGACCACGACTCAGCAGACAAGGGTACCGCTGTTACATTATCGAGGAATATCCAACTGCAGATAGACTTGAGGTAGAACGAACTCCAGTGCCGGCTCTGTGAAAAAGGTTTTTATATGGGGGCTACATTCCCACCTTACCATTTCCTCAGGAATGGAATCGATGAAAGCTCTGAAAGGAGGCTAAAAAAACATGGCGATGTATGTACGATTTCAAACATCAAAAGAACTGCAAGATTTAGCCTATGAATTGATAGAAAAGGCTCGAGATGGAGGAAAGCTCGGAAAAGGGGCAAATGAGGCAACAAAGTATGTCGAACGTGGCCAAGCAAAGATAGTCATTATGGCTGAAGACGTCACCCCTGAAGAGATTCTTGCGCATATGCCGATTCTCTGCGAAGAAAAGAACGTTCCCTATACCTATGTTCCCAGCAAAGAGGAACTTGGGAACGCCGCTGGGCTTGGAATACCAACAAGCGCAATAGCGATTGTCAATCCCGGGCGAGAGAAAGATCTTGTAGAAAATCTCATTAAAAAACTTGAATCAGTAAAGAAGCAGGGTTAAGAATATGGTCATCGAAGGAACCCCATGTGAAGTCGTTGAGGTCATCGAACGGACCGGGATGGCTGGTGAAGCATCTCAAGTCAAAGTTCGTGTCTTAGATGGGAGAGATAAAGGGAAAATCATCACACGTAATGTCATGGGGCCGGTTCGATTGGGTGATATTCTTATGTTAAGTGAGACCCAACGAGAAGCAAAGAAACTTGGTGGACCACGATAAGAGGGAGACATGCATGGTCGAAAAGAGAACGTGTTCATTCTGTGGGACTGATATCGAACCTGGAACTGGAAAATTGTTTGTGAAAAAGGACGGTACTGTTCTTCATTTTTGTAAAATGAAATGCCAGAAAAACATGTTGGATCTGGGTCGTATCCCACGTAGGGTACGATGGACAAAAAGCTACTCAAAAAAATCTTAAGTGGATAGAAAAAAATGCATATTGAGTTGCCATATGGAAAGGGGACATTGCCTCTTGATGTTCCTGATTCAAATCTTCTAGAAGTTGTTACGCCAAACGAATATATACCGCCTCAACAACCAGAACTGATGATACGAGAGGCTTTGGGTAACCCTCTTGGGACTGATCCACTTTCCAAGATGATCGGTCCAGGTGATACCGTTGCGATTGTCATTGATGATTATACACGACCGTGTCCAACACAATTGTTGTTATCACCAGTCCTTGAAGAGCTGAAAGATGCGGGTGTGAATGATTTGGATATCATCATCATCATTGCGACTGGGACGCATACTCCTCCCTCTGCAGAGGTGATAAAGGAACTCGTTGGGGATAAAATTTTCCGAAATTACATGATTACTTCAAACGATGCAGTGAATGGGCAACATGTGACAATCGGCAGAAGCAAGCGAGGCAACGATATCCAGGTTCTCAAGGAATTCATTGATGCTGATTTTAAGATCCTACTCGGCGATATTGAATATCATTATTTTGCCGGGTATGGGGGAACACGCAAAAGCATTCTCCCAGGGATATCTTCGAAAGCAACGATTCAGCGGAACCACAGCCTGCTTTTTGAGGAACACTCTTGTATGGGTGTGTTGAAAGAAAACCCTATCCATCAGGAGATGAACGAGGCGATGCATCTTGCCGGATGTGACTTCGCACTGAGCGTGGTTCAAAATTCGCAGCATAAAATCGTCGGAGCCTGGGCAGGAGAACCAGAACTGGTCATGGATGCGGGAGTAAAACTCGTCGATGCCATGTACCGAAAGGAGATCTCAGCCCAACCAGATATTGTCATCACCGCTGCAAACGGACATCCTCACGATATCAATTTATATCAAGCGATGAAAGCACTTCACACTGCATGTCAGGTTATTAAACCAAAAGGAGTTATTGTGCTTGTCGCTGAATGCCCTGAAGGACATGGCAGCCAACTCTATATCGACTGGTTACAACGATATCAAACATCGCAGCAAATCCAACACGCATTGGATGAGAATTTCATCATCGGTGCCCATAAAGCATACTACCATAGAAGAGCTGTTGAGAATCACCCTGTTATTTTTGTATCAAAAATGGAAACCTCGGAGGTCGAAGGGCTTTTTTCTTTTAAGAAAGAAACAACTCCGAATAATGCCCTGTCTCAAGCCTTCGCAATTCTTGGGAACAGCTCTCGTGTCCTTGTAGTCCCCCAAGGAACGACAACGTTTTTAACATTAAAAGACTAAATGTCTCCTCATTCTTCTCTTCATAAGTAACACCGCTCTCTTTATTTGGATGCTTTAAATACAAGATATGGTCTTGGAAGACGAAATCTATTCGTCAGAAAAAATAAATAGAAAGTTTTATTAGTAATGAGACGTATCTATATTTATTGTGTTATGGGGGAAATCCTATGCGTAAAACAACAAAGATTGGTTTGGTCATTTGCATAACTTTGGCTTTTTTGACACCAGTAACATTAGTCATTGCAGACGACAACCCGCCTGTCGTAAATGTGATATATCCAAATGGCGAGGAGAGTGTTGCTGGTCAAATCGGTATCCAGTGGTCTGCCTCCGATGACGAGACGATAGATT
>CAYXPY010000002.1:21048-60149 GCA_964467345.1 uncultured Thermoplasmatales archaeon | reverse complement strand
CTGATGGTGATCAGTATCTGATACGAGTCAGTGCAACAGATGAAGCAAACAACACGGGTTCTGATACCTCTGATACTTTCTTCTCCATAAACAACCACATGAACTTCCCTCCAGGAAACCTTCAGATTCAAGGACCCTCCATTGGTGGAAATGGAATTTCCTTCACCTTTACCGCCAATGCCACTGACCCGGAGGGCGAATCAATCTATTACAAATGGGACTGGGACGATGGGAACATCACCGATTGGATCGGTCCTTTTAACTCCAGTCAGCCGATGACCATTACCTATTCATGGGCAAGTGATGGTGAGTATAACATTCGAATCAAAGCACAGGATGAAGGGGGAAGCGAAAGCAACTGGTCAGCGGTTCATCCAATTTCTATTAAAGAACATATCAACTTTTCAAATGTGCAGCTTGGTCATATCTACTTCAAACTCTTTTCATTTAATAGATCGTTTATCTTCTCAGATTTCTTAAAACAACTCAGTGTCGTCCTCATTCTTACCAGTCATCCATTAGAACTGAAGGCATTTGCCACAGAGTATGTTGCTTCGGTCAGGTTCCAAGCTGAGAATCAAATGCAAGTGGAGACGATGGAAATAATCGATGATGACGCATCTGATGGTTTTAGTTGCGTTATGAACATCACCCGCGGGATATACATCCTTAACATCACTGCGTATGATCAGAATGGATCTCTCATTGACCATTACAGTCTCTTCACTGTCTTTTTCATTCGCATCGGTCGATATGCAACAGGACCAGGGCCAACATACCTCCATAACCTACGGACCCGAACAGCTAATCTGAGGGTACGCAACTAGTTCACTACACTCTCCTCTCGTACAATTACCTAATACCGCATAGGATTAACCCCAAAAAATTAATAAGGATAAAGATCCTTGATAATAAACAAGGATAAAAAAAAAAAAAAATTGGAGATGAAAAAAAGAGGGATTGAATGATGAAAAAATATATACACATTGCCATATGTGTTGGAATGCTGTTGACTACATTCTCAGCTCTTGGTGTTCCTAATGTTTCTGCTCAACCACCTGCAGAACCAAGCCAGCCGGTGCCCTTCCCCGGATCAAGCGGGGTCACTGTTTTTGTTGACATGGAATGGACCGGTGGTGAAGAGAATCTCACCTACGATATCTATTTTGGGACGGAAAGCCCGCCACCACTTATCATAACAAATCAATCAGAACCACTCTATGAACCTGACCGTCTTATGTTAAACACCACCTACTACTGGCAGATTGTCGCTCATAACGACCTCCAGGAATCCACACCTGGTCCGATTTGGAGTTTCACCACGGCAGGAAACCAGCCTCCCTTCAAACCGGTGGTCCTGGATGGACCCACCAACGCAGGACGAGACATTCCCTTGGAATTTTCGACTGTTGCTGCTGATCCTGAAGGAGAGGATGTGTTCTATCAATGGGACTGGGGGGATGGAAACCTCAGTGAATGGCTCGGCCCCTATGGGTTTGGTGACCATGCAACAGCCACCTATCAATGGGCACAGAATGGCACCTATGACATCAAGGTACGAGCAAAGGACGGGCAGGAAAAAATAAGCGGCTGGTCTACACTCTATCAGATCACTATAGCGGCTCAACTCCAACTGGATAACTGTAAACCCGGGTATCTGTATTTCAGGTTCTTCACTTTCACCAAAACCTATGGATATATCTATTCACTTGACCTGCTGGGGATGTCTCTTATCATCACAACCGGTGGAATGACTGTTGATGCAACAGGCTCAGAAGCGGTCGATACTGTTATCTTTGAGATGAAGAACCGGTTTTTAGAGGACCAAAAATGGAATGCAAACTATACAAACAGCACCGGGAACTTCTTCGAGGGATTCTTTATCCTGTCCGATGGTCTCTATGAGACAACCGCCTATGCATATGATTCCAATGGCCGTTTGATCGACAAAGCATCACGGATGTATGTCATTTATTATGAATGGAAGTTCGTCATCATAAAACAACTCCTGGGCATACAAACGATCTAAAGAACCCGAACGTCATATTCCTCTGATGCAAATCCTCTCTTTGAAAAGAGATTGATTTGCTTTTTTTTTCTTTTTTTTCTTTCATCTTTGGATGGTGTTCTCATGGATTATCTTTCAGCAAAGATGTATACTTATATACTCATGTTCCTTTCTTTTTTTTAAGTAAAAGGGGAGTTGTGAATGGAAGAAATGAAAATCACGATGGTCGAAATCGAAAAGCCGGATGACATGAATTTCATTTTAGGGCAAACCCATTTCATAAAAACGGTTGAGGATCTCTACGAGGCGATGAAGAACGTCACAGCGAATGGAAAATTCGGCATTGCGTTCTGTGAGGCGAGCGGTGCCTGTAAAATCAGAAGTGAAGGAAACGATGGCGCTCTTAAAAAACTCGCTGAGAAAAACGCAGAGGCTATCGGTGCCGGGCATTCCTTTATTATTTTTATGAAGGATTGCTTTCCGCTCAACGTGTTGAACACCATAAAAAATATTCCTGAGGTATGCTCCATATTTTGTGCAACGGCAAACCAGACAAAAGTGATTGTCGCAGAGGCAAAACAAGGCAATGAAACCGGCCGAGGCATCCTTGGGGTCATTGACGGAGTTATCCCAAAGGGTACTGAGGATGCAGAGGAACTGAGCTGGCGGAAGAACTTTTTACGTCAAATAGGCTATAAGCTCTGAGTTAATGCCCATGTTTTCCGACCAGGGGGACGAATACACATCCTCCCAGCTGATGCAGGGTCGTTTTTCCTTGGTGTTTTTCAATCAGGGTTAATTCGCAATACAAATCACCGACAGGGACGAGCAGTTTTCCTGGGTCCTTAAGCTGGTCTAGTAACGGTTGAGGAACAAAGGGTGCTGCGCAGGTGACATAGATCCGGTCATAGGGTTGATAGGTAGGCAGACCACAGGAACCATCTCCAATCTCTACAACAACGTTTCTGCATCCAGTCTTCCGAAGGTTCTCTTTTGCTTGATGTGCCAATGATTCGAATCGCTCGATGGTATAGACCATTCCCTCCTCACCGACAAGCTGCGAGACGATCGCAGCATGATAGCCAGACCCGGAACCTATTTCTAAAACCTTCAATCCTTTTTTGATGTCCAATGCTTCGCACATAATCGCAACCATATGCGGCGCGGATATCGTCTGACCATTACCAATATCAAGGGGTGTGTCAACATAGGCATATTGTTTTAACGACGCTGGGACAAACTCCTCTCTTGGTATGGCCAGGAACCCTTCTTTTACAGCATCTGTTTTGATATAGCCCTGGCTCAGTAGATGTGAGACTAATCGTTGCCTTTCCTGTGCAGACATAGATCATTATTTGGAAAATTGTTTGGTGTATATATCCTCTTGTACCATCTTATTTTTATACCAAGACTCTATTCTTAGCAGTCTCTCATGAAAAAACGTGCAGTTATTGCTCTTGGTGGAAACGCTTTAATCAAAAAAGGGCAAAAAGGTACTATTTATGAACAATTTGCAAACACTCGAGAGAGTTGTCGTTCTATTGTGAGAATGATTCAAGACGGCTGGGATGTCGTCATCACCCATGGTAACGGTCCTCAGGTGGGGGCTCTTGTTCTTCAAAATCAAAAAGCAAAGGATATCACTCCAGAGATGCCCCTAGGGATTTGTGTCGCAGAAAGCGAAGGATTGATCGGATACATGGTCCAGCAGTGTCTGTTAAATGCGTTGAAACGAGAACAGATTGATAAAGCAGTGATCGCGCTGATCACCCAGGTCATTGTAGATCCCAATGATCCTTCCCTGGCAAACCCGACGAAACCAATCGGACCGTATTATTCAGAAGAGGAATCATTTGAAATGCTCAAACTGGGCTATCATATGACCAAGCAGCCACGAGGATGGCGTATGGTCGTTCCCTCTCCAGATCCCCTGCGAATCGTCGAAGGGGAGATCATACGTAAAATGCTTGATGACGATATCATCGTGATTGCCTCTGGTGGT
This sequence comes from uncultured Thermoplasmatales archaeon, assembly GCA_964467345.1. Lineage (GTDB taxonomy): Archaea > Thermoplasmatota > E2 > DHVEG-1 > DHVEG-1 > SM1-50. The sequence goes on along the minus strand of CAYXPY010000002.1, from coordinate 56,139 downwards.
GGAGGCATGCCTGTTATCGAAAAGGAAGGTTGGGGGCTTGATGGTTTAGAGGCAGTCGTCGATAAGGATTTGGCTGCTGAGCGACTCGCCGAAGCAGTGGGGGCACAGGTGTTGTTGATTCTTACTGATGTTGAAAAGGTCTTCCTTCATTATAATACACCTCAACAACAACGGTTAGACAAGGTCACGTATAACGAATTAAAGGAGTATTATCTCTCTGGCCATTTCCCCCCGGGAAATATGGGGCCGAAGATCCTTGCTGCTCTCCGATTCCTGGAATATGGTGGTGAACGAGTTATTATCTCAAATATTGAACAAGGCTGGGAGGCACTCCAAGGAAAAACAGGAACGTTGATAGTCCGTGAATAGATTTTTATTCAAACGTGTTTTTTATATGCTTCCTGTGCATTCAGAGTCGGTACATCCATGGATACGTCATTAGAGCAGCAGATCAAGGCAATTGAAGATGAGATTTTCAAAACCCAGAAGAACAAGGCAACAGAACATCATATCGGTCGATTAAAGGCAAAGATAGCACGGTTACGGGAGCTTGGTGAGAAACGAAAAAGTGCAGGAGCGAAAGGCAAAGGTTTCTCCATTAAAAAAACCGGGGATGTGACTGTTGGAATCGTTGGTTTCCCTAGTGTCGGGAAAAGCACATTGCTAAATCAACTCACCGCTGCGGAAAGCAAGGTCGGTGACTATGATTTCACGACATTGGAAACCATCCCAGGGATGATGAAATACAAGGGTGCTGAGATTCAGATTCTTGATTTACCCGGTCTTATCGTGGGCGCTTCCAAAGGTCGCGGACGCGGTCGGGAGGTTATCTCTGCTGTGCGAAGTGTTGATCTCCTCCTTCTCATGATTGATGCATTTGATCTCCAGCAACTTGATTTAATCGAACAGGAGCTTCACCTGGCCGGGGTCCGACTCAATCAGAAGAAACCTGATGTCGTTATCAGTAAAAAGGCCTATGGCGGCATAACGGTAAACACCACGGTCCCCTTAACCGTTCTTAACGAACTCATCATCAAATCGATAGCATCTGAGTTTGTCATTAACGCGGATATCACCCTGCGGGAGGACATCACTGAAGATCAGCTTATCGATGCGTTCGCCCAGAACCGAGTGTACATCTCTGCTCTTGTAGCAATAAATAAAACAGACCTTATCCCAACAGACGTCCTTCAAAACGCTATCAATCTGTTACATCAAAAACGATGGGATGTTGTCGCAATCTCTGCAAAAAATAAAGACAATTTAGATCATCTCAAAGAACAGATCTTTTTACATCTTCGTCTTATCCGGATCTTTATGAAGCCGGTGGGGAAAAAAGCTGATTATATGCAACCAATGATTTTACTGGAAGGTCAAACCGTTGCTGATGCATGTCGACATATCCATCGTGATTTTTATCGCAACTTCCGGTATGCCTCGGTCTGGGGTCCGTCGGCAAAGCATTCTGGTCAGAAAGTGGGTCTTGAGCATGTGTTAAAGGATCAAGATGTCCTGACAATTGTTGTGACCAAATAAAATAAATCATCAGACATAGAGGAAGCTTATTTATTTGTCTTTTCGATTACCATCCTACGCAGGTAAGGTGAGAAGTGCCCTATGTTACGAACCCCGACTATTGTGTTAAATGTGAAAACTTATACTGAGGCAACTGGCGCACAGGCCGTGCAACTAGCTCAATTAATGAGTAAAATCTCCCAGGAGACCAATGTGAGTATGGCAATCGCGGTGCAGGCCTGTGATATCGCTCTGTGCGTCAAAGAAACACATATCCCTGTGTATGCACAGCACATCGATCCGATTAAACCTGGCAGTAGCACTGGATGGACTCTGCCGGAAGCAGTGAAATCCGCAGGGGCGATCGGCACTCTGATTAATCATAGTGAACATCGTCTTCTTCTCGCCGATATCGATACATGTATCAGGAGGGCAAAGGACCTTGAACTGGAGAGTCTTGTCTGTACGAACAATGTAGCGACATCCAGGGCTGCAGCGACCTTTTCGCCTTCAATGATTGCTGTAGAGCCTCCGGAGCTTATCGGAGGTGATGTTTCGGTCACCACCGCAGACCCGGGGATAGTAAGCACGACAGTGCAAGCCGTAAAAAGTATCAACAAAACAGTAAAAATTCTCTGTGGAGCCGGTGTGAAGAACGGAAAAGACGTACGCAAAGCAATAGAGCTTGGCGCCGATGGGGTGCTTCTGGCAAGTGGTGTCGTAAAAGCAAAAAACAAAGCTGAAGTCCTAAAAGATTTAGCCGCAGGTATCCAGTGAAACCATCTATTTTGCTTCCTTTAACTGGTTAATCGCTTTGTGGTAATCCGTGCTGTTAAAAATAAAACTTGCCGCGACCAGCACATCTGCCCCGTTCTTTTTCACAAGCCCGGCGTTCTGGTTGTTGATACCACCATCAATCTGCAGATAAATCTGTTTTTTTTGCTTTTTGATTAATTCACTTGCTTTGGTAAGCTTTGGGACGACATCCTGGATAAACTTCTGACCTGAGAAACCGGGGTGTACAGACATGATGAGCACTAAGTCAACCTCTGGGACGATCTCTTTTATCTTTTCAAAAGGCGTTTCTGGATTAATAGATATACCTGCTTTACATCCCAATTGTTTTATTTTTTTTATGATGCTGAGCGGATCAGACACACTCTCCCAGTGAATAGTAATCAAATCTGCCCCTGCTTTCTTAAACGGCTCTATGTATTTTTCAGGATTCTGTATCATAAGATGGCAATCAAGAAATAATGATGTTTTCTTCCGAATATTCTCAACAACAACAGGTCCTATGGTAATGTTTGGGACGAAATGGCCATCCATTACATCGATATGGAGCCATTCGGCACCGGCAGCGGTTACCGCCTTGATTTCATCATGAAGCCGGGTGAAATCCGCGGAGAGAATCGAAGGTGCGATAATAACCATAGAATATCAGTAGATGATATGGGTAAAGCCCTTATAAAACTAAATGATACTTCCAGAAGTCCTCTTCAGGATGCCATTTTGTCAAAATGGTATTTTGACAGCGTAGCCTTTTATAGATGAACTGCCCATCCCGTTTTACGAACACCGATATGGTGCAGGCCGAACACCATTTTTTTCATAAGGCCTGCCCATCCCATCCCATATTTTTATCAGATGCCACTTAAGGAATAGTTAAATCTATAAAGAAAAAGACATATAGGTCTTTTGGATTCTGGAGATGGTTGACAGATATGAAGGTATTAGAGAAGACATCATCGGTATGCCCAGCTTGTTTCCAAGCTGGAAAAATCCAAAAGATCGATGCACGGATCGTTGAGGATGGCGGTAAGGTTTGGATTGAGAAAACATGCGATGAACATGGTGATTTTAAGGATATTTACTTCGGTGATATTGGGTTGTATGAACGCTGGATGAAATTTGAAAAGCGGGGTGATCCCAATCCCGATGTGAAACCCTCGTTGTTTGATGACCCACTGCTTTACCCTGAACATCGGTCACAAAGTGTGCTGACGAATCTGTTGGTGACAAATCGATGTAACCTCCGGTGCAGCTACTGCTTCATGAACGCAGGTGCCGCAGGGTACGTCTATGAGCCTTCATTAGATGAGATTAAAACTATGCTGCAGCAAGCTCGCAATGAACGACCCATGGGTTCGAAAGCCATCCAGATAACAGGTGGTGAGCCGACGATCCGGGAGGATCTCTTCGACATCATTCGGATGGCGCGGGAAACAGGTTTTTCCCATATCCAACTCAATTCCAATGGGATTAAACTTGCTGAAAGTGTTGAGTATTGCAAGAAAATAAAAGAGGCAAAGGTCAACACCGTCTATATGAGTTTCGATGGGATAACCAAAGAAACAAACCCTTGGATTGATCAGTTGGTTCAGACGATCGAGAACTTCCGAGAAGCAAACCTTCGGGCAGTCCTGGTCCCTGTTATCATCGGTGAGAAGAATCTTCATGAGACTGGGAAGATAATCCAGTTTGCTCTTGATAACATCGATATCATCCGAGGAGTGAATTTCCAGCCGGTCTCTTTCTGTGGGCGTATCACAAAAATCAAGGATGAGAAACGGGAGAAGCAACGGGTCGATTATGTCCGTATGCTGGAGGTAATTGAAAAAGAATTTAATGGCATGATCTCCCGGGATGATTTCTACCCTGTTCCCTTTGTCTACCCGATCTCTGAGTTGATCGAGTCGTTGAAAGGTGAAAAACAGGTCGAGTTCACCGCTCACCCGGGGTGTGGTGGTGCGACCTATATTTTCCTTGAAGATGGAAAACCCTTGCCGATTACGAGGTTTATTGATGTCGAAAAATTCATGTCGTTTATCAACGAGCAAGCACAAGTGAAAGGGCCGTTAAAGAAAGTTCGGATCGGTGCGTCTTTCCTTAAGAATGTTGATAAATTTGTAGATAAGGAAAAAGCACCAAAAGGTTTTGATTTAAAAAAGATACTGATTGATGCTGCTGTTGGTGGGAGCTATGATTCGTTACGTGGCTTCCATTATAAAAGCCTCTTCGTCGGGACGATGTGGTTCATGGATACGTTTAACCTGAATCTCCATAGGCTGGAGCGGTGCTGCATCCACTATACCACTGAAGAAGGAATCATCCCGTTCTGTTCCTATAATGGGTTAGGGTATGGTGATAAAATCCGTGAGAAACATTCCGTGCCTATAAAGGAATGGGAGAAAAAAACCGGCAGACCTATGCGTGAGGAACTCTGGAAGCATGGTCCGTTGACCTAATGCCTTTTTTTCCTTTTTTTCTTCTTTATTACTGAACTGCAGTGCCCATGGTAGGTACAAAAATTTATATATAACACAATGAAATATATAGAGATAGTAAAAAAGAAAATATCGGGGATCTTATGAAAACGAAGCGAGCCACATGTCATGTAGGAAACGTCTATGTCGTCATCATTCTCACCTGTTTTTTACTTCTCCCGGGTTATACTTTTGCCGAGTCCGTTACTACTAGTGCCTTTGATGAGCCTCATAAACCAGCGTATATCCAAAGCAAAGACGAGTTAAAACAGGTCACTGTAGTGCCTCGGGACTCTCCCTTTTCTCTCCACCCCCCGCAATCTGCTGATATTGATATTGTTGAGTTACTTGAACAATTAAACGAATCACTTATCCTTGGGTATTTGGAGGATTTGACGAGTTTTGGTCCTCGTCTTTCAGGTACTGAGGCATGTGACCAGGCAGGTCGGTATCTCTATGATACGTTCGACGATATGGGTTTAACGGTACGGTTTCATAATTATACCGATACCACGGTATCTGGGAGTAATATCGAGGCAACATTGCCTGGCTCTAATTCAACCAATATCTTGATCATCTGTGCTCATTATGATTCTGTTGCATCAAGCCCTGGGGCAGATGATGACGGCTCTGGTGTCGCAGCAGTGCTTGCTGCAGCAAGCATCATGAGGAACTATGAGTTTTATCATACCGTTCGATTTGTATGTTTCTCAGGAGAAGAGCAGGGGTTGATCGGAAGCAGTCATTATGCAGAAGATGCATACAACAACAATGATGCGATTATTGCGGTTTTAAACGCAGATATGATAGGGTTTGCCCTCTCGACATATGATGCGACAACCGGTAAAATCTTTGAAAATGCTGCCTCTGAGTGGATTGTTGAGTACACCCAGAGCATCAGCCAGCTTTATGCGGAGTATATCGACATCGAGTTACTTCCTCAGGGGGAATCATGGGGGAGTGATCATTATTCCTTCTGGCAATATGGGTATGATGCGGTCTTTTATCATGAATATAATTTCAATGATTACTATCATTCAGCAGAAGATACGATTGAACATATGAATCTGAGTTATTCGACTCGATTCTCCCGGCTTATCCTGGCAACCCTTGCACAGATGGCTCTTCAGCCAAGACCGGTTCTGGAGATCAAAAGCATCACTGGTGGGTTTGGTGTCACTTCACAGATAGTCAACCGTGGTGACGTCAGTGCAGAAGAGGTCACTGGCGAAATTGAGATCACAGGAGGGCTGTTTGGTTTTGTCAACGTCACTACTTCAAATTCCATAGCGCAGCTCACCCCTGAAAATACGTTAGAGGTACAGGCTCGACTCTTTAGAATCGGAAAGATTGAAATCAAGTGCAGCGCCTCTGCATCTAATACGGATCAAGTGACCAAACGTGCGTCTGGTTTTCTCCTGGGTCCATTGGTCTTGAATGTCGTCTTCTTACCCTGAGATTCTGGTTGTTCTCCCTATCTTTTTCTTCATTTTGCAGGATACAACACCGAGAACCTTAATACCCTCTTATTTTATACCCGTATCACCTTACCGAGAAACGGAGGCTCTGTCATGACTCTTGTAATCAACGGGTCTGGATTAAGTATTGAGAAACTTGTAAACGTCGCGCGAAACAACGAACCTATTACACTTCATCCTGATGCACTCTCCAGGATCAAGGCATGCCGGGCGATGCTTGAAAATAAAATCAAATCACATGAGATAATGTACGGGGTCAACACCGGTATCGGTGAATTTTCCGAAGTAGTCCTGAACGATACCCAGATGAAAGAATTCCAGAAATATCTGATTTATAATCATGCAGCAGGGATTGGAGACCCAGCGCCTATCGAGTATGTCCGTGGTGCGATGCTGGCGCGGGTGAATGTCCATGCACATGGGAATTCCGGGTGTCGACCTGAGATTACACAAACACTTGTCGAGATGCTGAATAAAGGCCTGACACCCTATGTCTGCCAGAAAGGATCGGTTGGGGCCTGTGGAGATCTTGCCCCTATGGCACAAATCGCGTTGCTTATGATGGGTGAAGGAAAAGCATATTACAAAGGAGAACTTCTCGACGGGAAAGCTGCTCTGAAGAAAGCAGGGATTCCTATCCCCGGTCTACAAGCCCGGGATGGGTTAGCGATCATTAACGGATCGAATCTGCTGACTGCGATGAGTGGTCTTTTCTTGTATGATGCGGATAACTGGTTAAAACAGGCGGAGATTGCCGCCGCAATGTCTCTGGAGGCGCTTAAGGCAAACATGAAACCATATACGGTCAAGATTCATCAGGCTCGTGGGTTTCCAGGCGCTATACGCAGTGCATTGGCGATCCAGAAACTCATCAAAGGCGGGGATCTCATTGAAGGGAAGATGAAATGTAAGATACAAGATGCCTATTCGATGCGATCCACTCCACAGGTGATTGGTACTGCCCATGATGCACTTGCGTACGCACGATCCCAGGTCGAAACAGAGCTGAATGGCGTGGGGGATAACCCGATTTTCTTCCCTGATGAGAACCTGCAGCTTTCCGGGGCGAACTTCCAGGGGACCCCGGTCTCATTGCCAATGGATATGGCTGGAACCGCTATCACCATGGTCTCAGTGATGTCTGAGCGGCGGATGAACCGTTTGAATAACCCTGCTTTGAATGTCGGCCTTCCCGCGTTTTTAACAAAAGGAGCAGGGATGTTCTCCGGTCTTATGCTGAGTCAGTATACCGCTGATGCTCTCATTGTTGAACAAAGGATTCTTTCTGCACCCGCATCGATACAGTCGATTCCTGCTGCGGCGGACCAGGAGGATTTCGTGTCCATGGGGATGACCACTGCGATAAAAAATTTCCAGATCCTTGATAACGCCTACGGGGTGCTAGGGATTGAGTTCATGGCTGCAGCCCAGGCCTTGGATTTCCGGGACTACTCATGCGGAACAGGAGTCTCCAAAGCAAAAGAGGTTATCCGAAAATATGTGAAGTTCCTTGATGAGGATCGACCCTTATACCCTGACCATACACGGATGAAGGAGCTGGTGAAATCCTGTGAAATCCTCCATGAGGTTGAAGCGGTCGTTGGTAATCTAGGGTAAATGAATCCCTGTTCCATCGGTTTTGTTATTTCCGTATCATCGGAACATGGATATCAGATTTTCTGACGAGGTTTATGGCATCTTGGTATCCTGCATCCGCATGGCGAGCAACGCCTATCCCTGGGTCTGTTGTAAAAACTCGTTTGATGCGTTCGTCTGTCTCTTTCGTTCCATCGCAGACAACGACCATTCCCGCATGTGTGGAAAAACCAATACCTACACCCCCACCGTTATGTATATGAACACTATCTGCTCCAGCCGCACAGTTGAGTAAGGCATTGAGCAATGGCCAGTCAGCAATCGCATCACTTTTATCCCGCATCGACTCCGTCTCCCTGTAGGGCGATGCAACGCTGCCGCTGTCAAGGTGATCTCTGGTTATCGCGATCGGTCCGATTTCTTTTTCTCGGACCATTTTATTTATGGTGAGAGCGAATTCTGCTCGTTCTCCATATCCAAGCCAACACACACGAGCGGGTAACCCCTCCCAGGGCAGGTGTTTCTCCGCAAGGGTAATCCAGTTTGTTAAGACAGCATCGTTTGGGAATAACTTGAGTGCTGCTTGATCGGTTTTTATGATATCATCTGGGTTGCCTGTGAGGGCAAGCCAACGGAACGGTCCTCGGCCCACACAGAACATCGGTCTGATGTAAGCTGGAACAAACCCTGGGTAATCAAACGCGTTCTTTAATCCTGCTTTCAGTGCTTGTCCACGGAGGTTGTTTCCATAGTCGAACACCACTGATCCTTTTTTCTGAAAATCAAGTAATGCTTTGCAATGTTTCCTCATACTTTCCATGGAGAGTTTGATGTATTTCTTTGGATTGTTTTTCCGTAGTGCTGTTGCTTGTTTCAAAGTCACACCGAAGTATCCTGCGGGAACATATCCCTGTAATTCATCATGAGCAGAGGTTTGATCGGTAACGACATCTGGTTTGAACCCGTCTTTTACTAGCTGTGGGAGGATATCTGCGCAATTCCCAAGAAGAACAACGGATAACGGTGTCTTGTCGTCTCTTGCTTGCTTGATCAGTTCGACTGCTTCATCGCTATCTTTTATTTTTTTATCACAGAACCCTGCTTTGATTCTTCTATCAATGCGTTTCTCGTCGCATTCTACCGCAAGGCACACACCCTGGTTCATGGTCACTGCAAGAGGTTGAGCACCACCCATGCCGCCAAGACCACCGGTGAGAACGATTTTTCCTTTAAGGGTGCTTTTGAAATGTTTTTGTGCACAGGCAGCAAACGTCTCGTAGGTCCCTTGGATAATTCCTTGTGTACCGATGTAGCACCATGATCCTGCCGTCATCTGCCCATACATGGTTAATCCACGTTGTTCCAGTTCCCTGAAGTGCTCCCAGGTGCTCCAATGAGGAACAAGATTTGAATTTGCGATGAGCACTCGTGGTGCGGTCGTCCAGGTCCGAAAGACCGCGACCGGTTTTCCTGATTGAATCAGAACTGTTTCATCAGGTTCCAATTGTGTTAATGTATCGACAATCGCATCATAACATTTCCAGTTGCGTGCTGCTTTCCCGGTCCCACCATAGACAATGAGCTTGTCCGGTATCTCAGCGTTCTGAAGATTGTTTTCAAGCATTCGGAGAATCGCTTCTTGTTTCCACCCTTTGCATCGGAGATTGTTCCCCGTATACACGTGTACATTTCGTGTCATAGTCTCAAATCTGCAGAAGGAGTACGCCATACAAAAACTTTGTTAAGGTGAGAATAAAAGGGAAGGACGGCTGGCCTCACTAGGAGGGGATGGGATGCACTCTAACAAAATAACAACTACCAGCCCAATTCCTTCCAAGTAATAATAAGTAAAACCCCTATATATGCTTTTCTATTATACGAAAGAAATGCTGACGACGTTGCTTCCACGCAGGATAATTCTCCCTAGTCTGCGCTTAGTTTCATCCTTGGATTCTTCCACTTCATCAAGCACGAGGTTCATGTATTCATCATATCCTAACAGCTTGCCTTCGATATGTCGTCCATCTTTTAAGAGAAGGAGTAGTTTTTGGTTCACTGCTTTTTCTAAGACATCTAATGGTAAGGACATGGCAGAAGGTAAGGAGAGCACCCTTTTTAAAACTATTCCTTATCACTAGGAGAACATCAGGAGGGTGTTATCCGGGATAGCCGCCGATCTGCAGACTGGGATCTCCGAGCAGTGCCCATGATTGTACCACTTTTGCATCAATCCATGAGTCACCCGGACCTGGTGAATTCCAGTTGACCGGGTAGGTCTGGACATACCATGACACGGCAGACGCCCAGACATCACCAAGAATTGAGAGATGATCCTGACCATACGCCTGGAAGAATGAGACTTCAAGCTCGTTGATGCCCCCGTCAAACGAGGTCTTATCCTCCTTTGTATACCCCAACGCTGTGCATCCTAAGGCTGCGATCGCGCCACCAGTTGGCTCTCGGATGATCCGTTCACTCCAGCATTCCGGGACCCCTTCTTGTTTCCATCGGGTCGATTTGTTCAACATCCGTGCCAGACAGACATCGAACTGGCTGTTATGACACCCGCTCACCACACAGACCGGGAGTTTGTCCTTGTTACGGAAACGCCACATGTCATTGGTATTTGGTCCTTGGACAAACGTTGAACCGTTCGGACCATTGTTTCCCCATTGCTTCGGACTCCCATGGCCGACGAGATACACAAACCCCCATCCTTTACGGAATTCTCTGATCACATCCTTCTTATGGGTAAAGGTTCCATCGGAAGTATACAGGGTCGTCGGTGTAAAACCAGTCATGTTTTCAATGGCTTGATTTCCGTAAAACTCTCCTTCATAGCCGGTCCAATTCGGGTTTGCTGTCTCAGGGTAGGTATCCCCTGCAGCGACCAGCATGGTGGGAAACCAAGGTTGGTCATAGGCGTTCTGCTCATAGTTGATTATCTTTCGGACCATGATCCGAGCTTCCCGCTGACTGCGACAGGGCAATCGACCGACGGCGACATCAGGGATCAGATCGATACCGCTGTCTTGTGCGATTTCACCCTCGTACCACTCTCCATAGATGCCATCATTGTCCGTGTCCCAGCTGGAGAAATTCCCCTGTGAATCGTAGATGTCGGCAAAATACAAATCACTCAGATACTCGGTCTCCCAGTCATCGACCATCTGGACATAGCGAACGGGGCAGTACCATGTCGAAGCAAATTGACTGCTTCTCCCTCCTATGAGCAGAACATACTGGATGTCCCATTCCTCAATTGAATTTTTTATGAAATACTTTATTTTCTCTGCCTCGTCACGACCTTGCCAATACATCTGGTCGTAGAGCTCGGGAAGAGTGATGAGTTTTGTCTTCAGACCTTTTGAAATTTTATGGTTTGCGAGTGGTTCTATTTCGTTTTTAAAAAGAGAGGGTGTGATGATAAGTAAGCTGTACGCATCCATGGTTGTTTGAGATGAATGTTCTGTGGATGCTGACCGTACCATGGTATTTGGTATCCCGATAGTGCTTGGTACAGATGTAAGGATAAAGGATAAAATAATTATGCCTGCTGTTATCATTTTTTTTAAGGTTATCTGTCTCATACATGCCCCTCTCATTACTATAGTGATTCGTTTATAAATATTTACCTCTGCGTGATGCGTAATTCTTCTGGGCTGTATCCGCCAATCTTCAGACTCGGGTCTCCTAACAATGCCCACTGTTGAACCGTTTTTGCATCAATTGCGGAATCCTTTGCCGCCGGTGTCATCCAGTCGATGGGATAGTGTTTCAGATAATCACAAATCGTGTTGCTCCATACCTTCCCAAGGATCGTCGTCCCGTTCACCCCATATTCATGGAAAAACGTCGGTTCAAGGTAATCCCCTGCCCCGCTGAAGGATTCTTTGTCTTCTTTTGACATCCCCAGACCGGTGCATCCAATGGTCGCAATTGATCCTCCGTTACTGACTCGTGTCAGCTTCCATCCCCAACATTCCCGTATCCAGGTGTATTTCCAAAAAGAGCCAAACGGTATCGTACCACTTGAAAAATATCGTAACCCTTCCTCGCGTAAGCCTTTTAGGAAGTTCCGGGGGGTTACATCGAATTCATTGTTGTGACAGCCGCCAACCACACAGACAGGCAACATCTGTTTATTCCGAAGTAAGTTCATGGTAACGGTATTCAAACCATCGATCCAGGTATGGGCGTCATTTGGGGGATGCGTACTCCAGCTAAACGCATTCGCATGCCCTTCAAATAATAAAAACCCGCAGCCGTTGTTGATGGCTCTGATGACATCTTTTGGTCCCGTGAAGGAACCATCAGATGTCCAGAGCTTTATCGGCTCGAACCCGGACATATTCTCGATTGCATCCATGGTATTTTGTTCACCTTCAAAACCAGTCCAGTTCGGATTTTCGGACTCCGGGTAGGTATCACCTGCTACGACTACGAACCTGTTGAACCATGCCTGACCATATGCTGTTGTCTCATAGGTAATGATCTTCCGAACCATAACACGTAATTCAGCTTCGTTGATGCAAGCGAGTCGACCAACAGAGACATCAGGAAACAGATCAATATCAGAGTCCTTAGCAACATCTCCGTACCATTCGCCATAGATACCGTTGTTGCTGTTATCCCAGCTTGAGAAGTTCTGGTCTTTGTCATAGAGATCCGCGTAATATAACTCTGAGATAAAACAGGGTTCATCCCACCCGGTGTTATTGTCAGCGTTATACACATACCGTACCGGGATGGTCTGAAAATCACCAACAAGCATCACATAGGATATCCCCCATGCTTCTTGTGCGGTTTTTATGAAATATTTTATTTTCTCTGGTTTATCGCGTCCCCGCCAGAACATCTGATGATACACTTCATTGAGTGTCACGACGCGTGTTTGTATTCCCACCCTGTTTTTATGGGCAACCAATGGTTTTAAAGAATCGACATATTTTTTCGGTGAGATGATTAACAGATCGTACACCACCGGGCTTGGGTTTCCGAAAAAACCATCTGATCGGAGGTCATCTCCCTTCAAACCGCATACCAGAGACGAAGGACTAACAATAAAACCAAAGAAAACAACTAGAATTACAAATGATTTCATCGTAATGATTTTCTGTGGCTTTTTCATTCGAACTCCCCATTAATAAATATAGTGTATGCTTAATAAATGTTTAGATGGTTTATAAACAATGCAGTATAGTTGTTCACAAAAAAGCTGAGTGTTTGGAATAGAAAAAACCTATTTATAGAAGAAGGGTTATGCGCTTCTTCCCATGAAAACTCACTGTGAGTATCCCTGTTATCGTCTTCAGACAAAAACCACACAGCGGAAAGCAAAGAAACCAGAGCATATCAAACTGGTTTTTTTCGACATGGACGGCGTCTTGCTTGATACCGTAAGTTCCTGGCGGTATATCCATGAGCATTTCGGCACCACCAACGAACGATCCATCATGCCGTATCTCCAGGGGGATATTGATTACCTTGAGTTCATCAGACGAGATGTCTCGCTTTGGAAGACAAACGGAAAACACGTTAAAAAGAAGACTATTGAAACCATATTATATTCAATCCCGTTCATCGACGGAGTCACCGAGTGTTTCTCGTTTCTAAAACAGCATCATGTTCAGACCGCGATTGTCAGCGCAGGTATGAGCATTTTGGCCGATAAAGTCGCTGCCGACCTTGGGATTGATTATTCGTTTGCAAACGAAGTAACGGTAGGAGCGGATGGGCGGCTCACTGGTGGAGGGGCCCTTCATGTGGAGCTCAGACAGAAAGATAAAAACGTAAAAGACCTTGCAACCAAACTTCAGATTCCTTTAACCGCGTGCGCAGCGGTTGGGAACTCCTGTTTTGATCTTCCCATGCTTGAGACATGTGGACTCGGAATTGCGTTTAACCCCGAGGACTCCTGCATAGCTCAGAGCGCTGATGTCGTCATCGATGGGAAAGATCTACGCAGACTGATCCCTATCCTGCAATCCTATCTGTAGTTTTTTACTCTGAGAGGAATGTTCCGGTCCATTTTGGCCGGCTTGGTTGTAGGCCTTCTTCTAAGAGTCCTTTCCACTGCTCATCGGTCAGACGGTTTGACATTGATTCTTTGAACTCATAATAGCTGAACACAGGCCCAGCACCAACACTGATTCGCCCATCAGGATTCTTATATGCAACAACAATGAGATTGACATACCCTACTGCCTCCTCTAGCACTTGGCCTGAGTTTGTGTCTGTGTGCACATCGGCAACAATCGTGGTTTCTTTCCCCAGATTGTTTAACCCTGTTATGACGCCATCAAGTCGTTCGCCAAAGTCGTTAATAAACTCATAATCACTTTGATTTAGTGTTTTTCCCTCCAGCTGAGCCTTTGAAATCGTCAGTAACCTTCTATTGATATCTTCCAGATTCTTCAGACGGTTAATCTCTGTCTGGTTGAGCACCTGCAGGTCGGTCAGACCTGTTCGTGTCATCGTCGTAAGGGCAAGGATTCGTTGGTAAAACTCCGGGACTGGTTCGACGTACCCAACAGAGTCCGGCGCAGGAGGTATCGCGGTGATTCTCGGGGTGTAGGATTGTTTTGCGTACAGGATAGTATCATGCCGCAGCTCAGTCCAAGAGGCAAGCGTGGTCTGTAACTCCTTATCTTTCCATGCATCGGTCTGCATAAAGGAAGGATACGCGGTATCAAAGGAAGCAAGCAGTGGTTTTAAGCTATACAACCAGCCCCAGTAGAGGTTACGATTCCACTCTGACACGTTGAGCGAAGAAAAATTCTCTATGAGATTTTGTATCTGCCGGTCATAGAACGTATAGCTGCTGTCCCCTTCCTCGTCCAGATGCTGTCTTGCTCGGGCTGAACCAAGGATGATCATGATATCAAGACCCCGAGGCATGATCCGTTGTCCTCCTCCAAGAGTAAATGCGGTTCCCTGCCCGATGTAGTCACCGGTGGTCGGGAACACCAGATTTTGAAACATGTAGGAGTCTGGGATGAATCGCTGACCCATGAGTCGCATCCCTTTTGTTTTCTCCAAAACTTCGGAGAGTTGTTCTTTTGTGAATGGTGGTTGGACTTCTACATCCCCTGTGCCTCCATAGATTCGAGGGCTTCGGAGTTGTGCAAGGGTCCCAAGGAGCGAAAGCATTTTTGTCTCGTTTGTGAACTCCGTTGCGTTGAACTGTGTTCCAAACACGGTTTTTATACTAGTCAGGTACTCAAAAGGAATAAGGTCATCAGCGGTTCCCACAAAGAAAGCACTGACCGTATAGATGCGTTCCCAGAGTCTCTCAAGAGGCTCATCTTGGCTCGTCAGAACAGGAAAGGCTGTGGAGATAAGACATGCTTGGATTGTTGCGATTCTTGCGTCATGTTCTTTAATGATGTCACTTTCTTGCAGCAAGAACGCGATCCGACCATACCACATCATCGTCTTGAAGTATCGTTTGAGTTTCTCTGATTGTGTGTAATGTCCTCGTGGTTTGTACTGAGAGTAATCTTCTTTATAGTTGAAAATCGGGCTTATCTCGAATCCTTCATGGGCTTCAATAAACGAACCTTCAGTCGTTATATTATCACGAACATACGATGGAATCGAAAATGATATTGTTTGAATGTTCTCTGAACCAGTATAGTCTTCAGATGGTGTCTGCAACAAGGTAAGGGCGACACCAAAAAAGGCGATGTTCCGCCTGGCCGCCTCCTTTAAAATCGGGTCGGTGAACGTTTCATAGTCTTCGATTGATTTATCGTATAACGTTTTACTCAGGGCGAGGATGGAATCGAAGAACTCCCGCTCTTCAATTGCCTTTAAGGTCTGATCAAACAAAATATGGTACAAATGCAAGACCGTATCACTGGTAATGAAAAGAGGGATGTCATGATCTTTCAGATAGTTGTATGGTTCGATGATGTCATCTTCCGAACCAAAGGATGTGACAAAAAAGCCATTCTCTCGCAGTAACTCCTTCTGTTTACTGGTAAAATGAAAGAGACCATCGACACTGTTGAAATTTTCGATTGATGAGAGATCTAACGGAAGTGTGTACTGCGGTGTCTGGGCATCGATGACGAGTTCCGCTGAGGAATAGTACGATGCCAAGAGATTTTTCGGGTTATCAGATTGAAGACTTGTCACAGCAGGGATTATAATCAAATTACTCCCCGGCCCTGGTTGTTGTATGCAACCAGAAAGACCAGTAATCATAAAAAGAGCGACAATTCCTATTCCACTCAGTTTCTTCATAGGTCCCATTTTCTATCATCCTCAATAACTCCATAATTAATAATCATATATATATTTGTGGAAAACGTTAGGGAAAAAGCAAATGTCGATACCTTTTTAATCTGTGTTGTTCTATGTCACACAGAAGATACCTATGGTGCTAGATAATCTTGGAGACTCATTGAAACGTACCCTTAAAAAAATCGCTAACGCTGTTCATGTGGATGCACAGCTGGTAAAAGAAGTAGTTCGTGACATTCAAAGAGCACTGCTCCAATCAGATGTCAACGTCAAACTCGTTCTTGAGCTTTCTAAAAAAATTGAGCAACGTGCTCTTGAAGAAAAACCCCCGGCGGGGATGACGAACAGAGAACATGTGATTCATATCGTCTATGATGAGCTGGTTCATATCGTGGGAGCCTCTCGGGAACTGGCCATTCGTAAACAAGTCATCATGATGGTTGGGTTATACGGTCAGGGGAAGACCACGAGTTGCGGGAAACTTGCCACCTATTTTAAGAGGAAAGGCCTCCGCCCCGCGTTGATTGCAGGAGACGTCCACCGACCGGCTGCCTATGAACAATTAAAACAGATATCCGAACAAGTCGAGGTGTTGTTCTATGGCGATAAAACCGAGAAAAAAGCAGTGAAAGTCATCAGAGATGGAATCGATAAATTCAAACGCACTGCGGATGTGATCATAGTCGATACCTCCGGGCGGCATAAGCTTGAGGCTGATTTGATTACAGAGATGAAGGATATCTTCAAGGCGATAAAACCTGATGAGAAGCTTCTGGTGATTGATGCAGCAATGGGTCAGCAGGCAGGTCCACAGGCGAAAGCATTCAACGATGCCATCGGTATCACCGGAATCGTCCTGACAAAGCTTGATGGGACTGCAAAAGGCGGTGGTGCACTGAGTGCTGCCTCTGAGGTGGGTGCCCCGATTGTATTCGTCGGTACAGGAGAGCATTCTGGTGATTTTGAGAGGTTTGATCCCTCTGGTTTTATCTCACGGCTGCTTGGAATGGGTGATATTCGTTCCTTGCTTGAGCGCGCGGAAGAAAGCATGAAGGGGAAAGATGCAGAAAAAACCGCTCGCAAGCTCATGTCAGGGAAGTTCAATCTCAATGACATGTATGAGCAGATGAACATGATCTCAGGGATGGGTCCGTTATCGAAAGTAGCAGAGATGCTCCCTGGTGGTATGTCTGGGAAATTGAAAAAAGTAGACATGGATGAGACCCAGGATAAACTGAAGAAATTCCGTATCATCATGGATTCAATGACACACGAGGAGCGGGAGAACCCTGAGTTGATACAAGCATCTCGGGTCAGAAGGATCGCGAAGGGAGCTGGTGTGGAGAACAAGGATGTGAAAGAAGTATTAAAGTACTATAATATGACGAAACGGATGATGAAAGGGTTTTCCAGTGACCGGAAGATGCGCCGCAACCTCATGAGACAGCTTGATTTTGGAAAATGATTCCTCTGGAAACATGTTGTTTAAAAACTATCAAGAGTTACTCTCAAATGGGGCAACTCCCCTGCTTCGGCAGAAACGAGAAGACATCCTTTCCATGTTGGCTGCTGGGCTTGATGCTGTAAATCCCTCTTCTGTGATCTCTCAGTTGTTCAACGGCCCGCAGCTGGTGTTCCCGTCAGAGACCATCGATTTATCTGGCTTTGACCACATCTATCTGGTTGGTTTTGGGAAAGCGAGTGTTCCGATGGCTGAGGCGGTCTGTAAGACCGTCCCGATACGCAAAGGCGTCGTGATAACAGCTGATCCATCAGCAAGGCTCACTTATGACGTTCTTAGTGTTTTCGTTGGAGGTCATCCGCTTCCGAATCTTCAGAGTATCTCTGGTACTGACAGAATCCTTGATATGTTGCATCACTGCACCAAGAACGATTGTGTGATTGTTCTTATCTCTGGTGGGGGATCGTCGTTGTTTTGCAAACCACGGGTTCCTCTCCCGGATCTTCAGGAGACAATCACTCTTTTGTTACGCGTGGGGGCAACAATCGATGAAATAAACACCATCCGTAAGCATCTTTCTCTTGTGAAAGGTGGGCAACTTGTACTGGAAACACAAGCAATGGTCCTTTCCCTTATCATCTCTGATGTGGTCCATGATCCTGTTTCTTCTATTGCCTCTGGTCCGACTGCCCCGGACCCGACGACATTTGCTAATGCAGAAAATGTGCTGCACCGCTATGGTCTTTGGGAGAAGGTTTCAGAAGCGGTTCGTTCCGTCATCCTTGAAGGCAGAAAAGGAACAATTCCTGAGACTCTCAAAGAAGATGATCCAGCGTTTTCAAGGGTCCTTAATTACATAATCGCGACTAATGAAACCGCCTGTAACGCTGCAGTCCTGAAGGCTCGAGAGCTTGGGTATGATGCACGGCTTTTAACGACTGCGCTTACTGGGGAAGCAAGTGAACTTGGAACGTATATGATTAAAAATGCCAGGGACAGCATGACGAGGGGCACAGCTGCTTTTATCAGTGGGGGTGAACCGACGGTCACCATGCAAGGGGCTGGTGTGGGGGGTCGTAACCAGGAATTTGTTTTAGGATGCATCGAAGACATCGCAGGAACGCAGAGTGTCGTTGCTTCCTTTGCAACCGATGGGGTCGATGGGAATAGTCCTGCCGCAGGGGCGATAGCGGATGGGTGCACCGTTGCTCGTGCGCAAGAGAAACATCTTGTTCCCCGACGTTTTCTGATAGAGAACAACTCGTATGTTTTCTTTTCAACCTTACAAGATGTTTTACGTACCGGTTTTACTGGTACCAATGTCATGGATATTCAAATAATCCTCCAGTAGCGTGCTATCATTTTCTTTCTTTCTATATAATAAACCTTTTAAGCAAGAAGGAGATAACAAAATGGGATGAACTCAATCAAAAATTAGTTCCAAAACTAATATATAAATATTTCGTATAATAATATTATAAACGAGGTCCATTTCCTGTTTACTCCTTAAAAAAGGAACGAGCAAAAGTAATATAAACAGTTAAAAATCTATATATGGAGATATAATATGCAAATGAATCGTTCGATGAATTTGTTACTTACCGTAGGGATTAGTATTTTCTTACTTCTTGGGTTCATCGTTCCACAGGGACTTGCAGCGGTGATTAGATACCCTGATGACGGCATATGGGAAGATTCGTTTACCGATGCATCCGGGGTCATCCTTAAAAACTGTACAGTAAAATCTGGTGAAGTCATCCTGAACCAAGAATTCAGCCAAATATCGTATGATTTTGCTAAGGCAACTCAGAATCACCAGGCATACGCCTATCAAACGTTTTTCTTCATCCCCCTCTGGAGATATCTCGCACCAACGAACCACCTGAGCAAGGAGATAAAATTCGGTGCAAACGATCTATTCCGGATAAAACAAATAGACCAGGAGTACGCGGAACGAACCTCCTCAATAATCAAACGGTGTGTGGTTCACCATTTTCGGTTTAAAATTGATATTGATGCAGAAACCATCGACAACATCAATGTCATCTGGCATGGGAAAGCAGATCCAAATGTTCGCGTCGATTTCTATTTCTATAACTCTGAGCGCATAATGATCGGTGGTTGGGATCGTCTTGGGAACAACCGTTCCACTGGAACCGATTTTTCAGTAAATCTCACGATTCCTACTGACGCGGTGGAATATGCAATCAATAGCGATAATTACCTGGATATCTCGGTTGTCGCAGCCTACCCGTTGTTAGCGAAGGTCTGTTCCTTATCAACCAATTACATAGGACTTCAGGTAGTTACTGAAAAAGGCTATACAATGAAAAAAGCAAGTGCTGAAACCTTTTCCTTGGTAGACCCGATCAACATCTCAACAACCTTCACTGGTTTCTATTGGGAAACACTCACCTGGGATGATTACCAACCAGAAGGAACAGAGATACGATATCAGGTCTTCTATCGGAACCAAACAGGAAAATTAGTTGAGGTCGAAAACACCACATTACCTGGGAACCATCAAGGGTTCACAACCCCTCCGATTTATCTGAACAACCTTTCCAATAGTGTTTATTCAACCAAATATAACAAACTAAAGATACGGGCTACCCTCTGGACGACAACCCCGTCTGTCTCACCACGGATTTTTAGTTGGGCGTTAACCTGGCAGAACAAAAGCCGCTGGCAAGATACGTTTCAGACATTTTACCGAATTGATGAGCGAACAAAGGTCATTAAGGAAAACGGAACGATTATGATTTCGCTGATCCAGGATGAATGGCCGATGTTCGGATTTGACTCAGGGAACACACGGGCGTCAGGCTCGAAGGCTGCAATAAGCAATAACCTGTATTGGTTTAGTGGGGAGTATGTTGGTGGGAGTTACCGAAACCCTGTCGTAGGCAATGGCAAGGTCTATATCCTATCAGACAAACGCTCCCTCCATCAGTACAATGTACTTATTCCTTCTGGGATAAACGAAGGTGATCCGCAGGTGAACATCTCCTCGGTCAACTTTGCCTATAACGTTGTAAACTCTCCAGCGGTCACCGATGAGTATGTCATTATCGCCACCGGGCAAAAAGCAACTGGTGGCCATGAAAATAAAATATATGCCTATGAACCCAATAACCTTACAAGACAATGGGAGTATTCCGCCGATCAGAAAATCTGTTATGATGCATCACCTGTTATCATAGGAGATACGATTTACATTAGCTCGTGGGGTGGAGATAACGGTAGTTATGTTATCGAAAGCAACCGATACACAAACAACAAGGTCCTTGCTTTGGACCTCCGAACCGGGCAGAAGCGATGGGAGTATACCCTGCCTGCTCCGAGTTACTCGACCCCTGCAGTGAGCGATGAGATGATTGTTGTGGGATGTAGTTCGACAGCCAATGAAAGCGTCATCGCTTTGAATCTTAATGGAGAAAAAATCTGGAGTAAAGGGATTGGCATGGTCGGTCATGCTTCTCCAGTCATCTATCAAGATACTGTTTTCATCACCTCTCAGCAGATCATCGACAAGAAAGGAGTCACAAAAATCATCGCATTGGACCTTGATACAGGAGAGTACCTCTGGAATGCAACGGTCAGTGAGATAAGCAACTGTAAAGAGAACCTCGCGGAGTCAACCCCTGCGGTCTATGATGACGTCCTGTATGTTGCATCCCCTGATGGAACAGCATATGCCCTTGATGTGCAGAATGGGACTACTCTTTGGTCAATTAAGTTGTATACGCTTCCGTTTCTGTCCAACGATGTCCTTCGATCGTCTCCCGCCTATGCAGATTCGTATGTCTATCTTGGAACCCCTGCGGGAAAAGTATATGCGTTAAAGGCAGCGACTGGTGATATCGCCTGGGAGTATGAGACATTCCCGATTTGGACTGCAGCCCCCGTCCTTGGATCCCCTGTTGTGTCCAATGGTCTTGTCTTTATTGCTGATGAGAACGGCGTCCTGTATAGTCTGGGGAAGTTTACTACCTCAACAAAAGCGGTCAGCGGTCGTATCATCTCCTTACCTATCCGTTTACCTGAGGCGTTATGGTGGAACACGTTTTATGCGAATGTCTCGTATAACAGCTCGTTGAGTAGCATAAAGTTCAAGCTTCTTGACGAGGCAGGTACCTTCATAAAAGATTTAACAAATCCTGGTGTTGTTACAGCAGGGAATAAAACGCTGGGTCGAACGGTCCGACTACAAGCCGACTTCTCCGCAACGAACATAAGCAGAGACAACCCCAAGCTGTTACAATGGTACATCACCTTGACAGCCGATACCCAGAAACCCTGGCTGAACAGTAGCAGCTTTACCCCTAACCCTAGTGGCTGGTTACCGGAGATCGTCCCAGTTTTCACCATCAAAGTCAAGGATAACATCACTGGTTTGCTTGTCAAATCAGGTCGGTACACACTTACTTATATAGTCAATAATGTGTCTCAAACAAGCACAGCCATTGCCAGCTGTACTGGTCAAAATGGGACGCGAGATGAGCAGCTCCTGACGATGGACATCTCAGCGTTACCGATTTTTGACAACATTACTTCCATGAGCAGTCTGACGTTTAGCATTAGCGATCTTGCAGGTAACACCGCGTCAAAGACCGTATCCTTTAAACAGGATGTAAAGAAACCGACATCCCATATCAAAGAACAACTGATGAAAAAGAAATATAACTCCTCATTTGTCCGTATCAATGCCACCGCCAATGATACGGGTACATTAAACGTGGATGCGAGCGGTATTAAATCCGTTGAGTTATACTATCGTTATTCAACAACCACTACATTTTCTGGGGATTGGATTTATTTTGCGAATTCATCGAAAGCACAGCCGACCTGGTTGTTTAACTTCACGAACCGTCCAAGTCAACAAGGCGGGTACTTTGAGTTATGTACGATAGCCATCGATAACGCAAGCAACATCGAAGACTTTCCAAGTACGGGTGATATCTGGTTTTTATATGATTGGAAAGCACCATCTCTACCGACTTTTTCTGGTGAAACCCTCTGGTTTAATGAACGACCGCAGTTCTCCGTCGTCTTCAGAGACGATTTCCGTCTTGACACCATACAATATCGACCGAATTTCGAGACACTCTGGACGACGATTGCATCACGAGTGAATTCGAGTACCTATAACACGGATGCTATCGGACAATCGTGGGTGCTAAAACAGGACTACTGGGATCTAATGATCGAAGATGAGGTCTATTACCTGTATTTTAAAATCAATGATACACTTGGGAACACCTTGCTTGTCGTCAACGCTGATGATGCGATCATTATTCGAAAAGATACATTACCGCCAGTCATTAACATAATCCCATCAATAGAGACCGAATGGACCTGGGATACTAACTTTACCGTCTCTGGGATTGGGGGTGATCAGAATGGCAGTGGGATCAAGGAAGCTTTCTTGTATTATCGGTTCTCAGAGGATAAATCCAATTGGAGCAGCTGGACCGTCTTTGGTGATGTGCTTGATTCAGCCCCCTTTGAATGGCGGTTTTCCGCTGAGCAGGGTGACGGGTACTATGAAGTGAAAATCAACGTTATGGATTATGCGGGGAACACAAAAGAATCAGAAGTCTTCTCTGTTGCTATCGCCACATTCCCCATCACACTTGCCCTTGTCCTCGTTGGTCTGGTAGCCCTGGTCGTCTGTATCAGTCTTTTTATTTACGCGAAATGGAGAAAGAAACAATAAACTACTGGAGCTTTTTATTTTTCCTTTCTTTTTTCAGATCGTCAGCGCAGTATTCTGGGAACACCAACCCGGTATACCCACACTGGTTACATCGCCATTGATTCAGAAGACCTTTAGAATATGAATCTGCCGACAGATCTGGTTGCGTATCGGTGCTTTGGCATTCTGGGCATATTCGTACATATTTTTTTTTCATATGCTTACTCCTTATTCTATATAGATTGCAGGTCGTAAGGGCACTGCAAATTTTGTTTTCTTGGCAGGGTCATAGATATGTTCATCATCAGCACTGTAAATCTCTACAGGACAATGGAGCGTCTCTGAGAGGTATGATTTCGCATCCGAGAGATGATTCTTCTCATCAAGAGGGATCAGGAATCGTGCCTTATCTGTCTCATTTAATGTTTTTATCTCGCCTGCTATCTTGGCAATGTAGTGGGAGACTTGTTGACCAAGAGGTTTCATCCCTGGGTCTGCCAATGTCTCCTTAATCATCTGGCCGGCGTTGAACTTGTTCTGGCCAGCAAGCTCAAGTGCCTTTCTAAAAATGCGTTGTTTCCATGCTGGTGAGGTGTAGATGCAGATTTTACGTGGTGTTATCTTTGTGACCTTTACGATTTCGTTTGTATCTTCAATGACTCTCGTCAGCAGATATTCCCCTACCTCGTCCTTCTCCGATATCTCCTCGGGTTTGAACACAGGGTAGGACTCGTTGGAAACAAAACCTTCACCTCCATGGGTTCCCCAGAGTTCTTCAGCAAGATGCGGGGTGATCGGCGTCATCAGCAGGATCCATGTGCGGATAAGGTCGTTGAGAAGTATTCCATTTGCTCCCCCACGTTTCAAATACCACTGCAGGTCTTTCTGAATCTCAAAAAAGATCTCATTTGAGGAGACCCGGAGGTCCAGGGTCTCAAATGCCGCTAGTATCCTTTGTATCCGTCGCTGGAGAATGCTTTTCAACCAGTTGTCAAGGTTCTCTTGTTTCGAGTCTTTAAGCAAGGATACCTGTTGAACGAGTTTCCAGATGGCGATTATCCTGTTTTTGTATTTCAGGACGGTCTCAGGGTCCCATTCGATGTCGACAAAGGGAGATCCGGTATGCAGGTAATACAATCGCATCGCATCAACACCATAGATGCTTGCTGCCTCAACGATTGGTTCTGCTCCCCCTTTTGATTTGCTGATTTTTTCTTTTCCTTTCTGGGTGACCCACCAGTGGACGAAGATGCCTGCAGGTCGTTTCTGCTCAGGCATGATTGCCACATGGTTCATGATGTAGACTGGGAAGTGTACTGTTTTGTGTTCCTTTCCACCAAGGTTGATGTCAACGGGGTACCAGTAATCAAAATCTGATTTGATGGTCTGCCAGAGCGTATGTTTTGCTGATCCGATCCCGAGGAACACATAGTTAAAGAACTCATCGGTCAGCTCTGATATCTGTATCTTTTTTTGATTGACGTAGGAGGAGAGTACGTAATATGCAGGATACAGGGTTGAATCTGAAATCGGTTCGATGATCCAATCTTTTTTATAGGGGAATTCTGTCCCAAGCCAGGATCCTCGTCGAATCGCTGCACGATCGCCAAACCAATCAAGGATTTTTGGCAGCTCGTCTTTGTATTCTTGCGGGTAGATATTCATTGATGCCACATAGTCCTTTGATTCTTGGGTTAACTGCAGGTCACTGTATTTGATGAACCATTGATCCGGGATTTGTTTTATCATGACTCTTTCTTTGCATCTGCAGATGACGCTTTCAGAGAATTCCTTCATCGTGGTCGCAAGATTCTTCTGGATAAGGTCGTTTTTCACGGTGTCTTTGATCTCTGAGATTTTTATCCCGGCGTATTGGCCACATTTCTCGTTGAGTATCCCGGTATGGAATTCTTTCTTATACACAATGTCGGTTGCTTCGTTGAGTTTTTCTGTTTCTGTCTGGCTTTTTATACCGAGCTGGTCGCATGCTTCCTTTGCAGGGTTGTTCCCAAATCCTTTGACATCAATGATTTTAATTGCCTCTATGGATTCTTTTGATTCAACAAGCGCGATCCAGTCGTAGGGGGCATGGGCTGGTACTGACATGACAATGCCTGTGGCAACCCCGGGGTCTGCAAAGACGCCTGCAAGAATCGGTACTTCCCTGTTAATTTCAGGCACCAGGCAGGTTTTTCCTATCAGCTCTGTTCCTTTGATGGTTTTCTGCAGGGGTTCTACCTTATCATATTGATAGGAGAGTTTTTGTATGCATTCTTTTGAGCAAATCCATGTCTCGTTGTTGACTTTTGCACACTGGTATTCCACGGTTGGGTTGACCCACATGTTGGTGACGCCAAAGATTGTTTCTGGCCGCAATGTTGCAGCAGGCAGGATCGTACCATCCTTAAGAGTGAATTTGAGCACCGAAAAATCAAGGATCTCTGCTGTACCACCCTGTGCGACATCGGTTTCTGATTTATCCACTGCGACTGGTCCGTCTCTGGGGCAATAGGGGGCGAAATGTGGTTTTTGTATCAAGAGTTTTTTATCATGGAGTTTATGGAACTGCCATTGAATGAATTTCTTATACCCCTCGGATATGGTATTCATCTGTCTCGTATAATCGATGAGAAAACCAAACCGCTTCCAGTATTCATCTATATACACTTTACTAAAATATTTTATAACCTCGATAGGGTCGGTTAATCTTTTGATACATTCTTCAGTACACCCGTTCTGTTTCAACATTTTCAGTGTGTCTGGGTCTTTCCGTTCTACTTTTTTTGCAAATCCCACCGAGGGAATGCCTGAGGCGTGGAATCCAGCAGGAAACAGCACGTCGTACCCTGTCATGCGTTTATGGCGGGCGATAACGTCGCAGTAGGTAAACCCGCGCATGTGACCTACATGCAAGTACCCTGAGACGCCGGGGTACGCAAAATGCAGGAAAAATTTCTTTTGCTTCTCACGAGTTGCTACATTGATGTTCGCATCAAACCATTTCTCTTGCCATTTTTTCTCGACAGAGACATAATCGTATGTGTTTTCTTCCATAGAGGTTGTCCGGTCGGAAATAAGGTTTGTTTTATATAATATTTCGTACCTCTTCCCTTAATGAATAGACATATTCGAATAACGAAATTTTAAATAGAATGAGGTACATAAGACTTCTATAGAAGCATACTAAGGGGAATATGATGAAGAGAATACTACCGTTACTCCTGATAGGAGTGTTTGTGACAAGTGGTTTTAGTGCAGCTGTTGGGATAAACAACCAGAGTACTATCTTTTCTGTTGATGAATACATTGAGTTTTCAGATCCGGTGATGACCAGTGAGGATGCGTTTCTAACTGTGAACCTTAAGGAGGCAACCTCTTCTGTTACAACACCGGGTGACCCTACCCTGCCGTTCTATACAAAGCTGTTTACGTTTCCTTTTGGAACGATTATTTCAGAAGTCTGCGTTTCTGCATCATTCGAAAAAACCATCGCATTGACAAAACCGGTCCTTCCTGCAGTTCAACCATCACCCGTCTCTGAAACCTCTTTGAATCCTTTGGCACACAAACAGGGAAAAAACGATGCAGTGTATGACGGTAGAGGCACGTATCCAACATCGCGTCTGCAGTATCGGGTTGGTGCGGGTCTGCAGGGAAATAACCATGTCGTTCTTGTCTCGGTAGCGTATTATCCTGTTCAATACCTCCCACAGGAAAACATACTCCTCTTTACCCCTGAAGTCCATCTGACCGTGAAATATACCCCATCACCACCGCCTTTCTCTATTTCAAATGACACATCGCTGCTTGTCATCGCACCTGAGGAGTTCACCGAGGCAGTTCAACCCCTGCTTGTTCATAAGAACCAGTATGGGGTTCAGACGGAGCTACTGACGCTGGAGTGGATCGCTGAGCATTTCACTGGCCGAGACCTTCCTGAGCAGATTAAATATGCAATCAAAGATGCTATCGAAACAAATTCCATCTCCTCCGTTCTTCTGGTCGGGGGTGTGGATAATCTGCCAATCCGACAAAGTGAGGTAGAATTGTGGCATTGGAACGAAGAAGTTATCACGGATCTCTATTACTCCGATATCTATGATTCCTCAGGGGGTTTTTCCAGTTGGGATACCAACCATAACGATTTGTTTGGTGAATCCAGCGATAATGTGGATCATTACCCTGATGTTCATCTCGGCAGGCTTGCCTGTGCCTCAGTTGAAGAGGTCGGCCTTGTCGTCGATAAGATCATCCATTATGAAACAGAAACTTTTGGCAGCGACTGGTTTGATACAATGATTTTCATCGGAGGAAACACGTTTCGATGGTCACCAGGGAATGATGGTGAGGAGAACAACGAAATTCTGATGGGGATTATGTCTGATTTCACACCAGAGGTTATCTGGACATCATTGGGAAATTTCAATCGGCGGACTATATCAAATACAATCACCCAGGGGGCTGGGTTCCTTGATTACTCTGGCCATGGGTTCGAGCATGGGATGGGGACGTACACCCCGAGTGGTTTGCAGATGAAATATTATTTCACAAGATACATAACCGATCTTGAGAATGGGTATAAACTGCCAATTATGTTTTTTGACGCTTGTTTAACTGCAAAAATCGATTTTGTCCTGCAGGACCTGCTCGATTATCGAGAATATCTGGTGGTAAACATCCTTGCGAAGATCCTCCGGATGGACACCACAAAACGTCTCCCCTGTTATGCCTGGGCGTTTGTGAGTCATCCTGATGGCGGGGCGATCGCGACCATCGGGGCGACCCGTACTGCATATGGGGGTATTGATAGTGGTGCTGGGAAGATGTCCATTGAGTTCTTCTCAGCCTATCATACGAGTGCGTACCTTGGTGAGATGATGACGGAGATGCAGAATAATTATATCAGGGATGTGCCCGATGATGCGTTTACCGTTGAGGAGTTCATGCTCCTTGGAGACCCAACCCTGAAGATCGGTGGGTACTCCACCTAAGAAAACAAGACCCCTTCTTCCTTTTTCTTTGTATCCATTGAAAAGAAAAAACCTATATCCTGGAGAACAGATTTACATTCATAGCCATGATAGGGAAACAACATTTTACTCTCATTCCCGACTACGGGGACATCAACGACCCGGTTGTCCGAGCGAAATACGGGTACCTTGAAGGCTTTGTCAGCATCATTGGAAATATCCTTTTGTTTGTAATCAAACTCTCATTAGGGTTGTTTATCAACAGTATCGCATTGATTGCGGATTCAGTCCATACGCTATCAGATGTGGGAACATCCCTGGTCGTGATTATCGGTTTTAACATTTCAAAAAAACCATCTGACATGGCACATCCGTTTGGATATGGACGTGTGGAGTATATTGCGACCATCATCATTGCTGTTTTACTCGTCGTCACCGGTTTTAGTTTCATTCAACAATCCATCGAGCGAATCCTGGGCTCTGTTGGCATTTCACAGCAGCAGTACGCAATTATCATAGGTGGTATCATTATTCTTTCAGGTATCGTAAAAGAATGGATGGCACGGTTTTCTTTTGCCCTGGGGAAGAAAATTAAAAGTGACATCCTGAGTGCTGACGCATGGCATCACCGTAGCGATGCGCTCGCATCCCTTGGTGTGGGAGTCTCCATCATCGGTGCTTCCTTCGGTTTTCCTCTCTTAGATCCTCTTTTTGGAATGATTGTATCTTTTATCATCATCTACGTTGGAGTCAGCCTTGGAAAAACATCAGCTCAATACCTTATTGGGAAACCCCCTGATCCCGCTATCGTCAACACTGTTCAAACAATCAGCCAAGAGGTCCACGGGGTGAAAAACATCCATGATATCTCTGTACATGATTATGGAACAAGAAAGATCATCACCTTGCACGCAGAGGTAGACAAGACACTACTCCTTGATGAAGCACATGATATTGCGGATACACTTGAAGAAAAGATACTGGAAAAACTGCAGTGCTCGACCATAATCCATATCGAACCCACAGAGTTCCACCGAGACGCTTCCCTGAAACAACGACTCATTGAAAACATTCTACAGAAACAGAGATCAGTCATTTCATTCCACAACATCCGTATCATCAGACGGGCGGAAAAAGATGATATCTCCATACACCTTGTCGTCAATAAGGACATGAACGTGCAGGATTCTCATCAACTCTGTCATCAGATAGAGGCCGTGATCCAACAAAAATATGGATTAAGCGATGTCCATATCCATCTAGAGCCGTGTCAACATTCATATTGTCCGATTTGTTCGACACCCTGCAAAAACAAAAAAACAGGATAACAGAACATTTTTTCCCTTTTCTTAACATTTAAATGCCTTTGTGTGTTTCTTAGAAACCCATGAGCTATGAAACCCTTCAACTCATCATAAAGGACAGGAGTGCGACTATCACATTAAACCGTCCTGACCGATTAAATTCATTTGACATGAAATTGGGTCAGGAATTATACGATGTTCTCCATGATGTCAGCAAGAACCCAGACGTTTTGGTTGTGATACTGAAGGGAACCGGTAAAGGCTTCTGCGGGGGTGGCGATGTCAAAGAAATGCACCTCGCCTCTGATAAATCACGATTCCTTCGAGATCTGACGCGTGCCATTCACCGTTGTGTCATTGAAATCCGAACCATGGAAAAACCAGTGATCGCTGCTGTGAACGGTGCTGCGTTTGGTGCGGGTCTCTCATTAGCACTCGCCTGTGATATGATTATAGCCGTGAAACACGCAAAGTTATGTAGCGCTTTCATCGGCATCGGTCTTGCACCAGGATGCGGAACACAATTTATGACAAAGACTATGGGTTACCAACGGGCATGTGAGTACATCTTAACAGCAAAGACGTTCAGTGCAGAAGAAGGACAACAGCTCGGCCTGATCAACAAGGTAGTGGACGTAGACGCATTTGAGGCAGCTGTTGAGGACCTCTCCTCACTGTTTAAGACGTTACCACCGATTGCTGTTGGAAAAGCAAAGATGCTGGTGAATAAAAGCCTTGACAACGATATGATTTCGCATTTGGAGCTGGAAAGCAAAACCGCAGCCTGGTCTGCAGGAACACAAGATTTTACAGAAGGTGTGGCTGCTTTTGTGGAAAAACGCAAACCAGTGTTTCAGGGGAAATAATAAAAAAAGAAATCGGCAATCGTCGAAAAAAAGAGGGAAACCTTTATGTATGAACGTCCTATGAATGCGATACAGTCCCAAGGAGAGGTCGCAGGATGAACTATGAAACCCTTGTGCTCATAAAAAATGACGATATTGCTACGGTATCATTGAACAGACCTGATGTTCATAATGCGATGAACGAAACACTCATGCAGGAGCTGACACGCTGTTTTCAACACCTTGCCCGTGATCCCAGCCTGTCTGCTGTTATCCTCACAGGGAATGGAAAATCATTCTGTGCAGGAGCAGATCTCAGCTGGATGAAAAGAATGGTGCACTACTCAAAAGAGGAAAATACGAAAGACAGTCATCTTCTCCTTGACATGTACGAGACGATTTATGATTGCCCTAAACCGGTGATAGGCCGGGTCAACGGCTCAGCATTCGGTGGAGGCCTAGGGTTACTTGCGGTCTGTGATATCACCATCACAATCCCTGACATCAAATTTGGATTTACCGAGGTAAAACTCGGCATCATTCCTGCGGTTATCTCGACATTTGTCGCACAGCGAATGACCCCTGCAGACATGCGCCGTCTGTTTATCACCGGTGAACGATTCGACTCAACAGTCGCCCAGAAAATCGGTTTAATCGACGTTGTAGTACCCGCAGAGACACTCGATGAAACCGTGCACTCCTATGTTGAACAGCTCCGCTCCTCTGGTCCTCAGGCAATACAGGAAATCAAACATCTGATAGAGCATCTCAGGACGATGGATGTAAAAACATATAAAGACTTCACTGTTGAAAAGATTTCTGAGCTGCGTGTTTCCCAAGAAGGACAGGAAGGAATCACGGCATTCCTCGAGAAAAGAAAACCGAACTGGAAGAGGTAAACAGCATGTTTAAAAAGGTTCTAATCGCGAATCGAGGTGAGATTGCGGTTCGTATCATCAAAGCCTGTCAAGAGATGGGAATCAAAACCGTTGCCGTCTACTCGGAAGCAGATCGGAAATCACCGCATGTCGAACTTGCTGATGAAACAATCAATCTCGGAGACCCTGCCCCCTCGGAAAGCTATCTGAACATCGCAAAAATCATAAAAAACGCAACAAGTGTAAAAGCAGAAGCTATCCACCCGGGATATGGGTTTCTCGCAGAAAACCCTGATTTTGCGAAAGCCTGTCAGGATAGCGGCATAAAATTCATCGGGCCAACACCCGAAGTCATCCGCCTGATGGGCGATAAAATAGAGGCGAAGAACACTATCGCTCAGGCCAACATCCCGGTCATCCCTGGATACAACGGGATAAAACAGGATCTTACAACATTAATAAAAGAAGGAAAAAAAATCGGGTTCCCCTTGCTTGTGAAGGCGACTGCAGGGGGCGGTGGGAAAGGCATGCGTATCGTGCATGCTGAATCCGAGCTTGAACAATCCATCGAGAGTGCAAAACGAGAGGCCAAGTCAGCGTTCGGTAATGACTCTGTGTTCCTTGAACAATACATCGACAAACCCCGGCACATTGAGTTTCAGATTCTTGCAGATGAACAAGGAAATGTCATCCACCTCTTCGAACGAGAATGTTCCATTCAACGTCGACATCAGAAGATCATCGAAGAGACCCCGTCACCAGCGCTCACACCAAAACTACGGGAATCTATGGGAAAGGCTGCGGTTGCTGCTGCAAAAACAGTCGGATACACCAACGCAGGGACCATCGAGTTCATGGTCGATGGCAAACAGAATTTCTATTTCATGGAGATGAACACACGTCTGCAGGTGGAACACCCTATCACAGAGGCAACCACCGGCATTGATTTAGTCAAATGGCAGCTGCGTATCGCAAGTGGCATGCCTCTTACCCTCAAACAAAGCGATATCATCCCGCGTGGTCATGCACTGGAATGTCGTATCTACGCTGAGGATCCTTCCAACGGGTTCCTCCCTAGCATCGGGACCCTGGAGAAGGTGGAAATCCCGATTGGTCCGAACGTCCGCAACGACACGGGTGTCGAAACCGACTTCCCGGTCAGCCCCTATTATGATCCGATGCTTGCAAAACTCACGGTGAGCAGTGAAAACCGTGAGGAAAGTATCAACAAGATGATCTGGGCGCTCTCCCATTATGTCGTCCTTGGTGTGACGACTAATATCTCGTTTCTAAAGAAAGTATTAGATCACCTTGAGTTTCGCAAGGGGAACATCACCACCCATTTCATCAATGATTATTTCAAGGATTGGCTTGTCACAAAAGAAGGATTGCCTCTTGATGCGCTCATCGCACTGGCCGTGTATGATTCCCTGCATACACAGCGTCAGGAGGTTGTACGCTACAAGGAAGCTGATCCACATTCACCCTGGCAACATGTGGGACGCTGGAGGATGGGTGTGTAACCATGTTCATCAACTACGAGCATAATAACCATGTGTACAATATAACGGTTGAACGACGGGATAATCAATTCTTCATCACCTATGATAATAATGAATATACGGTGACCGCCTCAGAGGTCAAACCGGGACAACTGGTGATTCAACTCGCTGAACGGGTGATCAAAAGCGTTATTTCTCAAGGAGACGATAGTAAATTTGTTTTTATAGATGGGAATATCTTTAAGGTCAAACGCATCGAACTGACCGGCAGGAAAAAAACAGAGAAAAAGGAAGGAGATATGAACTCACCGATCTCTGGAACCATCGTAAAGGTAAAAGCCAAAGAAGGACAACACGTGAAAAAAGACGATGTTCTTTTAGTCATTGAGGCTATGAAAATGGAGTATCTGATTCATGCTCCCTATTCAGGGAAAATCAAGAAGCTCTACTTCAAAGAAAAAGATCAAATCGAGATCGGTCAATTGACCGCTGAGATAGAAAAAGAGGCTGACTAGTATGGAAATAATTGAGACTACGATTGATACCTCAAGCAAGGAATTCCAAGAAAACTATGCTCATTATGAGAGAATAGCCAAGGACCTAAAGGAGAAGATCTCTCTTACCTTTAAGGGTGGCGGTGATGAGGCAGTAAAACTTCATAAATCCAGAAATAAGATGCTGGCTCGGGAACGTATCGACGCCCTCATCGACCCAGATACACCGTTCATGGAGTTCAACACCCTTGCTGGCTACAACATGTATGACAATAAGGCACCTGCAGCAGGCATCATCACGGGGATTGGCATCATCCATGGTCGAGAAGTAGTCATTGTCGCAAACGATGCCACGGTAACCGGAGGAACCTACTATCCTATTACAGTGAAGAAACATCTGCGTGCTCAGGAAATTGCCCTGGAGAACAACCTCCCCTGTATCTATCTGGTTGACTCTGGTGGCGCGTTTCTCCCCATGCAGGATGAGGTCTTCCCAGACCGAGAGCATTTCGGAAGGATATTTTACAACCAAGCAAAGATGTCCTCCATGAAAATCCCACAGATTGCTGTCGTCATGGGCTCGTGTACCGCAGGTGGTGCATATGTCCCTGCGATGTCCGATGAAACGGTCATTGTGAAAGGGACTGGAACTATCTTCCTTGGGGGACCTCCCCTGGTGAAGGCTGCAACAGGGGAAGAGGTCTCCGCGGAGGAACTTGGTGGAGCTGATACGCATTGCCGGGAAAGTGGGGTTTCTGACCATTATGCGCTCAACGACCCTGATGCTATCCGTATCACCCAGAACATCGTCGAAAACCTCAACCGTGGTGAAAAAACCCATCTGGATATCAAACCACCTGAGGAACCCGCTTATGACATCAAAGAGATTTATGGGGTGTTGTCAAAGGACCCACGCAAACCTTTTGAGGTCAGAGAGATCATCGCCCGTATCGTCGATGGGTCACGGTTCCATGAGTTCAAAGCATTGTATGGGACGACCCTGGTCTGTGGATTTGCCCGAATCATGGGCTACCCTGTCGGGGTGCTTGCGAACAATGGTGTGTTGTTCTCTGAATCCGCATTGAAGGGAACCCATTTCATCGAGCTGTGTTGTCAACGGAAAATCCCTTTGGTCTTCCTGCAGAATATCACGGGTTTTATGGTTGGCAGGAAATACGAGGCTGGCGGGATAGCTAAAGACGGGGCAAAAATGGTGACCGCTGTGACCTGTGCCCAGGTGCCAAAGTTTACCGTTATCATTGGTGGATCGTTTGGCGCGGGCAACTACGGGATGTGTGGGAGAGCATATGGGCCTAGACAACTCTGGATGTGGCCGAATGCTCGTATCTCTGTGATGGGTGGTCAGCAAGCAGCAAATGTGTTGTTGACTGTCAAACGGGATCAACTCTGGAGGAAAGGCATTGAGATGACGAAAAAAGAAGAAAAGGAGCTCACAGACCCGATCCTAAGAAAATACGAAGCAGAGGGAAACCCGTATTACAGCACCGCCCGTATCTGGGATGATGGTATCATCGACCCGGTCGATACCCGGTTGGTGCTTGGCCTTGGGATATCCGCGTCGTTAAACGCACCGATCCCTGATTGGAAGCCTGGCGTCTTCCGGATGTAAACAAGAAAAGATGGTTTCGCTATGAAGTACGATGTCATCGTGGTTGGTGCGGGCCCTGCTGGGTCAACGGTCGCAAAAAGCCTTGCGGAGAAAGGCATACACGTCATTGTTCTTGATAAAGCAACCTTCCCACGCGATAAACCCTGTGGCGGTGGTCTTCCAACACGTGTCATGAAACGGTTTCCCTACATTGAACCGTTCAT
>CAYXPY010000002.1:11780-20948 GCA_964467345.1 uncultured Thermoplasmatales archaeon | reverse complement strand
GAACAACCGCTCACACAAAAACAGCTCACCTCGTTTTTCACAAAGAAAAAAATAGCCTATCTTTTCATTAAAGCACAAGGCGTTGCAGGCTACGGGTGGTTGTTTCCCAAGAAGAACTATGTGAACATCGGTATCGGAGAGTTCCAATCCGCTGTCTCCCGGGCACGACCAAAGAAACCATTAAAAGAGACCTATGAAGCGTTCATATCAACCCTTAAGGAACAAAAGTTACTCCCTGCTGATTTCCCCATTGAGAATCTCCGGGGAGCGACTCTTCCTATCTTCCCGTTGGAGAACACGTACGGAGATCGTGTGCTGCTCTGTGGTGATGCAGCCGGTTTTATTAACCCGATTAGTGGTGAAGGTATTTATTATGCGATGGCCTCCGGTGATATCGCTGCTTCCGTCATCGCTGATGGGCTAAAGGAAAACAACCTGACAAAAAAATTTTTAGCGGAGTATCAAAAACGATGGATTGCTGATTTCGGCAAGGACCTCAAAGCATTAGGTCGATTCAATAACCAGTGGGGTATGGAGTCAGAGAAAATATTGCGGGTCATGACTCATGATGAGAAATTCGCTCGCTTAATCATCGGGGTCACCGGTGGACAGATAAGTTTTACGAAATATAAAAAAGCCTTGATCATCCGATATATCTATGCGTCCCTGAAAAACCTCTTCAGCAAAAAGGAAAAATAAAAAAAAGAGATTATTTTTTACTGCGGAGCTCTCGTCTTAGTATCTTCCCTGAGATGGTCTTTGGTAATTCATCCATGTATTCGATGATACGAGGATACTTGTAGGGTGCTGTGACTTTTTTAACATGCTCCTGGAGTTCCTTTGTCAGTGTCTCTGATGGTTTATAGCCTTTGGATAACACAACATATGCTTTGACGACAATACCGCGGATCCCCTCGGGATCTGGCGCACCGACGACAGCGCATTCCGCGACAGCGTCATGCTCGATAAGAGCGGATTCAACCTCGAAGGGTCCTATCCGATACCCAGAGGATTTAATGATATCGTCATCACGACCAACGAACCAGAAATACCCCTCTTGGTCCTTGTATCCCTGGTCGCCGGTGTAATAATAATTGTTTTTGAAGGATTTTTTCATGATTTCAGGGTCTTTCCAGTATTCTTTGAACAAACCTGGTGGCCGTGAATCACCGATGAACAATGCGATATTACCGACCTCATTTGCTTTCAACTCAGTTCCATTATCATCGACGATCCGGACGTCATGACCCGGGGTTGGTTTTCCCACGGAACCGTATTTGATAGGCATGAACGGGTAGTTGGAAAGGACACAGACTGTCTCGGTCTGTCCAAAGAAATCATAGATCTCAAGGCCATAGGCATCCTTCCAGATTCGTATCACTTCTGGGTTCAGTGGTTCCCCTGCGCTCATGCAATGACGCAGTTTGAGCTTGTATTGCGAAAGATCCATCTGAATAAGCATTCGATACACGGTCGGGGGTGCGCAGAACGTCGTGACCCCATATTTCTCCATCGCTCGTAGCAGTCCGTCTGCATCGAAACGACCCGGAGTTTCCCATTGGATGATTGCTGCACCAACGATCATCTGACCAAAGAGCTTCCCCCAGGCTGCTTTTGCCCATCCTGTCTCAGAGACGGTCCAATGAAGGTCACATTTGGTCAACGCTTGAGCGAATTTTGCGGTCACCTCGTGACCCAACGCATAACTATGGGTATGAAGCACCATCTTCGGATGTCCCGTGGTCCCAGAGGTAAAATAAATAAGTAAGGGTTCGTCCGCACGTGTTTTCCCTATTTGTTTTTGTGAGAGTTCACGGGAGGCATTTTTCATTTCATCAGAGAAGTTAAGCCATCCTTCCCTTTTGCCATCGACAAGCATGATATGTTGTAATGTCTTGCAGTTCTTTCTTACTGCTTCGGCACGGTCTGCATGATCAAGGTCGGTGAGAATCATGCTTGCTTCTGAACGGTTCACGCGATACTCGATGTCTTTTGAGGTTAGTAATACAGTGCCGGGCATGGGGACAACACCAAGCTTGAACATACCGATAAGTGCGATATACCATTCTGGTATGCTCTGAAGGATGACTAATACGCGTTCTCCTTTCTTGATCCCGAGTTTCTGCAGCACGTTTGCGAATTGATTCGATTGGACCTTGAGGTCATAAAAGGTGTGGTACCGTGCTTTTTCCCCGGTGCGGTCAAGCGAGATAAGGGCAAGTTTTGTTCTATCTTCTGCCCATTGGTCAACAACATCAAAACCGAAATTATAATACGTTGGAACCTTCCAATTGAATGTCTTGTACAGCTCTTCGTATCTATCTTTTTTAAAGACCGTCTCACATTTGGTTTCTTTTGATTTCATCTGTTTCAACCCCCCTGTTTCCTCTTAGAGACCCAGACGTTTTGCGATGACCATACGTTGTACCTCTGAGGTTCCTTCACCGATTTGCGTGAGTTTGATATCTCGATAGAATCGTTCTAAGGGCAGGTCACGCATATATCCATGTCCTCCATGTATCTGAATCGCATCACGAGTCGCTTTCATCGCTATCTCAGAGGCATAGAGTTTAGCCATGGATGCCTCTATACTAAACGAAATGCCTTGTTCTTCTAGATAGGCTGCTCTCATGACAAGCAATCGAGCCGCATCAATTGATGTTGCCATATCAGCAATCATCCATTGGATCGCTTGGTTCTTTCCTATGGGTTTGCCGAACTGTTCTCGTTGTTTTGCATAGGAGAGGCTTTCATCAAGTGCTGCTTGGGCGATTCCAACTGCCATTGCGCCTATCGCGGTTCTCCCGCGGTCAAGAATCGTCATGGCACCAACGAACCCAAGGTTTTTTTCTCCGAGTAAATGGTTTTTTGGAACCCTGCAGTCCTCGAGGATTAATTCAGCGGTCCGGCTTCCTCGAAGTCCGAGTTTATCCTCAAGCACTCCGACGGTAAACCCTGGGGTATCCTTTTCAACGATGAATGCACTGATTCCCTTTGCTCCAAGTGTCTTGTCGGTCTTTGCCATGACGGTAGTAACTGCGGCGATATCACCGCTGGTGATGAACTGTTTTGTGCCGTTCAATACCCATTCGTCTCCTTCCAGGACTGCGGTTGTTTGTAATGATGCAGCATCCGAGCCAGCGTTCGGCTCAGTAAGCGCCCAGGCTGCGATTGCTTCCCCGTGAAGTAATTTTGGTAAGTATTTCTTTCGTTGTTCCTCTGTTCCTTTCTCATAGATATGACCAACTCCAAGGGAATTGTGTGCCTCGACCGTTAACCCTGTCGACCCGCATACCCGTGAGATCTCTTCAAGTGCAATCATGTAACAGATTTTATCGATACCTGAACCGCCGTATTTCTTTGGTACGGTCATTCCCATAAGACCGAGTTTTCCCATCTTCTTGTACATTTCCCATGGGAAATATTCTTCTTTGTCTATTTTTGGAGCAAGTGGTTTGATTTCTTTTTCAGCAAATTCCCTGACTGTTTTTTTGAATAATTTTTGCTGTTCGGTGAGTTGGAAATCCATACGAATCCTCATATCGTCATAGGTCAAGGGTCTTTAAATTTACGCCTTGGTTGTATCGAAGATTTTTAGTAGGGACAACCGATGTCATTACTGGGTGGTTTTTAAAAAATATCTCTAGAAACACCGTGGATGTGACGAGAAGTGATTCTTATGAATTGTGACCAGGATGTTCAGAAGGGAACAGGCAAGCTAGTGGGATGGCATGATCCTGATGAGAACCGCGAATGGGTCAGACAGAATAAATCTCGAGGACTCATCGATAAGCAGATGTCAGCGCAGGATGCGGTGTCGAAGTTTATCCCGGATGGTTCTTTGCTTGCGATGGGCGGCTTTGGCCATGTGCGTGTCTCAATGGCGATTGTCTATGAAATCATCAGACAGCAAAAGAAACATTTGACGATGTTTGGGAAAACCGCGGTTCATGACCTTGATGTACTGGTCGGGTCAGGATGTGTCGATACCGTTGAGGTGGCCTATTCGTTTGGTCATGAGCTGCGCGGGTTGTCCCCTGCCTCGCGCCGTGCAGTGGAAACCGGTCGGTGTACCGTTTCTGGGGAGATTAGTAATGCTGGGTTTCAGTGGCGTTTTCTTGCCGCGATGATGGGCCTGCCGTTTATCCCGACACGGGTGATGCTAGGAACTGATACGTTTAATCGTAGTTCAGCACGGACCATGATCGATCCCTTCAGCGATAAACAAATCTGTCTGCTACCAGCTTGTTACCCTGATGTCGCGGTGATTCATGTGCCACGATGTGATAAATATGGCAACGCACAGATCGATGGGATAACTGTAGAGGATTTCGAGCTGTCTCGCGCAGCACGCCATCTAATCATCACCACGGAGAAAATCGTGGATACGAAGAAGATACGCCAGGAGCCATGGAAGACGGTGATTCCTTTTTATCTTGCAAGCGCTGTGGTTGAGACACCATTTGGCTCTCATCCCTGTCAGATGCCGTATCAGTATTTCTTCGATGAGGATCATATCGGGGAATGGCTCTCAGAGTCTCTAACTGATGAGGGAGTCAAACGGTATCTTAACAAATATGTCTATGAGGTCAATGATTTTTCTGAGTATTTACAGCGGGTGGGTGGAACAGAAACGATGCAGAAGCTTGCCCGGATTGAACGGTTTGAGGAACCGATGACCGCCCCTTGGTTGAAAGGGAAGACTGAGAAAAACGCTTCTGCTAAAGGATCGTATACCTCAACAGAGTTACTCGCCTGTGTCGCCTCCCGGATGCTGGTGGATAACAAATCGGTTTTTGTCGGGACCGGTCTGCCGATGATAGCAGCCATGCTTGCCCAGCGGACCCATGCACCAAACCTCTTGTTATTTTTCGAAGCTGGGGGGATCGGCCCGGAGATGCCGGTTCTTCCGATTTCGGTTGGGGATTCTCGGACATTTTATTCCGCGGTTGCTGCCTCAAGCATGCATGACTCGATGGCGATGGCACAGGCTGGATACATCGATTACGGATTCCTAGGTGGTGCACAGATCGATAAATATGGGAATCTGAACACGACTGTGATCGGCTCCTATGAGCACCCAAAGGTACGTCTCCCCGGAAGTGGTGGTGCCAATGATGTGGGGACGTTGTGTCATCAGACAATCATTCTGATGCGACAGGACAAACATCGGTTCCTTGAAACGATTGATTTTCTGACAACCCCGGGGTATCTGAAAGGGTTTGGGTCCCGTGAGAAAGTAGGGTTGCCAAAAGAGAGTGGGCCGTATCGGGTGATTTCTCAGCTGGGTGTGTACGGGTTTGATACAACAACCAAACAGATGATGCTTCTTTCAATGCACCCTGGAGTAAGTATCGAGCAGGTGAAGGAGAACTCTGGCTTTGAGATTCTCATCCCTCCTCATGTTTCTATGACCACTCCCCCGTCCCAAAAAGAACTGACGATCCTTAAGAGAATAGATCCTGCGGGTATGGTGATCGGGAAATAATTTCTTGTGTAAAGAAGCGCTTATATTTCTATTTTCAGTGGGTTGAAAATGTTATTATATGAGAACAGACTTATAAAATCAAAGAGACAGGGACTGATGTGCAACGATATCCTTTGATCAGACAGGAGCTGATATATGGAATTATTCTTTTTCTCATTCTTGCCAGCGTGATTCCATCGTTTGGCCAGAATGTTGAAAAACTAACTCATCAAACCGGTTCTGAAGCAGGTATCCTGTATGTTGGTGGGAGTGGACCGGGGAACTATACAAAAATTCAGGATGCGGTTAATGATGCTTGTGCAGGAGATACTATCTACGTTTACGATGACTCAGCCCCCTATTTTGAACAAGTTGTTGTGAACAAATCGATTACCCTTATTGGTGAAGATAAAAACAGTACTGAAATCAACGGCTCCTTTCTTGATACCATGGTAGATACGCTCTCCGTTGTCCATGATGATGTTGTTATCCGTAGTTTCTGTATCACGCACAACCAAGGATATTATTATCAGGCTGCGGTGAAGATCACGGGTAATTATATCATCCTTTCGAATTGCATCATCAAGAGGAATGATTGGATTGGTATCTACGTAGTCGATGCATCCTTTTGCCGTATTGAAGATTGTGAATTGTATCAGAATCTTGTCGCCATTCACCTTGTTGGTTCAAGGGGAAATGTTCTGCGGAACTGTGTATGTCATGATAATGCAGATGGAATAACTCTGTTTTCCTCATCTCATGATAATCAGCTCATCGATTGTATTTGTTCTGAGAATTATTTCGATAACATGATTATTCAACAATCCTCAGGAAATCAGATTAATGGATGTGTCTGTCAATATGGATATAGCGGGATAAGTCTTCCCTATGCTCCCAACACACGCATGCGAAATAATTCACTGATTGATAATTATGCGAACTTTGGGATTGGATCGTCATCTCTCTTGGATTTTTACTGTGATATCGATACTTCAAATACGATTAATGGAAAACCAATGTACTACTTGATTGAACAACACAATCTTTTCTTTGATGGAACAGCTGAGATTGGGTTCCTTGGATTAATCAAGTGTCATAATGTTACTGTAAAAAACCAATATTTTTCAAATAATTTTGAAGGCATGCTTCTTGCGGGCACCAATGATTCAGTTATTGAGAACTGTAGTTTCCGTAATAATGACGGTCATGGGATGTTTCTTCTTTCATGCCAGAATACCACTGTAGAGAGATGTTTATTTTCTAACAGTTTCTGGGATGGTATCTTTCTTTTTAATTCATCACAGAATTCGGTACTCAACTGTTCCTTTGAAATGTCTCTTGCAGCTATGAATCTTGATTTTAGCACACAGAATACCCTGTCTGCATTGACCATCGACAAGTGTAGGGTTGGCATTTCGTTTGATTCCTCTGGTGGCAACATCCTTCGGGACAATGCGATGCTGCAGTGTGGATTGCAGGTCACTGGTTTAAGTCCTGCTGATTATCGCAATGATGCTACTTCAAGTAACACGGTCAATGCAAGATCCTTGTATTATTATACTGATGAAATCAATAGAACGATCCCTTTGGATGCGGGGCAGGTCCTCCTTATCAATTGTACTGGTTGTGTCGTCTCCCAGTGCAATCTCAGTA
This sequence comes from uncultured Thermoplasmatales archaeon, assembly GCA_964467345.1. Classification (GTDB taxonomy): domain Archaea; phylum Thermoplasmatota; class E2; order DHVEG-1; family DHVEG-1; genus SM1-50. Next base: position 13,828 of record CAYXPY010000002.1, on the reverse strand, counting down.
ATGCGAGTATAGGTCTTGAGCTTGCGTTTAGTTCCAATAACAGAGTCGAAGACAACATCCTAGCTAACAATAGTGTTGTCGGGATTGATTTGGATGGTTCTCAGAACAACAACAATATCATCCGGAACAACCTTCTCCAATGCAACAACTATGGGGTTGATGTCGATTCATCAGCAAGGAATCTGTTTCAAGAGAATCTCTTGACTGAGAATGGCCTTGGTGTTTCTTTTAATGCCTGTGGGGAGAATACAATGATTGGGAACATCATCCAGGGGGGCGATTATGGAATATTTCTTGTCTCCAGCTGGAACAATATGTTTACAGGCAATACCCTCCGTGATGCTACGGTATTTGGTATCTTTCTTCAGTCCTCAAATTTCAATGTCTTTACTTCTAATGCTATGGGTAACTGTAGTATCATGATGTACGGATATGATGCTCTTGAATACAGAAATGACATTGACTCAACCAACACGGTGAATGGAAAACCAGTGTACTATATTTATGGTCAAAAAGGTGTATTGATACCAGATGATGCTGGTGAGGTACTCCTCATAGATTCAAAGCAATGCATCATCAAAGGTCTCCGTCTAGACAAAGGGACTGTTGGGGTGATGCTAGCATACTCTTCAAATACTATTATTCAAGGGAACATCATTACAAATCAAAGTATGATTGGGATTGACCTTGGTTCAGCAGATAACAATAAGAATCTGATACAGGGCAACATCCTTCAGGAAAATGGATACGGCATTGATGTTGAAAACTCTAAGGATACTCTTGTGAGAAAAAATAGGATTCTTCGGAACGGGCATGGTATCTATCTTGGGAATACGCATACGACGATTATCCTGCGTAATACCATTTCAAGGAATAATTATGGGATTAGTGCGATAACATCAAATAAAAGTACTCTTCTGTTCAACAACATCTATCAGAATTATGCCTATGGGGTCGTGGCAGAGGCATGTGTTGTAACCGCCCGATGGAACTGGTGGGGGGCACTCACCGGTCCCGGTGACGAGGGAAACGGGGATCATCTGCATTGCATAAATAAAGGAGTCATTGTATACCAGCCCTGGCTGAGAGTCCCTGTTTTTTTCAGCGGTGCACTACGTTTTCTCTTCATAGATTCCTATGAAAAAGCAGATTTGGATACTAAAATGACAACACTTGGGCTGAGCGAAAGGGAGCGACAAAAAACACATACTGAATATTTTGATTTGAATGGTTTAAGACACCTATACAAAGAAAGAATAACAGAGGATGTAACAATGGGTTTATCCCACTCTTTCATTATTTGATTCCTGTTTCTTTTTGAAATTAAATAACAACCTTTTTTAATTCTCAAATGATACCCCTTATAGGGGACTGGGGCCTTGCGAGGTTGATAGTCCTGCGGGGAATATTATTATGTCAAGAAAAGTGTGTATTATTGGAGGAGCAACGACACCATTTGATTATGGTGCAACAGGTTTTGAAAGCATCGAAGGCGGAGCAGCTGAATGCGTCAGAGAAACACAGCAAGACGTCCCAGAGTTCTCACTCCGGGACCTTGACTTAATGATTTATTCGCATTTTTCTGTTCATTTCGGTCATCAACTCGCACCGGAATGGATCATTCATGATCATCTTGGATTGGTCGGTCTACCGCATTATCGGGTGGAAAACGGAGGAAACACCGGTGGCTCAGCCTTGTATGCAGCTGCACTTGCTATCATGTCCGGTCATCATGATGTCGTCGGCATCGTTGGCTGGGAGACGATGGATTCCGTCTCACAATCACAAGGCAGCGAGTTCATCGCGATGGCCTCTGACATACGATATGAGCTCATGGTCGGTGGCATCTACCCGATTTACTATGCGGCCATGGCTAACAAATGGATGAAGGATAACAAAGTCACCGAGGAGGATGTCGCACGCATCGCAGTGAAAAACAAAAACAACGCCATGGACAACCCGAAAGCACAATGGTACAGAAACGACCATAAATACATCACCGTCGATGATGTGATGAACTCCCGTTTGATCTCCTATCCCATTAAGAA
>CAYXPY010000002.1:0-11680 GCA_964467345.1 uncultured Thermoplasmatales archaeon | reverse complement strand
CTATTGCGAAATTCATCCGTGACGAACGGACAAGCATCCAAGGGGACATCCCAATGAACCCTGGGGGTGGGCTGCTTGGCTATGGTCATCCAGTTGGTGCCACTGGTATCATGAGTGCTGTTGAATGTTATTATCAGCTCGCCGGGATGATCCCAAGGAAACATCTGAGTAAAAAAACAGAGGTCCCTGACGCTGAATGTGGGATAGTGAACAGCCATGCTGGGACTGGGACGAGTATATCCAATTTTATCCTCAGGAGGCATTAGACCATGATGAAAGGTGTTGTAGCCGCAAAAAACAATGAGAGATTCGCAGATCCACCGAATTTTACAGAGAAAAAAGACTATCGACCCAAGGATGTAAAAGAAACCGGTCTTTGCTTTGTCGGTCATGAGGTATCAGAAGACCGGACTGCGATGAACCAGTTCCTGCATTATGACATTTTATACACCATCCGGCATGGATGGAACAGTAAATTCTTCATCGGGTTGCTGGAGGGAAAAATCCTGGGCACCCGCTGTCCGAAATGCGGGGACTCCTGGGTTCCTGTCCGGACCCATTGTTGGAATCTGAACTGCAATTTACAAAAAACAGAATGGGTTGAAATGCCTCTCACCGCCAAGGTCCATACCTGGACTATCGCAGGATGGAGCGGACGGTCCTCGCTGAAGCGACTTCCGATCATCCTTGTCTATGCGCAAATCGGCACCAGTAAAGTTGCCATGGCAAATGAGCTTCATGGGATCAACCCCTGGGATGTGGAATTTGGTATGCCTCTAAAAATCGTCTTCAAACCAAAAGAGGAGCGTATCGGGGCAGTGACAGATTTTCATTTTGAACCTGTGGATTTCTGGAAGCCATCACCGATGACTGAAGAAAAACAACGGATTAAGGACCTTGTAACACCCGTTTACGAGTGGGTAAAAACCCTTAAATAAAAAACCTTCCAATCAAGGAGATGTCAGTGGTTTCACGAAAAAGAACGTCACTGATGTCTTATCTTTTCTTTCACAAATACGAGTAGCTCCTGGTTCGTAAATGGTTTCTGTAGGAACTGCTCGATGCCACATGATTGTTTTTTCAACGGTGGTTTTATGCAGAACAGGGCAGAGGTTTGCATGCTGCCTGGCATCCTTGTGTTAACCAGGATCAAATCAAAACTTTCCTCGCTTCTCTTGGTCAGACACTCAAGTGCCTCTCTACTGTTCCGTGTTGTTACCACAGTAAAGTCTTCCTTTTCTAACAATGATTTGATTTCATTGAGGCGCTTGGTCTGCTCTTCGACGATCATGATTGTTTTTATTGTTGCACCAGCCATATCGAAAAGATTCTTCATACTTAAAATCTTTGAAATAATGTTAGCAAGGTTTAAATCAACCCCCTCTTTACTCTTTCACCATATGCTAACGAGAGCTGAAGCACTCCCGCTTCTGAGGAAGAACCTTCGTACTGAAAATCTCATTAAACACTCCTTGGCAGTGGAAGCAATTCTTGAGGAAATGGCAAAAAGATTAGGAGAAGACCCGCAGCTTTGGGGGTTAACCGGATTGCTGCATGATCTAGACTATGATTTCACAAAACATGAGCCTGAGAAACATTCCCAGATAACGTTCAAAATGCTATCGGATTTATTACCCGTGGAAGCGCTGAACGCGATTAAAGCGCATAACTATCAATATACAGCGCAGATCCCACAGACCTATCTGGATAAATCCTTGATTGCGGCGGACGCTGTCTCCGGTCTGATTATCGCTGCAGCACTGGTGATGCCTTCGAAGAAACTTGCGGATGTCACCACAAAGACCCTTTTAGCGAAATTTAAGGACAAATCCTTTGCCGCTGGCTGCAACCGAAAACGAATTGAACTATGTGAAGATATGGAACTAGAACTTCAGGACTTCCTTGAACTGAGTCTCAACGGGCTTCAGAGGATTTCTGATACATTGGGGTTATAACGTATGACACCACCTGACAATACCTACGCAAAGACACATCATTCAAACAGGGGATCGCAAGAAAGCGAGGAAGGGTACTACCGTTTACCATTACCAAACCGGAGAAACCGGGAGTTGTTTGCTATCGCTGACCAATTACTCGGTGGATCACGTATCCATGTCGTCTGTGAAGACAAGAAATCACGGATGGCCCGTATCCCGGGGAAGATGAAACGAAAGGCTCGGGTGCGCGCTGGTGATCTGCTCATCATCAGACCATGGGATATACAGGATGAGAAAGCAGACATTGTTTTTCGATACAGTAGGACTCAGGCGAGTAGTCTGAGCCGAAGGAAAATGCTTCCAGAGGAAATTAATGTCTTCTGATGAACTTCTTACTGATAAATGGTTAAAAAAACTAGACCGGCAATCCCAGATGATCTTGGACCGGGTTGTTTTCAACCGTAAAACCTTCGGGGAGGTGTTTGATAGACAAACCCTGCTCTTACTTGGTAAACTGATCTCCGATGGCATCATCGACCAGGTTGATTTTCCTGTCTCCACCGGCAAGGAAGCTAATATCTTCAGAGGAACAACCCCTGAGGGGAAGTTCGTCGCGTTAAAGATCTACCGGACCGCAACGATGACGTTTAAACATATTGCAGCGTATATTGAGGGCGATCCTCGGTTTTCGTATGGGTACAAGAACCGACGCGATATCATAGATGAATGGGCGAAAAAGGAGTATAAAAACCTCGAGCTACTTCGTCAGGCCAAGGTCCGAGCACCGCTCCCCTTCAAATGTACGCGAAATATCCTTGTGATGAGTTATATCGGTGATGCAGCAAAACCTGCACCGATGTTAAAGGATGTTCTTCTGAGGAATCCACAAAAAGTCTTTGACGAACTCATGGTCTTTATAGAAAGGATGTATAGAAATAAGGTGGTCCATGCGGATCTCAGTGCTTTTAATATCCTGCTGTTCCGCCAGAAACCCTATCTGATCGACGCAGGTCAAGCAGTCCTGCTTGACCATCCCGCCTCCCAGGAATTTTTAAAAAGAGATATCCATAATATTGTATCGTATTTCAAAAAATACGACATTACATGTAATGAAACAGAATTCCTCAAGAACCTCCTGAAAAAAAAGAGGGGCACATCATGAAATATATACGAATTCCAAAGGAACGCGTCGGCGTCTTAATCGGAAAAGACGGGGAAACGAAAAAAACAATCGAGAAAATATCCCAGATGCATCTTGAGATTGATTCCGAGGAAGGGGATGTGTCGTTCAACGAACAAGAAGCAAAAGACCCCCTGATACCATTAAAGGTCGAGGACATCATCCGTGCAATCGGGAGGGGATTCTCACCAGAACATGCTTTTCGGCTCTTCGGAGAGGAAACCGAGCTGTTCATCTTTGACATCTACGACTACGTCGGCAAGAAGGAAGCTCATCTTATCCGGGTCAAAGCACGGGTGATTGGTCGGGAGGGAAAAACCAAACGCGTCATTGAAGGATTAACAGGTGCTATCTTGTCAGTCTATGGACATACCGTCGCAGTGATAGCGGATTATGAAAGCATGGACATCGCAAAAAAAGCCATAGACATGTTGCTCAGCGGCAGTGAGCATCCCACCGTCTATCGTTACCTGGAACGGGAAATGAAGAAATACCATCTCAGCAGACGGATACATCACGAATAACCCCTTTTTTTGCAAGAAAAACAAATACCCGAAACTTTTAATCCTCCTACAGAGATATTGCCTGTTCGCGATGGTGCCTAATGGAAGATGATCTGACCTTACTTGGTGTTGTTCCTTCCGATCGGAAGAAACTGGAAAACATGGGTATCACGACCCTTGAACAAATCGCTATCATGTCTGTTTCTTCATTAGGCATGGGCTCGAGCAAAGGAACGATGCTGATACAACGGGCACGCAACATCCTAGCTAACGAAAACATCCTTGATATCGCCATCACCAACGGAGACCTCATTGAGATTACCTCCAAAAAAACGGACCGAGCGGTCATCAAGTCTATCCTCAACGCATTGGACGTCTACGTCGTCGGATGGGGGAACGCAGCATTGACCATCGAGGGTAATGTTCTGAAGCTCTCACGGAAATCGGAGGCGTTCTCAAAGGTGATCTCAAAAGCAGAAAGCCTTCGGGAGATCCTTGAGTCAAAGAAGGTGATGGAACGGGAAAAAAGCGGGATTTATCTACCTGAGGATGAACTTAGAAAATTTGCCAAAGAACGAGGGTTTGATGGTTTCTGGGAGAACGTGTTTCAAGAGATCCATGGCAACGATGTCATGAAGAAGGTCATTGCAGCAAGCATATTTTCAACCTTCGAAGAACCGGTCCATTCATTGATCATCGGCGAACCAGGGAGCAGCAAAACAATGGCAAAGGAGATCATCACCGAACGTTTTTCTGATATCACCACCATTGGAGCTAATACGACGCGGTCCGGTCTGGTGTGCAATCTAGGGACCGGGGATCTTGGTGCGTTGCCCCATGCAAACAAAAAACTTGTCCTAGTCGACGAGTTCGATAAAATCCCTGGGGAGGACATAGAGTACTGCTACGAACTGCTGTCCAATGGGAAATGCAGCGTGCATTCAGCTAAACTGCATCAAAACATCGAAAGCAGCTTCATCATGATTGCGTTTGCAAACCCGAAATCCCAGGTGTTCGGCACAAACGCGTTAAAGGACATCGGGCTCTCCCCTCTCCTGATGAGCCGTTGCGCACTGGTCGTGAAAGTCCAAAACATCGGCAGGGAAGACCGGTTAAACCTCTTCAAAAAGAAGTTTTATGGGACTGGGGAGCTGAAGGAGAAACATGACTATTATGATCAATGGGTGAAACTTGCCAGACGATTCGAACCAACCATCACCGCATCTGAGAAAAACGTACATAAGTATCTCACGTTGATGAATGAGATAGTCGAAGACCATTACAACACCTCGTTACGAAGAGACCTTCGCATGTCTGATTACCTCCGCAGGATTCCCCTTGCGATCGCACGTTCCTCGTTTGGTCCTGTCGACAACAAAGTGTTGCTTGCGGCAGAGACATTAATACAAGAATCAATTAAGACATGGGAGTGAAGGAGACAATGATGGATTTCACCATCGATCCAAAAGATGTATCCACCATCATACAGGAATTCATAAAAACCTATGTGGAAAGCTCAGGATGCTCAAACGTCATCATAGGACTCTCCGGTGGCATCGATTCTGCTGTCAGCGCAGTCCTCTGCAAGCAAGCCGTTGGCAATAAGAACCTGCGCTGTGTCTTTCTCCCAGACGAGGCGACGCCAGCCCTTGACCGAAAACACGTCAGACTTTTTCTAGACACCTATCATGTCCGCTGTAGCGAAATAGAGATATCACCGTTTGTGACATCTTTTCAAAAAACCCTGAAACAGACAAAGAAAATAACCCTGGCTAATATCAAACCACGGGTTCGGATGATCCTGTTATACCAGTATGCAAATGAGACCGGCGGTCTTGTCTGCGGTACGTCCAATAAATCCGAGATATTGGTCGGTTATTTCACGAAGTATGGAGATGGAGGTGTTGACATTCAACCCCTTGGCGACCTGTATAAGACACAGGTGTACCAGCTGGCAAAATACCTGAAAATCCCTGCACCCATCATCAGAAAACCACCCACTGCAGGCCTCTGGGTGGGACAAACCGATGAAAAAGAGCTTCGCATGAGCTACGATACCCTTGATAAGATCCTCTATGGTTTAGAACTAAAGATCAAGGACGAAGATATCCAACGCTACGCTGCTGTGACCAAAGCGCAAATCGAACGGATACGAACCATGCGAAGACACAGTCAGCATAAACGCCGATTCCCCCTGGTCCCAAAGATAGGAGTAAGAACACCAGGTCTTGACTGGCGGTCCCCTGTCCAGGAAGGATAACCTTTTTTTTTTTACAGGAATTTCCACAGCGTAAACGTCCGTGTTGTACTATATCCTCTGGCGTCATAGGCAACAACATCTACCGTATGCCGAAGCAACGCAAGACTGTTCCAGGTCCAGCGGTATGGTTCTTCAAAATCTGTTTCAACCAGAGTACCATCGACATAAAACTCTACTTTTTCGATTCCAACATCTGTGCTCGTCGCAGTCGCCTCAATGGTGATTTTACCGATGCTCAGAGGAAGGAAGAACGGTAGGATTTTCTTATCAAAGATATAGAGTGCATTCTCTGGTTTGGTGACCTTCATCTGAATATACGATGGCACACGGAGGGTTGGGTCCCCAAACACGACCATGCCATAGTACCATTCCTTCTCCCATTGCAGATACGGTGCTTGGGTGTCGAACCAGAGGCGAAACGCCTCACCAATGCTTTTTCCCTCACCGACTGGTTGGGTGAAATCCTGAAAATTTAGCATACTCCCACTTTTCGAGGAGGCGACGCTGATCAACCCATAGGTCGTATGAAATACGTATGAGCCAGCAAGGTAATTCTGATCGGTGAATCTACCGGGGCCGCATGCAAAGAGATTATAGAACAGAACCGGTGGGTCGCGATTCTGGATATCTTCTGAGAACACCCAGTTCCCATGGTCAAAGAAACCACCAAGGTTAAACGGATACCCATCACCAATTCCTCGTTCCCAAGAACCGTACGGGGCTGGGTCACCCTGGCTGGGTGTCACATTTCCTTCATCACCAAGATAATCAGTGCTAAGCCGGGTTTGTTTATCTGGGTTGACATAGGGACCGTTCACCAGCCAGGTACCAATATAGCTTATTGGCACTGGTGCTGGATCAAAACTCAGTCCGTTGACTGCCGCACCCTGCGGTGTACAAAAACGGGCGCTAAAACCATGGTCCCCCATCCATTCCGATATCTTGATTAGTAATCTGTTTTCACCGGATTGAAGGGTCACGTTGACTTTTTTCATGTCTGTTTCAAAACCTCCGTACCGGTTATCGTATAAGACTTCGTTACCGTTTAACCAGACGCGGGCTCCATCATCATAGCCCATCCACAATTGACATGTTGTTTGTTCGCTTGCATATACCCGGGCAAATGCATAACACACCCCATAGTCAGCACCACCACAATAATCCGCCATGTTGATATAGGGGCCTCCTGAGTTAAAGTCAGTCCATACCTTATCACCCATCACCTCACCATCCAGAGGATTGATGGTTTCTTCGTTCACACCCAGATAATTCGTGGTAAGATACTGCCAGAAATTATCTGACGTATCCTGATGAAATCCGTTGAGAAGGAAACTTCTGATATAATCTGCTTCAGCCCCATGTTCCACAGGATCGCTGAGCTGATAGCTTAGATCAGGGATAGAAAGATCATTCATGTCCCGTAATTGAGCAGAAAACCGATAATCTCCCCCATCCTGACTTATTTTACAGAGAAGATGGTTCCATCCAGAGTTCAAGGATATATTTGTACTAAACTGATCCGGAGTCCATCCGCCGTATCGATCTTTTGTGATGACGTTTACACCATTGACCCATGCTTTTATCCCATCATCAGATCCAAGCAGAAGTTTCGCGGATCGTGCTATTGGACTATAGACATAGATATGGGCATAGGCAGCTGACTCGGTTGGACGGGTGCTGAAAAAATGTCCCCCTGAGTAACTATGGACACAGACTTGGACGAAATGTTGGCCATGGTCCATCTGATTCAGATAATCCTCAGCCGTGGTGAGATACCCGTAATCATGCCGAGTGACGTTCGCCCCATAAATCAAATCCAGGTTGACATCCATGTCAAACCAGTCTTCTTCGACATACTCAAGACCGCGCCAGGGTTGCGTCAGGTTCCCTGTTCGGTAAGCGTGAGCTTTTGCAAAATAGTCGTTGACCATGTTTGCTTCACTGTCGTACTGGAGGGTTGTTGCGTAGATCCGACCCACGTACACCTCAGGGCCCATGTCACCGGACCCTGCGGTATGCACCTCGTAGACTCCGTCAGCGTTATTATCCTGCCAGTTCCCATCAAGATCCATGTAAAAGAGGTCACTGGGGAACTGGTCGCCGGAGACCTCTGCCCATGCTGCGGTGATATCCCCTATGAAGAGTATCCCCGTGCTTCCCAAAGAATATCGGGAGAGTATCCATAATTTGATCTCTGGTGGAGTACCTCCGGAGACTTGTTGGAGAAACACATGATATCCTTCTGATTCGAGGTCAGAGAGATATTGAGAAATACTATCTGAAATGGAAGGGTATAATGTTTCATTGACAAGGATGGACAACGAATTATTCTCGGAAAACACTGCTGGTTTTATCTCAACTGGTGATGAGAAACAAGCGGGTGTTTGAGGGTGGCTCTTGAGGTATTCATCATAGGTGCCTGGTAATTCTCCCTCCGGGGCATACCAAATGAGTTTTTCGATGGATTGCCCATTCTGTTTATTTCGCATATCCTCCTCAAAGGGGGCTGTCGTACTATGTGTCATCGGTGATGTCGTGGTGCCTTGGATTAGGCTTGCTGATGATATCAGAATCATAAAAACAACGAGAACTGCTCCTGTCATTTTTTTCTTCATGAAATCCCCCTAAAGTCTCTTTTTATAAGTATCTATTACAATGCTGTGTTTTTTAAATGTTTTGTCCCGTACACGTTTATCTGCAGAAAAATCCCTTTCTGACTCTTTTTAGATAAAATGGAACTTCTTGCCTGTAAGTATCTCGTAAGCCTCTTGATATTTCTTTGAGGTTTCTGCGATGACATGGGCTGGGAGTTTTGGTGGAGGCGAGTTGTGATCCCAACCTGTTGCGTTCAGGTAGTCCCGGACGTATTGTTTATCAAAACTAGGTTGTGGTTTTCCTGGCTGGTAGCCCTCTGTTGGCCAGAACCGAGAGGAATCTGGGGTTAGGGCTTCGTCGATCCAGATGATCTCGTCATTATACATGCCAAACTCAAATTTTGTGTCAGCGATGATGATGCCGCGTTTTTTTGCGTATTTCACCGCGGTGTCATAGATTTTTAATGAATACTCATTTAAGATGTCTCCAACGTCTGAACCAACGATTTTTTTCATCTCTGTTATCGAGATGTTAAGGTCATGGCCTTCTTTTGCTTTCGTTGACGGGGTGAAGAGTGGTTCTGGGAACTGGTCTGATTCTTTGAGGCCGCCTGGGAGTTTTACTCCGCACACGGTTCCGTCCTTTTTATACGAGCCCCATGCTGATCCAGATAGGAAGCCACGTACGATGCATTCGATAGGGATGACCTTTGTTTTTTTCACAAGCATGCTACGGTATTGTAGCTGTTTTTTAAAAGGGTGTAATTCTGTTGGGAACTCTGAAACCTCAGTGGAGATCACATGGTTTGGGATGCTTTTTTTTGTGTAGTCGAACCAGAATTTCGACAGTTGGGTCAGGCAGGCTCCTTTTGAGGGTATTGGGTCTGGTAACACGACATCAAAGGCGGAGAGACGGTCGGTTGCGATCAATAAGATGTTATTGTTTACTTCATAGATGTCTCGTACTTTTCCTTTGTTGAGTAGTTTTATGGGTAACTCTGTTCCGACAACGGTTGATACGTTCATATGATTCTCTCCTATGATATTTTTGCGCCTTGTTTCACAGGGCGGTCTGTGGTGATAATAATACCTTTTGTTTTCAATGGGTTGCCATTATACACCGCGTTTCCTTTCTCGTCAATGACCATTGGTGCGAGTTTAAATGCATCAAATTCAAGGACGGGTGCTGGTTCTCGGACGATACCGTCGATGCCTACTTCGGCCCCCGGGGTGCTCTCTTTTGGGTCAAGAAGGGAGACGACATGGTCTGCATCGGTCGCAGCAAGTAGCATCCCTTTTGATTCAACCCCGCGGATGACCGCTGGTTTAAGGTTGACGACCATCACAATTGATTTTCCTGTGATTTCTTCTTTGGAGTAGTATGGCTTCATTCCTGCGACTATCGTTCGTTTCCCCAATGGTCCGAGGTCAACCTGCATGATGTATAACTTGTCCGCCTGCGGATGATCTGATACCTCAAGGATTTTGGCGACTCGAAGGTCGAGTTTTGAGAAGGGATCTGTGGTTATCACAATGTCCGTTAATTCAAGTTTCTTAAATAAAGGTGTCGGTGTTTCAAGTGGTGTACCCGAATGAAGTTCAAGGAAGGCGTCATTCCATTCTTTAACAGGCTCTGTGTGTCCAAGCATGTTCCAGATCCTTGCTGATGAGAAGGGTAGATAGGGTGTCATGCAGACAGCAAGGGCTTGTACCAGTCGAAGGCTGATATAAAGGACTGTTTTACAGCGCTCCGGATCTGTTTTGATTAACGTCCAGGGTTGGTTATGGTCGAAGTACACGTTGCCTTGTTGTGCCAGGTTCATGACTGCCCGTAATCCTTTTTTAAAGGAGCATTGATCAAGTGCGTCTGCGACTTCTTTATGGGTTTCTTCAATACAATGGAGCAGGTCCTTGTCAGCATCAGTGATTGCCCCTGGTTTTGGGATTGAACCGAAGTTTTTGCTTGTGAAGGTTACTACACGATGGATAAGATTCCCATAGGTTCCTAGCAGTTCATCGTTGTTTTTTGAGACAAAATCATTCCAGGTCCAGTCCGCATCCTTATTCTCAGGCATATTTATAGAAAGATAGTATCGGATCACATCAGGGTCGAACCGAGACAGGATATCGGGGACCCAGATACCAACACCTCTGCTTTTTGAAAATTGCTCCCCTTTTAACGTCAGATACTCGTTAGCCGGGATGTTGTACGGGAGATTTAAGGTCTCATCGTATCCCATCAGGATAGAAGGCCAGATGATGGAATGGAACGGGATGTTGTCCTTTGCCAGGAAATAGTAATGTTTTGCCTCTGGGTTTTTCCACCATTCCTGCCATTTTGCCGGTTCCTTCTGTTGTTTTGCCCATTCTTTACTCGCGGAGAGATATCCGATGACTGCATCAAACCATACGTAGATGCGTTTCTGCTCAAAGCCGAACACAGGAACCTTGATACCCCAGGTGATGTCTCTGGTGATCGCCCGGTCATGCAGTCCGTTCTGCAGCCAATTGCTGGTGAATTTCAGGACGTTTGCCTTCCAGTAGTTCTTCTGCTCTAACCATTTCTTGAGTTTTGATTCGAAGTTGCTGAGGGCAAAGAAGAGATGTTCGGTTTTTTGTTTGACCGGTGTTCCTCCGCATACCTTGCATTTGACGTCGAGTAACTCGAAGGTGTCCAGGAGTTTACCGCAGTTGTCGCATTGATCCCCTCGGGCTCCCTCCTTATGACAGTAGGGGCAGGTTCCCTCCACGTACCGATCTGGGAGGAACCGTGCACAGGTTGGGCAGTACAGGGCATCGATGCTTTTCCGGTGGATGAGTTTCTTCTGATACAGGTCAAGGAAGATTTCCTGGACGATGGTTTCATGATTTACTGTGGTAGTCCGGGTGAAAAGATCAAAGGAGATGCCAAGCTGTTTCATGTTTTCCAGGTGTTCTTTATGGAAGCGGTCTACGATTGCTTGTGGTGTGGTATGTTCTTTGTCTGCCGTAATTGTGATAGGTGTTCCATGTTCGTCGCTCCCAGAAACCATGAGCACCTCTCTTTTTTGTAACCGATTGTATCTGGCGAAGATATCAGCAGGCAGGTAGCAGCCTGCGATATGACCAAGATGTAGCGAACCGTTTGCGTACGGCCAAGCGACTCCTATAAATATTTTCTCATCCATGGAAATCCTGACTGAATACCAAGCACAACATTTAAATAT
>CAYXPY010000001.1:0-211424 GCA_964467345.1 uncultured Thermoplasmatales archaeon | reverse complement strand
ACTACTATTCCTTCAAAAAAGCAGCCCGTATTTTGCGGTATACCAGTTGTATAAGTCCGTGAGTAAATACATCTATGTTACCTGGGGAAATCTGACCCTGAATGAAACCATGACGGTTTTGAAAAACGGATATCTTGCAGAGGAGTTTCCACTCCTGCGTTTGATTGAACGACTGGGAAAGGGAACTGGGATGGCCGAGGCATGGAACCAATGGGTCGTCTGTGGCGCAACTGGTGATATCGTGGTTAGTTTTGCTACCCATGACCAGATGGCGTTTCGGACTGAATCCCATTATTTTAACTTCTACGATTTACTAGATGCGGCTCCTCCATAACCCTTTTTTTTTCTCATTACTCTAATATACTTCATTGCGAATGCTGCTGTGTATGCAAGCTCCCCGGATTGATTTTTTCGATTGGTTACTTCAGAATGCTTCGAAGGCTACGTATAATCTCGCGTTTAGCAATATTCATGGTTTGACCCTGGAAGAGTATCAACAGTACTGCGGTTTTTCACTTCCCAGGGATTTTGATTTGGGTATTAATATGCAATCGGGTGCTTCTGAGTTGATACAGTCGCTCTGTGAAATGTACGGGTGTGCACCTGAAAATGTAGTAACGACCACGGGGGCATCAGAGGCAAACTTCCTTGTGTTCGCCTCCCTTCTTGAAAGAGGAGACGATTTTGTTATTGAACAACCCGGGTACCAACCGATGTGGCTTTCCCCTGAGATGCTTGGTGCTCGACGGATTTGCTGGCCACGGATTTTCCAAGACAAGTTCAGAGTTAATATCACATCACTTCAGAGTATTATCACGCAAAAAACAAAACTCGTTGTTCTTACAAACCTTCATAACCCTAGTGGTGTGTTGACCGATAAAAACATTGTCCGGAAAATTGCATCGGTGGCTGAAGACCATCATGCGTCTGTCTTGGTTGATGAAATCTTTCTTGACGGATCGTTTAGGGTGCAGTCTTCCTCATTTGGCATCTCAAATGTCATTGTCACCTCAAGTCCAACCAAGATCTATGGAATAGGGGGGCTTCATACGGGTTGGATTATCGCTCCGAAAGAAGTTGCAGCCTGGTGTCAGAAATTGAAAGCTCATATCACAGGGGCTTCCTCGTATATTTCGGAGGTACTGACTGCGCATGTATTGAAAAATTCCCGTGCAAAGCTTATCGAACGATTTCATAAAAGGTCCAAGAAGAATCTTGAGACTCTTACAAAATGGTTAGATTTTCATAGCGAGTGGTTTGAATGGGTACGGCCCGATGGTGGGATTATGTGCTTTCCGAGGTTTTTCATGCATTGTTCCTCTGTAGAACTCTGTAAACATTTGTTAGAAACCCAAAACGTTTTGGTAAATCCCGGGGTACTCTTTGACCAGGAGGGTTTTATTCGGATATCGTATGGTTGTGACCCTGCTTTCTTTCAGGAAGCGTTGGATGCGGTAGAAAAAGGATTGCGTAGTCTTGAGTGATGTCTTTAGGAATATTTTCTTCGTAGGAGACCTATGCTTACGATAAGAGCACCAAGTAAGACGATAAGCTCAAAACCCGGGGTTGATGTCTCATTATCGTTATTGTCTTGTCCGACGGTGATTTGATCTGTTTTAGATCCCCCTAGGTTGCATAACGTATACACGTCGATGACATCTCCGGTTGTTGCGTTGACTTTGTAGGTGTAGGTAAAACTGTTAGTCGTTGGTTGGCTTGTATATAGAGTAGTATTGTAGATTTCTCCGTTTTTCTTTATCTCTATCTTTGAGACGTAATGGGTTGTTGCAGAGGAGACTTGATGGGAGATCGCGACCTGTAAATCTTGGTTTTCGATGGAATAGCTGGCTTTCATGGTTGCTGGTGCATGGGCACAGACCAAGGGCACGAAACTATTGATTGATAAACATAAAATGAGAATATAGGGGATATATCTCCCGGAAATCAGTAGCCTTTTTTGTTGAGGTCTTTTTTTTGTTTTCATACGCGTCTCCCTTGAATATTTTCTCTATATGATATATCTTTTTATATATATGAAATTATACCTAATAGAAGATGGATCGCACCAACAAAAAGCGCCAGATATCCAAACCAAAAATGCCACTGCACAGGGATCTTCGTCTTTCCCTTCTTCCGAAGAAACACAATCATACCAGTTATGATAAATAAAAGAAAAGAAAGCATACCCAGGTACACAACAAAAGGAATACCACCAATCAAATAGTAACTTATCTCTTGTAACATACGATCAGCTCATCGTCCACTACTTGTAAATACTATCCTCTTTTTATGGTATTGCCCTGATGAGACATATACTCCGGGTCATATATGTTTTTATAACGAAACAATGATTAGATTTCATGAAAATCACGCATGTTCGTAAAAGAACCGGAGAAATCGTTCCTTTTAATGCTGAAAAAATTACAATCGCTATACAAAAAGCAATGCGTGCGTTACATCTAAAAAATGTAAAGACGGCAGAAACACTTACCAGGAGGATCGTTGAATCACTCGAAGAAAAACAATCCTCTTTTTATCAAGGCATACCAACCATTGAACAAATCCAAGATACCGTCGAAGAGATCCTTGAAAAAAGAGAAGAACGTCTCTACAAAGCATACTCCTTATATCGACGATCCCGAGGAATTGCTCGTGAAATACGACACTATTTCAAGATACATGACGATTTGAAACTCGACGTCAACGCTCTGAAAGTCCTCCAGGAACGATACCTTTTAAAAAATGAGGATGGCAAGATTATTGAAACACCCACACGACTGTTCCAACGAGTCGCACATGCAATCGCAGAACAAGACCGTCTCTATGGAAAGGATCCCAAAAAAACAGAGGAACGATTCTTTACTGCACTCAGAAATGGGGAGTTCCTGCCCAACTCACCAACCCTCATGAACGCAGGAACCAAACTTGGCCAGCTGTCTGCCTGCTTTGTCCTCCCGATCGAAGACAGTCTGGACGGCATCTTCACCACCCTGAAAAACATGGCATTGATCCAGCAATCCGGTGGAGGAACCGGTTTTAGTTTCAGCAATCTGCGGGAAAAAGGAGCGATAGTAAAAAGCACCAAAGGAGTCGCCAGTGGACCAATCTCGTTTATGCGTATCTTTGACAGCACGACTGATGTGATAAAACAAGGTGGAAAACGTCGAGGCGCAAATATCGGAATCCTCCATTGTACACATCCTGATATCCCAGATTTTGTGACTGCGAAAAGTGGGAAAAGACTTACGAATTTTAACATCTCTGTTGCCATGACCGACGCTTTCATGAAAAAAGTGCGACACCATGGGAAAGTACTCTTACGTAGCCCAAAGAATGGAAAAACCATTCAGAAGATCAACGCAGCAGACCTCTTTGAGATGATCGTACGTAACGCTTGGGACACCGGGGACCCTGGTCTGTTGTTCATTGATGAGATAAATAGAAAACACCCGCTCAAAGACATAGGAACAATTGAGGCGACAAACCCCTGCGGCGAGGTTCCACTCCTGGCATATGAATCCTGTAACCTTGGGAGCATTAATCTAGCAAGGATGACATACAACGGAAAAATCAACTGGAAAAAACTACGAGAAACCACCCGACTGGCAGTCCATTTTCTCGACAATGTCATCGATGCAAATGTCTATCCCTTAAAAGAAACAGAAACGATTACAAAAGCAAACAGAAAGATCGGTGTGGGCGTCATGGGATTTGCAGACCTTCTCTTCCTCCTGAAAATCCCGTACGATAGCAAAGAAGCATTACACCTTGGTGAACGACTCATCAAGTTCATCGCAAAAGAAGCACGAGAAAAATCAGGTGAACTTGGAAAAGAACGTGGATCATTTCCGAATTTCAAAAACAGCATCTGGGCGAAGCGCTATCCAGCGATGCGCAATGCGACCTGTGTCACCATCGCACCTACTGGCACAATCAGTATTATCGCTGGATGCTCCTCAGGAATCGAACCGGTGTTTGCGTTAGCATTCCTTCGAAGAGTACTGGACGGAAAACAGTTACCTGAGACTAATGAGACATTCAAAAAAGAATTGATACGACGAGACCTCTACTCTGATGAATTGATTTATCAGATTTCCAGAACAGGGAATATACAACACCTAAAACTCCCTTCGGATTTGAAGAAAATCTTTGTTACTTCACTAGATATACCTCCAACGTTTCATGTCCAGATGCAGGCTACCTTCCAGCGCCATGTTGATAACGCAGTTAGTAAGACCGTCAACATACCGAAAGACGCGACACTTGAAGATGTACGAGAAATATACCTTCTTGCTTGGAAACTAAAATGCAAAGGAATCACGGTGTACCGGTACGGAAGTAAATCCGAACAGGTCCTGTATCTTGGCACTGGCAAGCCAATCGTGGTAACAACAGATTATGCGGGCGGATGTCCCACAGGGTTATGTCCCCTTTGATGGTTTCAAAACAAATATTTAAGTACCGAAAGACGATAAGAAGACCTATTCCACGGATGAAATTGATGCACCTCAACTCTGGATCGTGTGTTTTTTTTGTTTGTTGGAAACAAACTTGGATGGATGAATCATGAAGACGATTAAAGAAGGTGACACAGTACAAATTATATGCGAAGCCAAACTTGAAGACGGTGAACTGTGCTATCAGAACAATGCACAAAACCCTATGGAGCTTGTCATTGGAGAGGGAAAATTCTTCCCCGCTGTTGAGAAAGCCTTAGAAGAGATGACCGAAGGACAGACAAAGGTAGTCACCTTAGAAGCCGAGGACGCATTTGGTCCGCATATCGATGATCTCGTGATAAAGGTGCCCAAATCTGTGTTCAAAACTGAGGTGACCCTCGAAGTTGGTTCACGTATCAAGATAGATGCACCCACCGGGAAATCTTTTGTTGGCACGATTGTTGCAATGGATGACCAGACATTCACCTTAGATTTGAATCATCTCTTGGCAGGAAAAAGAATTATCGTCAACTTTACCGTACTGTCGATCCTAGAACCAGTGAAACACTAAACGCCTGCTCTTCATCCTTTTATTTTCATCTCATATATTTAGAGACAAACCCATCAACCTCAGGGATGCCCCCCTGCAGGATGATATACCCGTTTTGTGGTTCTCTTTCTGTTATCTCCCCTGCAATCGGAGTAAGCATGATTTTCTTAACTTCCTCCAAGTTACAGGTGTGTCCAAGAGCCCAGCAGAGTTTCATATAAGCCACTTCAGGAAGCATGTTCTGTGCAGGGACCACACCAATCTTCATCAGATCCCTACCGGTGTCGTACACATACATCTGGACATATCCCCATAATGTCTGAACGGTCATATACACCGCAATCCCCTCTTCGATTGCCCGTTGTAAGGGAGCGTACAATGGTTTGTTCACATGACCTAACCCCGTCCCCGCAATCACAATCCCCTTATATTTATGGTCAATGAGTGATTCAATCATGTCCGGGAGCATATTAGGATAGTAATAGACAATAGCGACTTTCTCCTCAAAAGCGGTATCGATGATAACATCTCTATCTTTTCTGCGCTTATTGTAATCCTTACGGAAGTATCGGAACTCTATTGGTGTGACTGTCCCAAGTGGGATGTCCCCGATCGTTCGGAACGTGCTGCGGTAGCTGCTATGCATTTTCCTCACCCGGGTGCCCCGATGAAGCAGGTTGTATTGATCGCTTGTCGGTCCAAACATGCAGACCATGACCTCAGCGATATCGCAATACGCTGCAGTACGTGTCGCATTGATGAGGTTTAGCGCCGCATCACTTGATGGCCGATCCGATGACCTTTGAGAACCGACTAACACAATAGGCACCGGTGGCTTCTGCACCATAAACGAAAGGATCGCTCCGGTGTGATGCATCGTGTCGGTCCCATGACCAATCATGATTCCATCGACACCACTTTCTATTTCTCGCCCAATGGCTTTGGCTGTGGTGATATATTGCTCCGGTCCCATATTTTCACTAAAAATACCGTATAATTTCTCTGTTTTAAGATTACAAATCCCGGCAAGCTCTGGGACCGCACCGTACAACTCTCCCGGGGAAAACGCAGGGATCACTGCCCCGGTACGATAATCTAACCTTGATGCAATCGTCCCTCCAGTCCCAAACAAGGTCACGTTTGGTTTTTTCGCATCTTTCGGGAATTCAGATTCAGGAATCTTATAATGACCTTCTTTATAACCAACTTCCTTGACAGATTTAATTGAATCAACTTTAATACCGACATTATACCCATTATGAAGTTTCAGGACGATATGTTGATCGTCTTCTGTTTCTGCTCGTGGCAGGATGATACCGCTGAAGGTTCCCCTCGTCGAGGTGATGATCACATCGCTCCAGACCTTTATACCTAGCTCAATGAGTTTCTTTTTTGCGTCCCCTCTATATCCTTTGTACATATCTTCATTTGCCATATTACTCACCAAGATTGCAGTGAAAAACCATAAGAGAAAAGGACTATAAAGAAATATAGCTCACCGGTTTTTTTCACCAAAAGAAGAGTTTTTCCCTGGTTTGAGACGTAATATTTAGATAGAAGAGACGTATTTGACCCCCCCAGAATGACCGAGGACCTTGTAGAGAAAGATGCCTACTACAGAGAGTTAGGCTTACAATGCGGTTTAGAGATACATCAGCAGCTTTTAACTGAGAAAAAGCTATTTTGCCGTTGCCAAGCGGTTCTGCACAAGGACAAACCAAGCGCGGTCATTTTACGACATATGCGACCCACGCTTTCAGAGCTCGGTGAGTACGATGGAACTGCCTTAATGGAGTTTAAGACAAAAAAGAACGTCGTCTATCAACTCTACAATGATACGGTGTGCACCTATGAGATGGATGATACCCCCCCGTTCCATCTTAATCATCAGGCTCTTGATATAGCACTTGAAATCGCGTTATTGTTGAATTATAGTATTGTCGATGAGATTCACATCAGCAGAAAACAATATCTTGACGGAAGCATCCCTACTGGTTTTCAACGGACCGGTATTGTCGGCGTTGAAGGATGGGTCCCCTATAAAAATAGAAAAATACGTCTGATCCAACTTGGCTTGGAGGAAGACGCATGCCGGGAGATCAGTGATGTAGGTCATCAGATTGTGTTTAAAACAGACCGATTAAGTATCCCTCTTGTTGAGGTCGTCACCCACCCTGACATTGAAACTCCCACCGAAGCTGGTGAAGTTGCACAGCTTCTTGGAAGATTGCTCCGTTCCACAGGCAAAGTACGGCGTGGCCTTGGAAGTGTCCGGCAGGATATCAACGTGAGTATCAAGGGCAGTACGCGCATTGAATTAAAGGGAGTCTCCAAGCTTCAGTATATCCCCAAGGCTGTGGCTCATGAGGCACGTCGACAGAAAGCACTTCTTGATATCCGCGATGAGCTACGACTTCGTGGTATAACCGAAAAAACGTTTCAAAGCGAACAAAAAGACGTCACGTCTTTGTTGAAGCATTCGCGTTGCAAACGGTTCAAAGAAGCCCTGAAACACAAAGGAAAAATCTATGGGATAGCCCTACGTGGTTTTGCCGGTATTCTTGATATACCCACCCAACCTGGAAAAACATTCAGCGATGAAATTGCTGGTCGTGTACGGGTGATTGCCTGTCTTGATGTCATGCCTAATATTGTCTCTACTACTCATTTTCACCAGTTTGGTTTGGCTGAGAAGGATACTGCATCAATACAGAAGCTCTTTGATGTAAAACCAACCGATGCGCTCGTCCTTGTATGGGGGAGCGCCGATGACGTGAAAACCGCGATAAAAGAAATAAAGATACGGGCGGTAGAGGCTACCAGTGGTGTTCCATCGGAGACAAGACAGGTCTTTCCAGATGGGACAAATGATTTTGAACGGATTTTACCGGGACCGAACCGAATGTATCCTGATACAGATACACCACCGACACCAATATCTCAGGAATCATTAGAAATAATTAAAAAGAAAATGCCACAGCCCCTCTGGGAATCTGAAAAAGGATTACAAGCTCTTGGTCTTCCGCAATCCCTTGTTTCTTCATTGAGTATCTCTGAAAAATTAAAGGTATTCAACAAGGTTCTCAGTTCATTGAATGTCAAACCAACCCTGGTTGCAGTAACATTAGAAGAAACACTCAAATCGCTCAAGAGGAAAGGAAAAAATACAACGTCATTATCTGACGAGTTTCTATATCAAGTATTTACACTCCTTAGTGAAAATAAATTTAGCAAAGAGGCATTACCTAGCATCCTTGCGTTTCTCATTGATAACCCAAACAAGACTGTTCAGGATGCTCTTGCAGAGTTAAAGATAACGCCTCTTTCCCTTGGAGACGTGTCAAGCATCGTTGATGAAATCCTCGTAAAGTGCTCGAATCCTACGAGAACTGATTGTACTTTTCAAAGGGTTATGGGCGAAGTAATGAAAATCGCTCGCAATCGCATTGACGGTCGAGTCATCAGTGATGTTGTAAAAACCAAATTGATTAACCACTAAAAAAGAAGGAGTATCATTCTTTTTTTTCTTCTTTTTCCTCCTTAGAAACCCCGTCTTTTACTCCTTTCCCAAAGGCTTTCACTGCGCCCCATCCTTTTTTCACTCCCTTTCCAATCACTTCCCCGGTTTTTTCAGCAGCTTCCTCTACAGAGCCTTTTTTTTCATCACCCATTTCTCTCTACCTCCTATTTTTCTTTTTGTATGATAAGCGGATTTGGTCCAAGTTTTTTTATCTCTGCGACAAATTCAGTAACAATGCTTGCGAACTTCTGCCCCTCTGATGCAGAGACGTATTCAAACCGAACTCTTCTCGGATCAATCCCGAGTTCCTCTAATAGTTTTTTGAGTAGTTTAACCCTTCGGTTCGTCTTATAATTCCCTGATTGATAATGGCAATCGCCTGGATGACATCCCGCGATGAGGACCCCATCGACTCCTTTTCGTAAAGCTTCAAGTACAAATGAGGGGTCTACCCGGCCAGAGCACATGACGCGTATTGATTTAAGGTTCGCTGGGTACTTCATCCTGCTTGTTCCTGCTAAATCTGCTCCAGCGTAACTACACCAGTTGCAGAGAAACCCTAGGATGTTTGGTTCGAATTCTTTTACCATGCTTTTCTTCCCCTACGTGTTTTTTAACTCCTTAAGAACAAACGAAACAGCAATCGGGACTGCGGCAGCAACTTCTCTGCTGAGGTTTTCTCCAAACTCAGTGGTGTTGTTCACAACGATTCCGATGACCACAATCTCCGAGGGAAGTTGTGTTTCCCCAAGACGAGACGCAAGAAGTAATGCTTCGGAAAGAGAAACATCATGCGGGTTGCTGGAATGAAGCGCTGGTGATTTTTTAAGGGGAAAACGAATGACTTCCCCCGGTCTGCGTTGTTCCTGCTTGATCGCATCGACAAGGATGACTTTGTCAAAACCGCGGATCATGTCAAGTAAGTTCATCCCACCGGTGTATGCGATATCGATGGCGACTTCTGTCTCTTTGACTTGTTCTCGGAGTTTGTTGATGACATGGAGCCCGACCCCATCATCCTGGAGAATCGGGTTCCCAACACCAAGCACGATTGTTCTCATACGCATCCTTCATGTTCGCGAGATAGTTCTCGTGAGACTCTTTTTATGATCGTAAATATGGACTGTCAACGGCATCCCACCCGGTAGAGTATGGGTCGCGCACCCAAAACAAGGGTCATAGGCACGAAACGCCATTTCGACTTTGTTAAGCAAGCCTTCGTTTACATTTCCTTTTGTAATAACGCCTTTGGCTGCATCACGGACAGACATGGTGATCGCACCAGCATTGTTCGTCGTTGCCACAACCAGGTTTGCTTTCAGGACAAGTCCGTTTTTATCAAGTTTGTACTCATGGATTAATGTACCTCGAGCGGCTTCAACAACACCGCAGCCAGCCCCCGGTGTACCTACCGGATTTCGGATGCGTGGTGAGGTGATCTCGGGGTCCTCGATGAGTTCTTTCGCCCGTTCGGTTACATATAAAAGCTCTATGAGGCGAGCCCAATGGAACGCAAGGGTCGAGTTGACTGGTTTTCCCCCCAAGATGTCGTACATGCGTTTGTATTCTTTCTCTGCTTGTGGGGTAGCCATGCCCTCTGCCGCGTTCAATCTCCCAAGGGGACCGACACGGTAGATACCACTTTTTTTTCCATCGGTCAGTCCATGCCACCCAACAGCCTTTAGGTAGGGAAATTTCATGTAGCTCCATTCTTCGACCCGCTCTGCGATATGAGTAGTATATTGGTGTACTGCAAACTTCTCGACCTCCGATGCCTCCTGGTCGGTGACTCGAATCATCCCGTCGTAGAAATTGACCTTGTTGTTCTTATCGACAAGTCCCATGTTGTAGGTCTTCAGGATGTAGGAATCTGAACGTATCAGATCAACATACTCCTTGTTTTTCAAAACGATGTCATCAAATAACTCCAAGCTGAACTTCGCAAACCTGTTACAGGAAGTAACCATGTCTTTGATTTCTTTTGTTTCCTCTTGGGTCAATCCTTTGGAAACCCCTCCAGGTAACCCGGAGACCGGGTGAGTCGCTTTTCCCCCAAGGATAGCGGTGATCTTCTGGCCATACGCCCGGTGTTTTATGACATCCTTTGCGACGTCAAGCCCTGCTTTCTCGATGACACCCAGTATGTTCCTTTTTGCAGCTGGTGCTTCAGGTCCGACGACAAAATCAGGACCACCGAGGAAATAGAAATGGAGGATATGGTCATAGATGATATAACCGCAATACAACAGCTCTCGAAGCTTCTTTGCTGCTGCTGGTGGCTCGACATGAAACGCTGCATCCAATGCCTTTGCAGCAGCGATATGATGAGCAACCGGGCAGACACCACAGATGCGAGAGGTGATCTGCGGCATGTCCTCAGCCCGTCTCCCCTCTGAAAACTTCTCAAACCCTCGGAGTTCTGGGATCTGCAGATAGGCGTTTTCGACATCCCCTTGTTCATTAAGGAAGATATTGATTTTCCCATGACCCTCTAATCGCGTGATCGGGTCAATCGTGATCGTCTTCATTTCATCACCTTCCGATTGATCAACGATGCAGGTAACGTGTATTTATAAAACGTCCCAACGATATCTCGAATTTCTTCGAGAAGTTTGTCAACCTCCTCGTCACTTGCTCCTTGTTCCGCCTCGATACCCAGGATTGAGGCAAGCGCTGAGATCATGCTTCCTCCTTGATCAAGAGCGTTTGGGAGTAATCCCCCACAGCCAGTACACGGCATGTTCCCCTCCATGCATCTGCCTTTGCATCCTGAGCGGGTCGCTGGTCCGAGACATATCACGTTTTGTTCAAGGAAGCATTTCTCCTCAATTTTCTCAAGTTCGTAGATTCGTTTGACCTTGTCGATCTTTTTCTCTGAAAGTTTGAATCGACACTCATCACAGACTGATTTAAGAGGTGCCAGAACAGCGCCTTTTTGTGGTAGTTTGCCTTCCACGATTGCATTGAATGCATCGATAATCAACCAGGGTGGAGGCGGGCAACCCGGGAGGAAATAATCAACCTCGACAACCTGATGAAGGGGTTTTACTGTATCATAGAACTCAGGGAGGGTCAGGTCTCCTTCTTTTACCTTTGATTTGGTTTTTGGCAGTATGTTCTTAGGATTATCAATCGAAGGATTCTCAAGATAAACGGTTTTGAAGACTCCCTCACGATTCGACAGGTTCGCCAGACCAGGGACACCACCGCTGACCGCGCAAGCCCCAAATGAGATAAGGACCTTTGATTTCTTCCTAAGGAGCTTTGCGAGATGCTCATGCTCCGAGGTTCGTATCCCACCATTGAAAAAACAGACATCGATGTTGTGATCATCCATCGCCTCGACGTCTTTGTATTTAGTGTCTAGGGCAACAGGCCAAAAAACGATATCCGCAGCAGCGGTGATATCAAGGATCTTCTCATCGATATCAAGCATGCCGATTTCACATCCCCCGCAGCTGGCAGCCCAATACAACGCGATTTTTAGTTTTTTAGCAGAATCCTTCTTCTTTTTTTCTGTTGTCATTTCGTCACCATGAGTTGAAAGGAAGATACGCCTTTGACTTCAAGACGAGTACCAGCATATATATGAAGAAATCCCCACGAACGATATGCTAGCTTTTGATGTAAATACCGAACAGATATATTTGTTTAACTGTGCAGGATATTTTTGTAGGAACCTTTTTACATAGGAGGTGATTTCCTCTCTGGAACTATGAAACACGCAATCGTCTATCATAAGGATTTTAATAAATATGACCTTGGTACGGATCATCCGCTCATCGGAGATAAACCAAAAAACATCATGTCGTTTCTCAAGGAGAAAGACCTTCTTTCTGAATTCCAGGTTTTCACCCCTAAAAAAGCAACAGAAGCAGATTTACTCAGAGTGCATACACCTACCTATGTGGATCATGTTAAAAAGCTTAGCCAAACCGGTGGATGGCTCTCAGAGGATACACCCGCGCCTAAAGGTATTTTTGAGATAGCAAGCCTTGCGACGGGTGGGAGCATATGCGCGGGGGAAAAACTCTTCGAAGGGTTCCAGATTGGAGTCAATCCCTTAGGTGGTTTTCATCATGCCAGCAAGGGGCATTCCTCAGGGTTTTGCTTCTTTAATGACATCGCCGTGACCATCGAGTACCTCAGAGAGCATCATCATCTGAAACGATTCATGATCATCGATGTGGACGTGCACCATGGGAATGGTACCCAGGATATCTACATCGATGATAAAACGGTCTTGAACCTCTCATTTCATCAGGATGGTCGGACCTTGTATCCTGGCACAGGGAGTGTTGGAACCATCGGGCGAGACGATGCAGCAGGTTACACGATTAATCTTCCCTTTCCTCCTTGTACCGGTGGTGCAAGTTATTTAAAGGCATTTGAGGAGATCGTTCCTCCCATCACCAGACAGTTCAAACCAGAAATTATCCTGTTTCAATCTGGTGTCGACACCCATCATGCTGATCCTCTCGCTGATTTGAATCTCACCTATCAGACGTATTACCATCTTGCGAAACACGTGGCAACCCTCTCTTCTGAGATGTGTCAAAAGCTTCTGGTTCTGATGGGTGGGGGCTATAACAGTGTGGCGTGCATCAAGTCATATTATAATGTTATCTCCGGGCTTTTACAAAAAAATGAGTATCTCGAGGAGGAGGAGATTCCTGACTCCGATCCGGGGGCGGTCGCAAGCGTCGTTGCCCAACTAAAACACACTGTAAGTGAATTTTGGACACTGTGATTCGTTTTCCATTGGTAACCAAATCTTTATCTAGCGACCCCGGATACCGATTAGTTGGTCTACGAATACTTATGAAGAAAACAGATGAGATTTTCTTCTTATGAGGTGCTTTTCATGACCAAACAACAAACCATGATGCAAACAAAAAACAACAAGAAAAAAACAACGATGAAAAGTATAGATGGAAACACAGCTGCTGCACACATCGCCTATGCGTTTAGCGATGTAGCCGCTATTTACCCAATTACTCCCTCATCCCCGATGGGTGAAGAGGTAGATGCATGGGCAGCTTACGGTCGTAAAAACATTTTCGATCAAGTTCTCAAAGTATCAGAGATGCAGTCGGAAGGTGGGGCTGCCGGTGCGGTGCATGGCGCGCTATCTGCTGGTGCGTGTGCAACGACCTTTACCGCCTCCCAAGGTCTCCTGTTGATGATTCCAAACATGTATAAAATTACCGGGGAAATAATGCCCTGTGTGTTTCATGTGAGTGCTCGGGCACTTGCAGGTCAGGCGCTTTCGATTTTTGGTGACCATCAAGATGTCATGGCAGCCAGGGCGACAGGATTCGCACTACTTTCATCTAACTCGGTCCAGGAGGTTATGGACCTTGCTTTGGTGGCTCATCTTTCCACACTGCAAGCAAGTGTTCCTTTCCTGCATTTCTTTGATGGATTCCGTACCTCCCATGAGATCCAGAAAATAGAAATGATTGACTATGAGGATATCAAGAAACTGGTCAATTGGGATGCGATAAAGAAGCATCGCAAGCGAGCCTTAAATCCTGAGCATCCCCATCAACGAGGGACCGCACAGAACCCTGATATTTATTTCCAGTTAACAGAGGCAATTAACTCGTATTACCAAAAGGTACCTGCAATCGTGGAAGAGGAAATGAAAAAGGTAGCTGCTCTGACCGGTCGGACGTATCATCTGTTCGATTATGTTGGCGCACCTGACGCTGACCGCGTCGTTGTCATGATGGGGTCAGGCTGTGAGATCGTCGAAGAGACCGTCGGGTATCTCAATAAAAAAGGCGAGAAAGTCGGATTAATTAAAGTACGGTTGTACCGACCGTTCTCAGCAGAACATTTCATCAGCACGTTGCCAAAGACCGTCAAGAAGATAGCGGTGCTTGATCGAACAAAGGAAACCGCCGCGTTCGGCGAACCGTTGTACCTTGATGTCTGCAGCGTGCTTTACGACCGAAACCTCCATCCGATAGTCGTCGGTGGGAGGTACGGGCTTGGCTCAAAGGATTTCACTCCGACCATGGCAAAGGCAGTCTTTGATAATTTAAAACAAGCCAACCCAAAGAATCACTTCACGGTCGGAATCATTGATGATGTCACCAATACATCATTGCCACTAGGTGAGCAAATTGATACCGCGTCAGAAGGATTAATCCGCTGTAAATTCTGGGGTATCGGTGGCGATGGAACCGTTGGTGCCAATAAGGATGCTATCAAAATCATCGGTGATAACACCGATATGTTTGTTCAAGGGTATTTCGCGTATGATTCGAAGAAATCCGGTGGGGTGACCATGTCTCACCTTCGGTTTGGGAAATACCCGATTCACTCATCCTATCTTATTGATAAGGCTGATTACATCGCCTGTCATCAACCCTCTTACGTTGATAAATACGATCTCTTAGAGGGTATCCGTGAGGGTGGCACATTTGTACTGAACACATCATGGACCATTGAAGACATGGAAACGTGTTTGCCTAACTCGTTGAAAAAAACAATCGCACAGAAGCACCTGAAATTCTATACGATCGATGCGGTGAAAATCGCTGAGGAAATCGGTCTTGGTGGCCGCATCAATATGATCATGCAGACCGTTTTTTTCAAACTCTCCAATGTCCTTCCCATCGATGAGGCGATACAATATCTGAAAGACGCGATTGCGAAAACCTACGGGAAAAAAGGCCAATCGGTCATCCAGATGAACTGGAAAGCAGTTGATGCATCGTTACAAGGGTTACATGAGATACGTTATCCCTCCTCCTGGGCGACCTTGACACCTGAAAAACCATTGAAGAGAGATGTGCCTGAGTTTATTTCAAAGGTGATGTGTCCGATGCTTGCCCAGCAAGGTGATAAGCTTCCGGTGAGCGCGTTCACACCAGCAGGTATTTTCCCATCTGGGACTACGAAATACGAGAAACGCGGTGTAGCCATAAACGTCCCTGAATGGCTCATCGATAAATGTATCCAGTGTAACCAATGTGCGATGGTCTGTCCCCACGCGGCGATTCGACCGGTGCTGCTGACTTCTGATGAGTTGAAGAAAGCACCCAGCGGGTATAGCGCGAAAAAAGCAATCGGAAAAGAAGCCGAAGGGTTGTCCTTCCGCATACAGGTGTACACTGAGGATTGCATGGGATGCGGGAATTGTGCTGATATCTGTCCTGCAAAGGAAAAAGCCCTGGTGATGAAACCGATAGCGACCCAGATGCAGACACAAATCCCCTATCAGCAATACAGTGAGAAGATCCCGATTCGATCTGGCGGGTTTGATAAATTTACTGTGAAAGGCTCACAATTCCAACAGCCGCTCCTTGAGTTCTCCGGAGCGTGTTCAGGTTGTGGTGAGACACCGTATTTAAAGACGATTACCCAGTTGTTCGGCGATCGGATGATCATTGCCAATGCCACGGGATGTTCTTCCATCTGGGGCGGATCAGCGCCATCCGTGCCCTTCACAACTAATGAGAAAGGCTATGGTCCTGCATGGGCTAACTCGCTATTTGAGGATAACGCGGAGTATGGATTTGGGATGGCACTTGCAACGATTCAACGACGAGAAAAACTTGCTGATCTCATCACCCACGCCCTGGAAAAAACCTCTGGAGATCTGAAGGCTGCTTTTTCGGATTGGCTTGATCATATGTATGATGCCGAGGAGTCAAAAGCCGCGTCAGAGAAGATTAAATTATTACTGGAGAAGAACCATGCTGATCCACTGCTCAACGAGATCTGGGAATCCCGGGATATGTTTACGAAGAAATCGATTTGGTGTCTTGGTGGTGACGGCTGGGCGTATGATATCGGCTATGGCGGGCTTGACCATGTTGTCGCGATGAATGAGGATGTCAACCTCCTTGTCTTTGACACCGAACTTTATTCCAATACCGGTGGGCAGTCCTCCAAAGCGACACCGATTGGCTCCATCGCTAAGTTCGCTGAATCTGGGAAGAAAACAAAGAAAAAAGACCTTGGCCTGATTGCGATCAGCTACGGGTATGTCTATGTCGCATCCGTCTCCATGGGTGCGAATAAAAATCAGTTCATGAAAGCAATCAAAGAAGCAGAGTCCTATCGTGGTCCCTCGTTGATTATCGCCTATGCCCCTTGTATCAACCATGGGATTAAGGCAGGTATGGGAAAGACCCAGGAAGAAGAGAAACGCGCAGTGGAATCCGGGTACTGGCCGTTATATCGGTATGACCCTCGCCTTGTCTCTGAGGGGAAGAACCCGTTCCAGTTAGATTCAGGCGAACCGAATGGGACAATCCATGATTTCCTTATGGGTGAGGTCCGCTATGCAGCCTTGACAAAGACATTCCCCGGGGAAGCAGAACGGTTGCATACAAAGCTTGAAGAGCAAATCGTTGCTCGGTATAAAATGTATAAGGCGATGGCGGAGCAATCCGCATAACCCTTTTTCTTTTTATTTTCATCCATTTATATAAAAAAAGGGGCGATATCATTATATAATCGATTCTGCTTTCGGGGCATCGGTGCTCTGTCGATTATGATATGGAGGGAAGCACAATGAATGGCGCAAAACTTGATAAAATATTCAAACCAAAAAGTATCGCAGTGATTGGGGCTAGTGAGACAATCGGATCAGCAGGGTATAGAATTTTTAGGAACCTGATTGGGTCCGGTTATGAGGGTGTTGTGTTCCCCGTGAACTCAAAACGAGAAAGCATTCAAGGGGTGCAAGCCTATCCATCTATCAATGAAGTACCTAAGGTTGTTGATTTAGCCATTATTGTCACCCCTGCATCTGTTGTCTGTGATATTGTCGAACAGTGCGGGATTCGAGGGGTCAAAGGTATTCTTATTATTTCAGCTGGGTTTAAAGAAATAGGGCCGGAGGGCGTCGCCAGGGAAAAGCGATTGCTTGATCTGAAGAAAAAATATGGTTTAAGTATCATCGGTCCGAACTGCGTTGGTTTCATCATGCCGTTCCTCAACCTTAATGCAACCTTCGCAGGCTCTATGCCTGATAAAGGGTCTATCGCCCTTCTCTCACAGAGTGGTGCCGTCTGCGGTGCGATTCTTGACTGGGCTGCGGCCGCGAAAGTCGGGTTCAGCTCCTTTGTCTCTGTTGGTTCCATGCTTGATGTTGATTTTGGTGACCTTATCGATTACTTTGGAATGGACATACATACAAGAAGCATCGTGTTATATATCGAGTCGATCACCGAAGCTCGCAAGTTCATGAGTGCGACCAAAGCGTTCGCACGGGCAAAACCGATCATCGTGATCAAATCAGGTCGATACAAGGAAGGGGCAAAAGCAGCTGCTTCCCACACTGGAGCACTTGCTGGTGAGGATGTCATCTACGAGGCTGCATTCCGGCGGTCTGGTGTCGTCCGTGTCATGAACATCATGGATTTGTTCAACTGCTCCTCTATTCTTGCCAAACAACCACGCCCCATGGGCCCGAACATCGCGATAGTGACCAACGCGGGAGGCCCCGGTGTGCTTGCAACAGACTCAATTGTCGAGAAAGGTGGTAAACTGGCCAGTCTTTCCCCTGAAACAATTGAGAAGCTTAACAAGGTGCTGCCAACACATTGGAGCCATGCAAACCCTGTTGACATCATCGGTGATGGCGACGAGGACCGCTATCAGAAAGCAATCGAAATCTGCCTTGAGGACAAGAACATCGATGGTCTGTTAATTCTTTGTGTCCCCCAGGTTATGGCTGATCCTAAGAAACTCGCTGATAGACTTGTTGATATCGCACGAAAATCAACAAAACCGATTCTAACCTCACTTATCGGTGAGGCAAGTGTGTATCACGCACGAGAAATCCTTAACCAGAACAACATCCCTACCTATGCATCACCGGATGAGGCTGTAGAATCCTACATGTATCTGTATCATTACGAGCGTCACTTGTCTCAGTTATATGAGACGCCTGAGGAACTCAATATCAAAACACCAGCTCATACTGAAATTGTGAAAAAGATACTTGATATCGCTGCGAAAGAAAAGAGAACCTTGTTAAACGAAAGTGAAGCAAAAACGTTTCTGGAGTTGTATGGCATTAAAACGACGACACCGATCATAGCAGAAAATGAAGAAAAAGCGGTGAAAGCCGCAGAGAAAATCGGCTACCCGGTCGTGATGAAGATTTTATCACCCCAGATTAGCCATAAAAGTGATGTTGGTGGGGTCGTCCTTGACCTGCGTTGTGGTGATGATGTCAAAGCAACGTTCAAGGCGATGACCAAACGAGCCAAAGAAAAAGTTCCTAACGCGACAATCCAGGGAGTCACTATTCAGAAACAGGTAAAAAACCATGGCTATGAACTCATCCTAGGATCTAAGAAGGACCCGGTATTTGGCTCTGTTATCCTCTTTGGTCTGGGTGGTATCTATACAGAATTATTCAAAGACCGAGCGATCGGGTTCCCCCCGTTAAACCAGACCTTAGCCCAGCGCATCATAGAAAAGACCAAGGCCTATCAACTTCTGAAAGGGTTCCGGAACATCCCACCGGTTGATATGAAAAAGATCGAAGAAACCATGATTCAGTTCTCACAGATGCTTATCGATCATCCTGAGATTAAAGAAGTCGATATCAACCCGCTGATCCCCCAGGATAATGACCTTATCGCAGTGGATGCACGAATCATCCTTGACCCCGAACCTGGGAAACATCCTCATCTCATCATCACTCCCTATCCGACCAAATATATGAAGAATATCACCTTAAAAGATGGGCAAAAGGTTCTCCTTCGGCCGATAAAACCAGAGGATGAGAACATGTGGCTTGAGATGTTCAAGACCTTCTCAGAGGAGACCGTGCGGTTCCGGTTCTTCCGAATCATCAAAGATACCCCTCATGAGGTTCGTACCCGGTATTGTAACATCGATTATGACCGAGAGATGGGGATTGTCGCTGAAGTAGATAAAGACGGGAAAAAGCAGCTTCTTGGTGTCGCCCGTCTCATCCAAGATCCTGCCCGACCAGATGAAGCTGAGTTCGCGGTCGTTGTCACCGATGAATGCCAGCGGCAGGGGCTTGGATCTGAATTCCTTGATTTCCTCATCGAGTTCGCACGAGACAAGAACCTCTCAAAAATCAACGGTGTCGTGCTGAAGGATAATTTCCCGATGATTACCTTATGTCGTGAGAAAGGTTTCAGGTTCTCAGATGGGGATCCTGGTGAGTATAAGGTCGAATACGACCTTGTCATCGATGCAGGACTGGCTGATGGGACCTTGGAGAGTGGCAAGAAGATTAATGACTCCACCAACAAGGGGAATGATAAAACCACAAAAAAAAACCCTAAAAACCAGAAAAAACCTGTTCGTGTAGAAAAATCATAGGAAGGGAATCGTCTTATTCCCCGTCGATGATATTCACCCAGACGATAGGGATGTCGTTTGGGATGTTCTTTTTATTTTTTGTTTTTTTCTCCATTTTTACTGCACCTCATGAAGCTGTGAAGCAAGGGCGCGGGCGCGGTTTGCCACGACAAAGGATTTTGCGATAAACTCCACTTCGGTTGCTTCCTCGGGGCTTGAGACTTGACCAACGATCATCATTTTTTATCACTCCTCACATCCTGTTTTGTCTGTTTTGTTTAAAGCGTCTTGTTGTACAGCTGTTATCTTGGTTCTGTACAATTCTTATCTGAAAACCAAAAAAGATGTTCTTTCTTATGAACAAAAGACTGGTTCTCCGTTCATTATCCTTTATATGCATAGGATTATTTTCAACAATAAATTTATATCAACAGAGTTCCTATGAAGAACTATCTCAGTCGAATGGTGCATTGATGCCAAAAAATATCCAGAACGCTCTACTCATCGTATGGGTTCTCCTTCTTCTAGGAGGCTGTGCGGGGAATGCTTGCGCCGTCAGCTTTATCGGCCCCTATCCTCAAAATTCAAAGCTAGACTCAATTGTTATTTCATGGAAGACCACCACAGCTACAAAACAAAACGAGGTGCATTGGGGCAGCAGCCCGCTGCTTGGCAACGTCAGTAAAGAAAAATGTACGTGTGCACATATGGTACATAAGGTCACAATCAGTGGTCTTGCCGCTAGCAGGCAGTATTATTATACCGTTGTTTCTGATGGCACTGAAAGCCCTTTGTATACGTTCTGGACAGCATTTCTTCCAAATGAAACCATTCGATTTGTCGCCTATGGGGACTCACAAGGGGACTGGGACAACTGGGTGACTGTGTTGCTGGTAGCTCAGGCGATAGAAAAAACCAATCCTGCGTTTGTGATCAAACCGGGGGATCTAGTCGATAATGGAAGAAACCCTGACGACTGGATTGATTTTTTTACTGCGTCCCCGTTTATTCATAATAGTACGCTTTTCCCGGTTCTTGGGAATCACGAAAGCTATAGTCCTCTGTTTTTTACCTATTTTTCACTCCCTTCTAATGAACGCTGGTATTCATTTGATAATGGACCACTGCATTTTATCGGTCTTGATTCAAATATCCGCAATAGATACCGATTACGGCAGTTACTCTGGCTGATTCATGATCTACAGAACCATCACCAAGCATTCACCATTGTCTTTTTTCACCATCCTCCCTATAGTTCCTCAAACCATGGGAACACGACAATTCTCCAGAAACTATGGGTGCCTCTGTTTGAACGGTATCATGTCGATATCGTTTTCAATGGTCATGACCATAATTATGAACGCAGCATCATCAACAATGTGACCTACCTCGTCATAGGTGGTGGTGGTTCCCCGCTCTATGACAATGGACAGAGCCCTTGGACCGTGTACTCAGAGAAGACCTACCATTTTTGCCTGCTGATGGTCAACGAGACGACACTTACCTGCGAGGCGATAAAACCAGATGGCCTGGTGTTTGATTCGTTCCTGCTTACCACCCACTAAAAATTCTTTTTCTTGAGTTGCATCGATTTCTTTAATGATATCGTTTTATATCCATAATCGGGTTTATCGTTTTTCATGAACAAGAATCTCCTCATGGCACTTCTGCTTGTTCTTGTCTCTTTTGTCTGGGCAGGGTCGTTTCTTGTCGTTGAGGCAGCAACCAAGGAGATGGATCCTATTGATCTTGGGTTTTTACGATTCCTTCTCGCAACACCGCTTATGCTGCTTCTGGTTGTCCTAAGAAAAAAACCACTGAAGATACCACGAAAGGAGCTCCCCTGGCTTGTGATCCTTGGGTTAACAGGGGTTACTTTCTTGTATCTCTTCCAATTCATTGGTATTCATTATACTAATGCTCCTACCGCCTCTGTTCTGATCAACACCAATGTGATTTTTATCGCGATCCTCTCAGGGCTGTTCCTGCATGAGACATTGACTGGGAAAAGAATCGCAGGGATTGTTCTTTCCTTTATCGGTGTTTTTGTCATCATGGTCTCTGACATCCAAAAACAGGAATGGACCCTTGATACTCTGTTTTTACTGGGGGGCGTGCTTATGTTGCTGTCTGCGTTCTGTTGGGCACTGTATTCGTTCATCGGTAAACGTCTGTTACAGACCTATGATGGGTTTGTGATAACTGCCTATGCGTTTAGCTTTGGAACGCTCCTGTATCTTCCCTTTGTAGCCCTTGATCTTCAAGTTGTGTTCCACCATACCTCACTGAATGGTTGGCTTGCTGTTCTCTACCTTGCCATCGCCTGCACCCTGTTTGGTTATCTGGGTTGGTACTACGCGTTGAAACATATCGATGCCAGCAAAGCAGCAGTTTTCCTGAATTTCATCCCCTTGTTTACGATTCTGATGTCAGTTTTCCTCGGGGCAAGCCTTACGTGGTTTTTCCTTCTTGGCGCAGGATTAATAATCTATGGTGTATATCTCACCCAAAAAACATAATCAGGAATGGAAACTTGCATGTTTTGCGTGGAATGCGGCAAAGAAGGACCGATTTTTCGAAACGGCGTCTGCCTTGCGTGTTATCTGAAGCAGGCAGATTTTTCAAAAGGACCGCGCATCCTTGATATTACCCTCTGCCCTCGCTGTTCATCCTATAAATATAAAAACACCTGGGTCCAAGAACCTTTTGATGAAATCCTCAAACGGTACATCAAAGACGCCTTTACCATCAGCTCTGAGTTAAAGAATGTCCACATTCAAAGCCAGTGCAACGAACAAGACCGAGTGCTCGTCTGCACCGTATCCATCTCCGGTGTTCTTGAGGATCAGACAATAACGGAACAACACCCCCTCACCGTCAGGATTAAACATAGCACCTGCAACGTCTGCTCGCGAGAAGCCGGAGGCTACTATGAGGCGATTGTGCAGATCCGAGCTGAGCAGCGGACATTCACCAACCAGGAGCTAGCCGCCCTCCGGTCCTCCGTAGAAACCATGGTGATGCAATATCAGGAGAGCGGCAAGCGGGGGTTGTTTATCACTGATTTCGATGAGAAACGGGAGGGTCTTGATTTTTTCCTAAGTGAAAAAACAACCGCTTTTTCGATAGCAAAGAAAATCCAGGAGCAATATGGTGGTGATTTCAAGCAATCCGCTGCTCAAGCAGGGATGAAAGACAGCAGGCAGCTGTACCGGATGACGTATCTTGTACGGATTCCTGCGTACCGGAAAGGTGATTTTTTTATTTTTGACGACTCGTTTTTCATGATCGTTTCTCTTCATGAAAACAAGGTTCGGGCTATAGATCTGTCCAGCTGGGTTGAGAAGGTGATTGATGGGAAAGAACTCTCCCCTGCCAAGATTTATGGTGGAGGGGAACTGGTCAGGGAGATGATTGTTGTCAGTCAGACAAAAACCGATATTCAACTGATGGATCCGAAAACCTATACAACCGTTGAGATCCGCAAACCAAAACAAGTCACCATTACAACACAAATGGCTAAAACAGTCAGACTCGATGATTCGTTGTTTTTAATTCTTGGATGACCTTTTATAATGGTTTTTTTTTCTGCTGATGCAGAACCGTTTCTTGTCAAGTAAAAGAATATACTCATCCAGATGTTTTTCTTCATATTCAAACCATTCTGGAAGCCTGGCGATGATGCGAAAACCAAGTGATTCGTAGAGTCTTTGTGCCATTGTATTTGCTGAGATGACATGCAGATAGATGTTCTTCGGATGCCATTTTCTTTCAGAGGAAAGAATGAGTTCTTCTAGGAGTAAACGACCTATGCCTTTTCCTCTCCATTGTTTTGCTAGTGAAATACCAATGTTGACGTTCCCATGGTTTCTGCCAACCCCGGGTCTTGCAAAACCATTGCCAATGAGTTTTCCATCAACAAGTGCCTTTAGCAAAATCTGCTCCCCTATTTTTTGTGCCTGCAGCTGGTTCTGAAGCCATTGTTTTTCTTCTCTGAGTGTGAAAGGTCGTTCTACCAGAAGATACAAATTTTCTTGGACAAGTGCATTGATAAAAGACCGAAACTCGCAAGCATCTTCTTTTCCATTCAATGGTTCAAACCGAAGGATAGTTCCATCTTCCAACACAATATCTTTTCTTAGCATTCTTCTTGTCCTGTTTCATTAAATCCTGATAGATATGCATCGGTTGGTGTACGCTTTGATATCTCCCCAGCGATGTTCGTGATCATCAAGGATTTTGCTTCTTGGTTGTTTTTCGCATGGGCAAGAGCCCACATGAGTTTGACATACGCGGTTTCCGGCAGCATGTCTTCACCAGGGACGACACCTGCTTTAATCAGATCACGACCCACTGAATACACATGCATATTGACCCGTCCGAACAGGCACTGTGACGTCATCACAATCACAGATCCGTTATTGACCAGATGGGTGATGCGGGGCAGGAGTCTTTCCGATACATGCCCAAGACCGGTTCCCGCAAGAACAAGCCCTTTTTTCTCCGGGATATCCTCTGGTTTCAAACCTGGATAGAAATACACGAGAGCCACCTCTTCGTTCATCCTGGTGTCAACGAGTACTGGTCCTGGTTTTTTCTTTCTATATGATGCCGTGAAGATCACTTTTTCCTTTTCGACTCTCCCTAAGAGTTGATCATTAACGCTTTGAAACGCGTCTCTTCTGGATGTATGGAATTTTCTTACTTTGGTGCCCCGATGTATCAGTGAGAATGAATCAGACATCTCCCCATGCATGACGACTGCCACCTCACCAAGGTCTGTGGTTGCTGCAACCCGTGCTGCATCGATGAGGTTCTGTGTCGCATCTGAGGATGGTCTGTCGCTGGAGCGTTGCGCTCCGACCAGCACCACCGGGCTAGAAAGATCCTTTAAAAGGAACGATAACGCAGCAGCTGTGTATCCAAGGGTATCGGTTCCGTGAGGGATGACGACTCCGGTGGCACCGCTGTTGAGTTCTTGTGCGATGATTTTGGCTAATCCCTGCCACTGGGAAACCTCGACGTTTTCACTGAGCATTTGGTAAGCAACTTGGGATCTTACATTGCAGATATCAAATATTTCAGGTATGGAGAGTGCGAGTTCCTCGGCAGATGACGCGGGATGAACCGCACCGGTCCGGTAATCAACATAACAAGCGATGGTGCCACCGGTTCCGATGATGGAAATAGTCTGTTTTTTTGAATCAAAAGGGATTTTTTTTACTGGTTTTTCTATTTTTTGTTGTTTCTCTACAAGAATGATATCCGTTTTTGTGTCGACGGCGATGCCGATGTTGTAACCGTTTTTGAGTTTTATTGTAATGATGTCCTCCTGGCTGAACTCATGATGAGGCATCAACACTCCTTCATGTTGCGTGTTGTCCTTTTTTATACGGATGACATCCCCGGTTTGTATATCAGCAGCTTTGAGTTTTCCTTCGATTTCTTTTTTTCTTGCCATACTGTCTAGGTGTCGTATCTGATTTGTTTTTAAAGAATTATCCTCATTGCATCAATATGGTTTTATGGGAGGAACACTTGTCAGGTAGATATGAGGATTGCGTTGAAGTTCGCGTATAATGGAAAGCGATTCTCCGGGTATGCGCGTCAACCCGGACAACGTACTATAGAGCGGACTTTATTAGATTTGTTAGCGGATCAGGGGATTGTTGATGATCCACGTCTCTCTTGTTTCCGCACTGCGAGTCGGACGGATCGAGGAGTCTCAGCACTTGGAAATGTCTGTGCGTTTCATTCAACTCTGTGCAAAGAGGAGGTGTTATCAAGGGTAAGGCAGGCTGAGCCGGACCTGTTCATCTACGGGGTTCAGGAGGTGGATGTTGATTTTTACCCACGTCATGCGAAACGAAGAGTATATCGGTATTACCTCCGAAAAACCAGTCTTGATATCGACAAGGTGCTTGCTGCTGCAGGTCTTTTCACCGGTGAACATAACTTTCAGAATTTCGCACGCATAGAGCCGCTGAAGAACCCGATTCGAAGTATCGATACCATCGTTCTTTCTGAAAATGAAGATTTCTTCATCATTGATTTTTATGCACAGACTTTCCTGTGGAACCAGATTCGACGTATTGTATCCGCAGTGAAAAAAGCCGGGGACGGATCGTTGAGTATGGACGCAATTGGAGAGGCGTTATCACACCCTGAGCGAACGGTTGATTTTCAGGTTGCACCCCCTGAGCCGTTGCTGCTTGTCGATGTGGTGTATGATTTTTCGTTTGAGTATGTTATAGGTTTTGAAAAGAAGCTACAGGAGTTTGAAGCCGGTATCGTCTGCGGCTTGTGATTTTTTTTTATGCAAGTACTTGCTGGGACAGTTGCTGTTGTGCTGCGAGCACCTCGTTCATCTTAAGATACGTCATATCCATCTCTTTCTTTTTTGTCCATGTATCCTGGAGTGGTGTCAGGGTTACTACTTTATTGACCATACCGACCATCTTATCGGTCTCGTTGTTCATGATGGCAAGGACTGCTTCATATCCGAGTCTGCTGGCAAGGACCCTGTCAAATGCAGAGGGGGACCCTCCTCGTTGTACATGACCAAGGACGCTGACTTTAATATCCCAGTTGATGACTTTTTCGATGGCTGTCTTTATCTCTGCCGCCCCTCCTGCGGTTTCTCCTTCAGCAATGACGATAATGCTGCTCTGCTTGCCTGCTTTATGCTGGTTTTCTAATTCTTCGACCAGTTTTGGGATCGCAAGAGGTGCTTCAGGGACAAGGATGTCCTCTGCACCACCGCCGATACCGGTGTACAGCGCGATGTACCCTGAGGTCCGTCCCATGACCTCGATGATGAAGAGCCGAGAATGTGATGACGCGGTGTCCCGGACCTTATCAATAGCCTCCAGTGCGGTGTTGACCGCGGTATCAAAACCAATCGTATAATCAGTTCCATAGAGATCGTTATCAATCGTCCCTGGGACCCCTATGCCTTGGATTGGGAATTCTTCGATGAGTTGATGCAGACCATGGAACGAGCCATCACCGCCGATGACGACGATGCTGTCGATGCCGAAGCGTTTGAGACTTTTGAATGCTTTTTCTCGTCCTTCTTTTGTCAGAAACCCGCTGCTTCGTGCGGTCTGAAGAACGGTGCCACCGTCCTTGATGATGTTGCTGACGAAGTAACGGTCGATTTGTTCGATGTCCCCTTCGATCATCCCTTGATAGCCGCGTTTGATGCCAAACATAGTGTTGCCATGGTAGATCCCTGTTCGAACAACCGCCCGTATCGCTGCGTTCATCCCGGGGGCATCGCCACCGCTAGAGAGCACTCCAATGTATTTTCCCTGTCCCATCATCCATCACCTAGTGTGATACTGAAATCGTGTTCAGGTTTTAATACATTCCGCGGTTGTCATGACTTTGGTTGTTTGTGTCTTGCCTTTGCTGCTCGATAGATGAAATAGGCCACACCACCGTAGCAGACGACTACACCAAAAACAAGCATGATGATGGCAGAAATCGGCAGTTCACTCATGTATGTTCCTCTTTTTTTTCTTTTTGTTTCATGAAAAGGAACGATGCAAGGAAAATAACGATGCAGGGGAGTACCCCAAGGAGAGCTATCCACCAGGGTTGCACGTGGGGTTTGATGATATTTTGGTAGAGTGCGGCAAGTAGAAGGATTGTCAGAATACAGGGGACGACGTATTTTATGAGGATGTCCCACCATCGTCCTATCTTGATATCTGAGGTTTTGTTTGCGTTTTGGCGAAAGACTGCGATGCGGAACCCCCATGCAAGAATAAGGCATTCGACCAGTCCTACAAGCACAAGCCCGAAGTTTGAAACAAAATAATCCACGATATCCAGCCAGTACAGTCCGCTACCTGTAGTAAACAGCAGGCTTGCGAAAAACCCGACTAGACAGATGATTGCAGTTGCTTTTCCTTTTGTCAGCCCCCATTTGTGTTGCACACCAGCAGTCATCGGTTCGATCATTGAAAACGCGGAATCTATCCCAAACGTCAGCAAGGCAAGATAAAAGAAGATGCCGAACAGAGCGGTGGCCACAGGAAACAGGGAGATAGCGGTTGGGTAGGTGATGAAGGCAAGCTCTGGACCGGCAATCCCTAGGTTTTCTATGCCGATGCCTTGGGACAGTGCAAGATACCCAATGACGCTGAACACGGCAAATCCCGCAAGAAACGAGGTCCCTGAGTCTGCGAGTGCGATGATGAAGGCGTTGTTTGAGATATCTGATTTCTTGTGAAGATGACTTGCATAGGTGATCATGATTCCCTGGGCGATGCCAACTGAGAAGAATACTTGTGCGTAGGCGGCAAGCCAGACGTTGAGGTCTGTGAGTTTTGAGAAATTTGGAGTAAGGTAGTAACTGATTCCTTCAAGTGCTCCTGGCAAGGTGAGTCCCCTGATGGTAAGAATGGCAAGCAGTATCCAGGGGAGTGGTACGGTGATCATGACAACTTTTCCGATCCGCCCGACTCCTTTGTACAGGATGATGAACACAAGCAGCCACATGACGATAAGGCTGAGAAGAATGGGGATTTGGATTCCTCCGATGTCCCAGGGACCTGAGGATGTGCTGAGAAAATCTATACGGAAAAATGATTCAGCGTTCATCCCCCACCGGAGGTCCAAAGAATAAATCAAATAGGAGAAGCACCATGCCATGACAACGATGTAGTAGGTGACGATGACGAAGGGTACCAGGGAGCTCCACCAGCCAACCCATTCCCATTTCTTCTTTATTTTTTTAAAGCTTCCTGGTGCCCCTTGTCTACTCCAGTGGCCTACAGAGAATTCAAGGATAAGCATGGGGATGCCTGCGGTGAACAGTGCAACAAAATAAGGGATGAGAAAGGCTCCTCCGCCGTTTGTGTACGCTATGTAGGGGAATCTCCAGACGTTTCCAAGGCCGACTGAAGAACCAATAGCTGCCATGACAAATGCGAGCCGTGAGTTCCATAGTTCCTTTTCCGGCATGGTATTTCCCCCAAATGGATGTATTAATTCTCTGTTATGTTTATAAATATATCTGAATTTTAATGGTATGACTTCTGTTAATGATTCTTGGGTTTTGTAACCTAAAAATTTATTATGATTAAACTGTTCATGTGTTATTCGTGCAGGGGTAGCCAAGCCTGGTCTACGGCGACAGACTCAAGATCTGTTCCTGCAGAGGTTCGGGGGTTCAAATCCCTTCCCCTGCACTTTTTTATACTTTTTCCAGGAGAAACCTGCCATAGAACTAAAAAATGATTTGAACCCGTAAATACTAGTACATCAGAGGGAACATTTTAAATAGATACGGGTACTTTATTTTCCTAAAGGGAAAACAGATGAGGAAACGTCTTCTATTAAACAAATGTCTGGCGGTTGGAATCATTCTCTTGTTCGTTGGAACCTGTATCATCCCAACTTTTGCTCAAAATACAGAAAAATTATCTGTACCAGCATCAAGAGGGAGTTGGTTGTATGTTGGTGGGAGCGGGCCGGGTAATTATAGCCGTATCAATGATGCTTTAGCTAATGCCAGTAACGGCGACACCATTTTTGTCTACGATGACTCCGCCCCGTACCATGAGGTTGTCTCAATCGATAAGTCGGTAACAGTCCAGGGGGAGAATCGGGAGACGACCGTGATTGAATCTAATGCTTCGACAAGCCCCATCAACCTTTACGCCGATGGCATCGTGTTTATGAATTTCACGATAATTGCCTACGAAAGTGGGATTCGATTATACTATACAAATGATACAACAGTCTCCTCCTGTAACATCCTGACTCGCTATGGAGAGGGTCTTATCATTGCCTACTCCAGCAGGAATATAATTTCAAATATCTCCATTCATTTCCGAGGAGAACCCGCGATTGGATACTTTGGTGTCTGGATTTATGGAAGCAGCATTGATAATATCGTAACCTATGTGACGGTGGAATCACCCCAATATGATATCGACGATAGAGGATTTGCTCTTGGGGGTTCCGGGAACCGTATTGAACACGTCGTATTTCTTAACTGTAGTTTTTTTGGAGGGGGACTCGAATTTGAAAACAACGTTTTCAACAGCAATAGTAAAGATGGAAAACCCATCGTAGTCCTAA
The DNA here is from genome assembly GCA_964467345.1 of uncultured Thermoplasmatales archaeon. GTDB lineage: Archaea > Thermoplasmatota > E2 > DHVEG-1 > DHVEG-1 > SM1-50. Next base: position 181,510 of record CAYXPY010000001.1, on the reverse strand, counting down.
AGGAGGCAACATCCGGTGTTGTCACAGATGCAAGCATCGTCGTCCTCATTGACTGCTCCAATGTGAGTATTCAAAATATTACAACCTCAAAAGCACGGATTGCGATCCTCTTGTATCGCTGCCACGATTGCACAGTTGCCTCTTGTACGATATCGCAGAGTAAGTATGGGATGTATCTTCAAGCTTGCCAGAGGATATCATTACTCGGCTGTACAATTGAATATGGTCCTCAACCCGATTCAGAGCTAACAATCGGCATCGCGGTTTATACCTCGAACGATTGCACACTGAAGGATAATGTCATTGTTGAAAACTCAATCGGGATGCTGTTTGAAGACGCCACAAAGACGTTGGTTTCTCACAATCTATTACGTCGGATTGGTGGTGCCGTCATGATTGATGGGGGCTCACGTAACGTCTTCACACGCAACACGTTTCTTGGTAACATTATCAAGGTGGCTCTCACGGACTGTGGACACAATACCTGGTTGAATAATTACTGGGGGCGGCCGAAACTGCTGCCAAAAGTGTTACTTGGTCTTCGGTTCGGATATGATACAATCACACCCTTCGTTCAGATGGATTGGAGACCTGCGTTGTTTCCAACGGTCACTCTGCTTCCCTAGGAAGTACTAAAATATTAGCACGTATTCCCGACAGGAGCATCGATGAGACCACCTAGATGAATTATACAAGCTAAGCTAATAGCTTACCGAAACGATTAAACACTATACTAGTAAAAATATTCTTGGATCAGCGGAATATGGGAATTTACTAGTAAACCTTCGTAGCTTTGAGTTGATAATCCGCTCGAAAATGATGATGGTATGGTATCAGGAGAAAAATTAAGGAGCATACTAGTAAATTGGTGTTCAAATCCCTTCCCCTGCACTTTTTTCCTCTAACAAAGATTTAAATAACGAGGGATTGTTTATTTTACTAATACGTGGAGGAATATCAATTGATAAGGAAATGGTTGGCAGTTGGAATCATTCTTTTGTTCGTTGGAACCATTGTTATCCCAACCATTTCACAAAACACTGAGAAACCATTCCCACCATCAAGAGGGACCTGGTTTTATGTTGGTGGGTCAGGTCCAGGGAATTATACCAAGATTCAGGATGCAATAGACAACACGACCGATGGAGACACCATCTACGTGTTCCCAGGCATCTACAGAGAACTAATTGTGATAAACAACAGCATTCAGCTCCAAGGTGCAGACCTTCTCACAACACTCATTGATGGCAAAAATGCAAGTAGTGATATCATCACCTGTGTCGGACCCGATGTACACATCAGTGGGTTTACTATCTACAATTGTTCCAAGAGTCATTCTTGTGTCCTTATCAATCACACCAAAAACTGCACCCTCTATGGAACAAGCATTCATACAGGAGAATATGGGGTCACCGTCCAAAACGCACAGAACATAAGCATCATCAACAACACGTTTCCCCAAAACTCGTCCATAAAAACCGGATATATTGCTATTCATCTTATTCAAAGTATTTTCTGCATTATTTCACAGAATAACATCTGCTCATGGGTAGGCGGTATTCTCCTCTCAGGAGCTCACCTTCAAATCACCAAAAACACGATAACGGATGCTAATCGAGGTATCACTGATCTGATGAATGGACTTCCGGGAACAAACATGTATTTTATCATCGATGAGAATCATCTGAAGAATACCACGGAAGCAGTCTTTCTACTTGGTTCACGGGACTATTCCATTACACGCAATGAAATTACCAATTCAACAAGGTGCGGATTGCACATTGGTGAGGAAGTTTTTTCAGGTACTACTCCAGAAAATGTTACCATAAAGGACAATCGCATCATCGATTCAGCTCAGGCGATGGGTATTTGGGATTCCCGTAATATGAGCATTGAAGGAAACCAGATCCAGCGGAACACTCGTGGCCTTTTCCTTTTCTGGTGCTCCTTGACGTCTGTTACGAAAAACACCTTTCAGGATAATGAGGAACCAGCTACCTACCGATGGGTGTTCTTTCCGTTCTCGTGCGTAGAATATAAAATCCCGCAATTCGATAAGAATTTCTGGGATAAACCCCGGGTGTCACCTTATCCAATCATCGGCTATTGGACGTTCTTCAAACTAAACTTCTTTTTAAAATTCCCTTGGATGACCTATGATTTACATCCAGCGCAAGAACCCTATGACATCCCAGGGATGATTTGAAAAACCTATGAAATTGTAGTTTTTTACCTGGGTAATTCCAATCAACTGTTTAGAATTTAACCGGTAAACGCGGGTTTAGATTTCTATCCCTGGACTTTTCATCAGTAACAGTATATTTTCAAAACTATTTTTTTGTAGATATCCCAGACAATCATTTTTTTTATTTTCATTTTTAATCACTTTGAATGTATCGTATTTTTATTAAGTTGCATTCATAGCATGTTCTGTTCATCGGATTTGGAATCGGACATTTCAAACAGATCTCGTTCATGAGATTATATATTGTATAAAACATTTAATATATTCTTTGTTTAAAAAATTAATCAATCGACCATTTTTTTATGAAAAATATTTATTTTGTTCAACAATTCATGAAAAAAGAGGGCAAAAATATATAAATTGACAAGGTAATATGATGGGTATGGATGAATTAGACTATAAAATCCTTGATAAATTAAACGAGAACGCTCGGAAAAGCTATCGGGAAATCGCCAGAGAACTCGACATCTCGTTAACAACAGTCGCAAACAGAATTAAAAGAATGGAGGCGGAAAAGATAATTGAACGATATATCCCGTTGATAAACCAGGAAAAAATAGGCTTTGATTTGACCGCGGTTATCAATGTAAAGATATCCCGGGGGAAACTCCTCGAAGTGCAGGAAAGAATATCAAAGGATAACCATGTGAGCGGGGTTTATGATATCACGGGAGATTGGGATTCATTGATTATTGCTCATTTTAAGGATCGACGAGATTTAAACGGATTCATCAAAGGTGTTCTTTCCATAGCTAATGTTGAAAAAACAAACACTCAAATCGTCTTAAATATTGTAAAAAATGAAAAACGAGTCATGAAGTAAGACATTGTTTCTGAATGAATAGTATCAGTACACTATTACTATTTACCAGAACCGAGATATCATCTGTCAATGAGTATCATATCAGTAAATAGATGTACAAATCCAATCCCCTGGACTTTTCAGGGATAAGATTCTATGACCGAAACTATTTAATTTTCTTGATGATGCAATTATTAAAACTGATGACGGAGAATGATATGAAACTCATTGGTCCATTGATGTGGGAACATAGAATTATTGAACGTATGGTCAAACTATTGGAAAAGGAACTAATACAAATAAAAAAAACAGAGAAGATCGACACAACTCTCCTCCTTGCAGGTGTTGATTTCTTTAAAACATACGCTGACCGGACCCATCATGGGAAAGAAGAAGACATTCTTTTCAGAGACCTTGCAACAAAAGAACTTTCCCCAGTTCATAAAAAGATAATGGACAACTTAGTTGAAGATCATGTGTTTGCGAGGAAAACGGTTCGTACTTTACTTGATGCAAGCAACTCCTTTGCTCAAGGAAACAAGCAGTCCCTCAAAGACGTCATATCTGCATTGGAAACACTCGTTGCATTATATCCAAGACATATTTATACAGAGGATAAAGAGTTTTTTTATCCATGTATGGAGTATTTCAATACACAAGAGCAAGAATGTATGCTTCAGGAATTCTATGAGTTTGACAAAAAGATGATCCATGAGAAATACACAAAAATGATCCAAGATTTTGAAACATAGGATATATATAATCCGTAGACTTGTTAAACTGACAATCCTTTTTAACATACAATAATAAAGAAATAAAAAAAAAGTAGAAAAGGCTCCTTACTCTTGAATAACTTTTATTGTCGGTTTGAACATGTATTTGCCATTACCGGTCTCGTGAACCGATTTCTCTACATCAAAGTCCAAAATCAATGTTGTCGTCACGTTATCAATGATTCTAAAAGGTTTAATGAGTTTTATTATATTGGATGGAATGGTACAGTCATGCTCAACACCATCGATTGTCAGAACCGCTTTGTCGACATACAGGCGTATCTGGGTATACCAGCCAGCACTCAAGTTTGTGCTTCCTAAAATATCTGTGACGTTCTGTAAAGCCATAAGATCAAAGGTCTGTGAAATGTTTACAACAGTATACCATCCTGCGGTCCCGTTGGTCTCATTCTCAGATTCATTTCCGCCTCCTGCGCTTAAATGAACCTTCACTAGAGATATGGTCACATTTGCCCTTGTGATGTTTAAATCACCAGGAGCGTCAGTGATTTTCAGAACAAGATGTCCGGTTCCGGTTTGGATACAGCCACTAAGAACAGTCGCGCTTATCAGGAAACCAATAATTGTCGTCATCACTATTTTTTTTATCATTTTCACTCCACCAACCAATCTATATATAAGATAGTATATAAATCTTGTTTGATAGTTGTTATCCGCTAAAAATTTCTTTATAAAACCTGATAAATTGTTTATAGGGGTCTTGTGAGTTATGTAAAAATCTATATATACGGTTGCGAAGATGATGAATTGGGTGAGAAAAATGAAGAAAATTCTTGTCATACTAGGAATTTTTGTGATAATCTGGGTGAGTAGCCTAAGCGGTTGTTTGGATGAAAAAAGTAAATTTATTGGGACCTGGCAGAGCTCAAATATATCAATGACATTTGATACGAATAACAAGGTAACGATAACAGGTAGTGGACTACTTGGAATTGCCTCACTTACAGGGACTTTCAATTATTCTGTCGCAGATCAGAAAATTACGTTTTCTTCAGGAGATTTCGGGAGGACATTTAACTATAGTTTTCCTGAATCTAATCAGCTGATTATTAGTGATGATAGTGGGGCATCACTGTTGTTAACAAAAAAATGAGGTGATGAAAAATGGTAATACCAATCTGGTTGGCACTTATCGCCTTGATAATTATTGCATTTGTCGCCTGGAAACTTATCAAGTTTGCCCTTTGGGTGTTGATCATCATTATCCTTATCGCCTTGGCACTCATGGGACTTGATTTCTTAATCGGTTTATTCTCTAACATATTGTAGTCGTTTTACGAAACGGTCGTATTATTTCATCATCCTGTGTAAGTGTACTCAAGTGTACAGAATCAACAGATTCATAAGAAATGAGGAATATTTTCCTGCCAAGAGGTATGTTTTTCTGATGATACAGCGAAGCATACAATGCGGAGGCGTTAAAAAACCACTGATTATGAAGAGGCAACTCTATCGTGCCCCCTGTCCATTCGTCCTATTAAGATGATTATCGCTACTCCACTTTCGTCACATCCCTAACAAATATTAGAATCCAAAGATAAAAACAGAATTTCTCTTAATTACAAAGAAAAGTATATTAATATAGAAAATATCTTATAAATATAATGGTTTTGGTTGTATAAAGGACACTATGAAAAAAATACTGGTAATCATCCTTGTCTTCGCGACGATTCTCAATATCATCGCAGGAGCGTTCATCTTCCTTGACATCCAACAGATGAACATACCGGAAACGACCCTTACCATTGAGATAATCAACATCACCGCAGACGAAGCAGTCCTTCAAGCGACCATTTTCCTAGACAACCCAAACCCCTTTCCGATCCTTTTAGAAAATCTCACCATGGTCACTGTTGCAGATACCGGTGAAATCATCAACCAACTCCACCTGGGTGGAGGACAGACCAATGCACATGCAAACAGAACAATTACCTCTGCAGTAACCATCAGATTCAATGGCTCGCTTCCCAACGGGATAACCAGTAAGATCACCGGAACATTCGGAACGACATTTCTTGGGGTGATAAAAAAAACATTTCCCCTTAAATTTTCACTCGTAGCCTCCCTAAACGACATCCTGACGCAATTCTCCCTCCCTCAAATCCATCTTGCAGCAAATTTCAGCGACATCTCCCAAGAGGGCATCAATTTTACAGGTGTCATAGAAATCACCAATCCAAACACCATTGATATCGCAATAGAAGATATCACATTACATATTGAAACAGACACAGGGGTCCCGGTAGGAACGACGACCATACAAGGAAAAACAATCCCGGCGAAAACCACAGAGCAGCTGACAGGCAGCGGACAGCTGCAACTCAAAGCAATCGATGCTGATAGCCTCCGTATGTCCCTGAACGGTAAATTCATTGTGTTTGCTGCAGGGATCAGAAAACCAATGAACCTTTCAGTTGATGCTGACATTATCCCTCCTTGTCTTGAACACCTTCTCTCAGACATACCAACCGAGGCCTCCCTCACCGGCAACTATCGATATACCTTCAAAGAAGGATTACGTGACGAGATCACCTTTAAAATAAAAAACCCAAATAAACTCACCTTAGTTGCGACCGATCTGACCGTGAGAATTTACCGAGTGGATCAGAACAAATCCAGAATCATCAGCAATGGAACATTACCAGATGGGATTATTTATCCACAGAGTACAACTGTCTTACAAGGAGATATGTACATTCCTTTACATTTGATACGTCCCCGTCTTGGGGAACGGTTTATCCCTGATCAACTTCAAGTGGTATTACGAGCAAATATCACCATCCAAGGAGTCAATCAAACGATATGGGTCGGCGTGATCGGATATCAGGATTTCCCGTTTCACAGGTTATTCGGATAAAAGATTTTTTTAACAAACCGCTATAAAATCGGTGCAGTGGGACGTATTTTTGTAAAGATACTCTACGTCGTCTATGAAGAAGAAAGAAAGTATGCAAGTCGGAGGAGAAATCCTTATTTCATACCAGGATAAGATACTCATACGACTCTAATAGGAAATTAGGGAAGATATCGATAAAAAAGAGGATGCAATCCTATAGCTCTTTTGAATATCCAAACCGCTCAAAATACGATCTCATAAGGTAATAGATATACCTGTGGAGTTTTCTTACAGGCGGATCGATGTCTCTCTTCCGGGGGCGCATCAGGGATCCTGTGTCAATAGTCGATAAAAGAGATACACCTAGTTTATCCATAATTCTTTGAAGGGTTTCCGATGGGTGCGTACAGAGGTCTTCATAGGTAATCGATATGTGATCTTGCTCTGGCAGCTTGTTTATATTTTTTATATAATAGTGCGTCATCCTTGCCGTCGTGTTGGAAAGGAGGATCACACTGCATTCTGGTATTTTTTTAAACATGAATCGGAGTGAATGAAGCAGTAATGGGTTCGAATACCATTGGTCGTACAGCTTTGATAAACGAGCAGTGTATATGTTTTTCTCTTCAAGTATCGTTCTCATGGCCTTTACAAGGGAGCTTATTGTCTTTTGGGGATGACGGTGAATGAAAACAAAACGTGCGGAAGGAAACATCTGTTTAATGATGAGGAAATTGTTGAAATCATACGGGTTTTTCAGCAGAAGAGGTTTTTGGTTCCCTGAGATAAACTGAATCTTTTTACACATCTCCTCAAAGAGATCCACGTTCTTTCTTGTAATAGACATCTTCACGGTTCGAGTGGCTAATAAAAAACCATATTCTTCAGCAAAATCCGCAGTAACTTTTAGTTGGTCGATGCCCCTATCCCTCAGACCGTTTTGTAAAAAAGATTCTGTGAGACGTTGTTTTACTTCCTGTTCCTTTTTTTCATGATGGTTAGAGAGGAGCTCATGATAATGGAGAAGATGATACGCTGTCACCGTGTTAAACATCCCTGTTGCGGCAAGCATCTTGTATAAAATACTTGTTCCTGATCGGTGCACTCCTAAGATGAAAACAGGTTCGAACACAACATTGGTAAGCTTGTTGAGGTGCGCCTCATCACGAGTCATGCTCTTCTTTTTGCTCACAGCATGAGATAACGAACGCCGTCTACATAAATCCGACTCTCTGACCCGGAGATATCTTCCTCTATCAGCTTACAATACACACCGAACCTATGCTAGGTAAATATCAAATAATGAGACAAGGATACAACACTGTGTTGGAAGGTATGATTCTTGAAGGTCTCATCGTCCTGGGGGTCATTGGTGTCATTGGGGAATGTTATATCATCAGCCTCTGGGTCATTGCGTACCTGCGAACAAAAAAAATTAGATTTCCATCATACAGCCCTGCTGCATCGGTCATTGTTCCCTGCAAGGGAATCCAGCCTGGTTTTCATGAAAATATGAAGGCGTTCCTTTCATTGGAATATCCAACACATGAACTTATCTTTGTGGTTGACTCGGACCAGGACCCTGCGTATAACGTCTTACTTCAACTCACTCAGGGCAAGCCGCAGAGCCACATCGTCTTTACCAATCCTGCTGCAGGGTGCAGTGGTAAAGTTGCAGCCTTACTGACAGGATTGGAGCTGGTGACAGACTGTGAGGTTTTGGTCTTTGCAGACAGCGATATCAAACCAGATGTTCATTGGCTGGAGAACATGATTCGCCCACTCCAGGACGCATCAATAGGAGCGACGACCGGGTATCGATGGTATTTTCCGACAAATGTAAAAACATTGTTTATCTCGGCTTGGAATATGACCTCTATCGTCTTTATGTTTTATCCGAGTTACACCTTTGCCTGGGGTGGGTCTACCGCCATTAAGAAAAGCATCTTCGAACAACTCAACATAAAAGAAAAATGGAAAACAGCGTATTCTGATGATCTTGTCCTTACCACAACTGTGAAAAAAGCAGGATACCGAATCACTCTTCAACCGAAATGCATCATGGAAAGCCCACCTGAGAACAATATCCGGAGATTTATCCACTGGGGGACGAGACAATACACTTGGGTGCGCTGGTATTATCCTGTGTTCTGGCTTGGGTCGTTTTTCGGTTTCATCGGTGCACAAGTCATTATAGCAATCGGTCTGTTCCTCCTTGCTTTTGGGTACTATCTTCCTGGCTTGTTATTAAGTTCTCTTATCCTCTTTGAGATCATCTACGGATGGCTTGGGATCGCTATCCTTCCTAAAATAATGGTGTACCCCAAAGAGCGGTATCCATCAAAGATTGGGTATGCTCTTTTCACTCCGCTGGTGTTCCTCTTACTTGCCCAAAATGCGTTTGCATCAGCACTCACCCAAAAGATAGAATGGGCGGGGAGAACATATCGAAAACCAAAGAAGTAATCCCCGATACCTTTTTTCCCTACTGCCTTTGCTCATACTCATAGTTGATTTGTAACGATAAAATTATTATTCCCGCAGACATTAAACTGTTCTTATGAAACGAGTCTTCTACGGTGCAGCAATTCAAGGGGCAAAGGACAGAAAAGAACGTTCAGCTGTTCATCAATTCTTTATTGAAACAATAAAAGGACAACAGTATGATGTTTGCACCGAACATACGACCGGGAAAACATACAAAGAAGCAATTCGAAAACTTGAATTAGCAATCGGCCCCCTTCCAACAGATGAGTCAGAACGAAAAAAAGTCGTTCGTAACAAAATGATTGAGGCAATTGAAAGTGATATACATGCAGCAATCTTCGAAGTATCAACCCCCAGCCTTGGGACTGGAATCGAGATTGCCCATGCCTATCTCCGACCACGTCTAGGTCTTCCTACCGTCCCCGTCCTTGCGTTGTATCAAAAGGATTATTGGCCAAACAACCTCTCAACGATGATTAGAGGGATCTCCGCAGAAAAAGTACCCCATTTTTTATTAAAAGAATATACAGATCTGAATCACGGCAAGGACATCATAGATGAATTCATAAAAGCACTTGAATAACTTACCCTTGGATATCCTCATTTAACATTAGATTTCAACGACCGTTTTCCTCAATCCATTGGCACCCTCTCCTGATTTTTTCCCTCAAATCAAAATAGACAAGTTTATATGGGATATTCCCTATAAAATAATTGTAACACTGGAGGAAAAACAACATGAGTCTGAGAAAAAAAAATCTTACGGCAGGAAACTTGCTGAAAATCAAACCATCACTCTGGGTTGTCTCATACCTCCTTGTTCTGGCAAGCATCATTCCAGTGCTACAGGCAAACAGCATAGAAGATGAACAGACAACTGCCAAAACCATTTATTCCGCCCCTTATTCTGATCGAGATGTTAGTGAACTTACCCGGTTTGTTATCAAGAAAAAAAACACCATTTATCCATCTAAAAACGATGAATGGATGAAAACTCATGGTGGAAGCAATATCGATGTTGGTTATTGTGTTCAACAGACAACAGATGGTGGTTACATCATTTCCGGTTACACCCGATCCTACGGGGCAAACGGTCATAACATATGGCTGATAAAAACCGATTCATCTGGAAACGAACTGTGGAACAACACTTTCGGTGGGTCAAACGATGATGAAGGTGAATCAGTACAACAGACAACCGATGGTGGCTACATCGTCACCGGGTGGACTAAATCCTATGGATCTGGCGGCAAGGACCTTTGGCTCATAAAAACCGATACACAAGGCAATGAAGAATGGAACAAGATTTTCGGCGGGGCATACGATGATGGGGGAACAACCGTCCAACAGACAATAGATGGCGGCTACATCATCTCAGGATACACCTCCTCCTATGGGACCGGTAGTGTCGATGCCTGGCTCATCAAGACAGACGAACTTGGCAACCATGAATGGAACAACACATTAGGTGGATATAGTTCAGATGGCGCTTGGTGTGTTCAACAGACAACTGATAGTGGCTACGTCCTGACGGGATGGACGTTTTCCTCGGGTCCTGGATATGTCGGCAACGCCTGGCTAGTAAAAACAGATAATGGAGGGAACCAACAATGGAGCCATGCCTTCGGTGGTGATGACGTTGACCGTGGCTATCACGTTCAGCAGACAACCGATAGCGGATTCATTATCACTGGATACACCTCAAGTTTTGGTGCAGGTCTCGATGATGTACTCCTCATCAAAACCGATTCATCTGGAAATGAACAATGGATCAAGACCTTCGGAGGAACCGGTAGAGATTATGGGTACTGCGTTGAACAGACCATTGACGGAGGATACATCATCACCGGATACACCCTGTCCTATGGTGCTGGTGGCGATGATGTTTGGCTGATTAAAACAAACACCGAAGGGGAAAAGCTTTGGGATCGCACCTACGGTGGGGTTAACTCTGACGTCGGTTATTATGTGCAACAGACGACTGATACCGGCTATATCCTCACCGGCCATACCCTCTCGTATGGTGCTGGTCTGCATGATGTCTGGCTAATAAAAATCCAAGGAAATGAAAGCCTTCCATTGGACGTTGATGCAGGAGGCCCCTATAATGGGTTTGTTGGTGAGACGATCAATTTCACAGGCACGGTTACTGGAGGGGTCGCTCCCTTTGTGTATCATTGGGATTTCGGTGATAGCGTCACATCCGATGAACAATCACCATCCCATGTGTATTCCGCGGAAGGAAACTATCAGGCGGTCTTCACAGTCATAGATAATGCAGGCGAGCAGAAAAATGATACAGCTACCGTAACGATCCTTGCCAATGACACGACACCACCTGCTCTTACCATCACAAGCCCGCAAGCCCAGTCTTTGTATTTGGGTGGGAAGAGACTAGTACCGTTTCCAACAACCCTGGTTATCGGTCGTATTCAAGTTACCATCACTGCGTCTGATGAAGAGTCAGGAATTTCATCAGTAACATTTTCTTTGAACGGTGTTGAAAAGAAAACGATCACCACACCCCCGTACATCTGGGATTGGACTGAGCGAGCTTTTGGACGATTTAGTCTCGAAGTCGAAGCGATTGATGGAGCGGGAAATAAAGCAACCAATCAGACTACGGTTTGGAAGGTATTCTAACGTAATACGCTTGAAAAAGATCACATACCTGATTTGAGCATCAGGGGGAATAAAGATCTATCTCTGAAAAGATATTCCTGTTGTGGAAGATACAATTTTTCGTCATAGAAACGTTCAAATCAACTTTCCTCTTTCTTAGTACGGCGATCATATAGGACAGATGTCTTCTCATAAACAACATGTAAGTGATTTGACCATCAGAAAGATGACACTACAGGATTATGATGCAGTCACCCGATTATGGACTGACGGAAACATCCCTTCTAGACCTCAAGGTCGTGATAGCAAAAAGAACATCAAATGGCAATTACAACAATCAACAAGCCTGTATTTTGTCGCAGAAAGGAAAACCACGATTGTTGGTGTCATCTTTGGGACTCATGATGGACGGAAAGGGTGGATCAACAGGCTCGTCGTTACACCTGCATACCGGAAAAAAGGGATAGCAACACAACTCGTCCATGAGGTTGAACATCATCTGAAGGAACTGGGAATTGATATCGTCGCAAGCCTCATCGAGGATTGGAATGAAACCTCAATGCAGGTGTTTGAAAACTTAGGATATACGAAACATACCGACATCATGTATTACTCGAAAAGAAAAAGTGAGAAAACATAAAGAAAAAGGAACCATAGCGTTCTTTAATTTTTTATAAACAATCTCTGTGAACTACTGTCATTCTGTCAGATATCCGAGTTCTTCAATCTTCTGTAACACCTTACCGACACTTTCTTCGACAGATTCGATATCAGTATCAACGATGAGCTCCGGGTTTTCAGGCTCTTCGTACGGATCATCGACACCGGTGAAATGCTTAATTTTCCCTTCAAGGGCTTTTCGATACATGCCCTTCACATCACGCTTCATACAGATTTTCACAGGGCATCGGACATACACCTCAACAAAATGTTTTATTTCCTTTCGTGCTTTTCTTCTCTGTTTCCTATACGGGGAGACAAAGCTTGCGAGCACCACGACATTATTACGGGTCAGCATATCTGCAAGAAAGATAGCACGTCTGATATTCTCATCCCTATCTTTTTTTGAAAAACCAAGATCACTAGAAAAGTTCTGACGAACCAAATCCCCATCCAATCGTTCGACCAAGAACCCTTTCGTTTTCAAGATATCACCGACCTGATCTGCGATGGTTGTTTTCCCACAGCAGGGAAGCCCGGTAAACCAGATGGTGACACCCTGATGTTTCTTCATCGCTTTATTCCTCACTTTTTTTCTTCTCAGGAATCTTGGGGGAGGGTTCACGAATCATCCCAGCACCCACGGTCTCGTTCGTCTTCTCATCTATTAAAATCATACATCCTGTAGCCCGGTTATGCTGATAACTATCGTAGAACAATGGTTGCGCGGTTCGGATGGTGATCCGTCCGATTTCATTCAGCCCAAGGCTTGTCACATCAGGGATTCTATGCAGGGAATTGATATCAATTTTATATTGGATTTCTTTAACGATTCCTTTAAGCTCCCTTGTGGTATGACGAAGAACATACCTGGTTCCTGTGATCAATGGTTTTACGTTCATCCAACACACCATGCAATCCACCTCAGTACTGATAAAAGGGGCGTTATGGGGTCGAACCAACATATCCCCCCTACTGATGTCCAAATCATCAGTAAGCTGCATCACCACCGACATCGGTGGGAACGCCTCAGGGATCTCGCCATGTGCATCTTCGATTGACTTAATTGTTGTCGTAAAACCTGAGGGCAGGACAATTATATTATCTCCTGGTTTGAAGATACCAGATGCGATTCTCCCAGCATACCCTCGATAATCATGGTATGCATCGGAACGTGGCCGGATGACATACTGCACTGGGAAACGGCAGTCGACAAGGTTTTCATCACTCCCAATATGCACATGTTCAAGATGATACAATAGTGTTGGACCTTGATACCATTGCATGTTTTTTGATGCATTCACCACGTTATCACCAAGTAACGCGCTAATAGGGATAAACATGATATCATGCACAGAGAGCTTTGAAATAAAATCCTCTATCTGATCCTTTATCGTGTTATAGACTTCTTGTTTATAGTCGACAAGGTCCATCTTGTTGATACAGATAACAAAATGAGGGATTTGAAGCAGCGAAGCGATAAAGATGTGACGATGCGTCTGTTCAGTCACCCCGTTACGAGCATCAACAAGAATCAACGCGAGATTCGCAGTTGATGCACCCGTCACCATGTTTCTTGTGTATTGGATATGACCGGGAGTATCAGCGATGATGAATTTTCTCACAGGAGTGGCAAAATACCGATACGCAACATCAATAGTGATTCCTTGTTCACGTTCTGCTCGCAATCCGTCTGTCAGCAATGCAAGATTCAGTCCTTCGCCACGCTGCTGACTGATCCGCTCAAGGTTCTGTAGTTGATCCTCGAAGAGGGTCTTGCTATCATACAGCAATCGACCGATAAGAGTGCTTTTTCCATCATCGACACTCCCTGCAGTCGTGAAACGCAGCAAATCCATGTCCAGATAGCTTTTTTCATCCATGCTAGAAATACCCCTCCTTCTTTCGGTCCTCTAGTGCGTTTTCAGACCGACGATCGTCAGCTCGATTTCCCCGCTCAGAGACACGATACGCAGCGACTTCCTGGACGATTTCTTCCACAGTACTGGCTTGTGATGGAACTCCTCCTGTACAAGTCATATCACCAACAGTCCGGAATCGGACTGTCATGGATTGTACTTTTTTCCTATCTGCCTCATCAAGATGAAGATAGTCTGAGTACGCGTAGATGACACCATCGCGGATGATGCAATCACGTGTATGTGAGAAATAAATCGAAGGGATCTGTATCTGCTCCTTGAGGATGTACTGCCAAATATCCAGTTCCGTCCAGTTGCTTAAAGGGAAAACCCTGAAATGTTCTCCGTGGTGTTTTCGTCCATTGTAAAGATCCCAAAGCTCCGGGCGTTGGTTTTTTGGGTCCCATTGACCGAAATCATTGCGATGTGAGAAGAACCGTTCCTTGGCACGGGATTTTTCTTCATCCCGTCGTCCTCCTCCAATTGCAGCATCGAACTTGTGCTCTTGTATCGTATCAAGAAGTGTGACCGACTGCAGATAATTTCTGCTAGCGAATTTCCCGGTTTCATCCTTCACCCTACCTGTATCGATAGACTGTTGAACAGAACCAACAAGTAATCGGACATCAAGGTATTTCACAAAAGCGTCTCTGAAGAGAAGAACCTCCGGGAAGTTATGCCCTGTGTCGATATGCAACAAAGGATAGGGGATTTTCGCAGGGAAAAAAGCTTTTTTAGACAGATACCCAAGCACGATAGAGTCTTTACCACCAGAAAATAGGAGCACAGGTCGTTCGAATTGTGCAGCGACCTCACGGATGACAAAGATGGATTCTGCCTCAAGTTTCTGCAGGTGAGTAAGGTTGTATCGTTTCATAGGAGGTGTATCTTTATCCACCAATCATTCAAAAACCTTCCCAAAAATAAGAAACTCCCATAAACCATATTAATCACCTCTTCTCTCATCAAGAAACGCTATGACTTCCTCTGTGACGTCCCTACAACTTCAAGTAAGTGATCTTTCTTTAGGAAAAATCAAGCAATTCCAAAAAAAGGTGCTTTCTTTTTATAAAAAGAACAAACGGAACTTACCCTGGAGGGATACAACAGACCCGTATAAGATCCTGCTCTCTGAGTTTATGTTACAACAGACACAGGTCAGTCGCGTTGTATCGTATTATGAGCGCTGGACCGCTAAATGGCCTACCATTGATCAGCTTGCTTCTGCACCATTTGCAGAGGTTCTGGAACTGTGGATGGGCCTGGGGTATAACAACAGGGCAGTGAACCTCCACCGGACTGCGAAGAAGATTGCTGCTGAATTCGATGGTGATGTGATAACGGCTATGAAAAAATATGAGGAACTTCCTGGAATCGGGAAATACACCTCCCAGGCTGTCCAGATTTTCTCAACAAACGATGACCTTGTCACTGTGGATACCAACATCAGACGGATTTTCATCAGTGAATTTGATCTTCCATCGACGGTTCCTGATAACGAACTCTGGAGGATAGCTGAATTATGTCTTCCGAAAGGCAAGAGCTGCGAGTGGCATAACGCATTAATGGATTATGGAGCATTATACCTCACTGCACAAAAAACCGGTATCAAACCAAAAACACAGCAGTCCCGGTTTGAAGGTTCTAATCGGCAGATTCGAGCAAAGATAGTACGCTGTTTACTTAAAGAAACATTGTCGGTATCAGAGCTTGAGACGGAAATTGGTGTTGCACAAACACGGCTTCTACCGCTCCTTGAGAAGATGATCGCTGAAAAAATACTTGTAAAACACAACGCGGTCTATCGAATAAACGAATGAGGATTCTTCTTTCTTCGTTTTTCAATTCTTCCCTTCAGATAGTCTTTGAATACGTCATTTAAGAAATATCATTGAAATCCGTGTTGGAAACAGAGGATTCACTCCCTATTTTGTTAATAAATCTCCTCTTATATCCTTCTCAGTAAATTTAATATATAAAGCATGTGTATATTAATTAATGAAATGAGGCTTATTGGAAAACTACTAATTATCATCATAATCCTAGGTATACTCCTTGGTGCCTCAGCGTATGTTCTTGTGTATACAGAAGATGAAAACAACACAGGAAACGATACAGAACCCCCACAAATCACTAATATCTCAGGAAACATGACCGTGACTGCAGGTCAAACCGCCACTATCACGGTTGTTTTCAGCGATAACGTCAACGTCACAAAGGCAACCTTGTATTATAAAACTGCAGACTCAGCAAGTTGGAATTCGATGTCCATTCTGAGCGGAAGTGCAGACATCCTTACCCCGGCGGGTTCAACGAGTAGTTATTATTACTATGTCACGGTCGATGATGCAGCCGATAATGGACCGGTTGGTGACCCATCAACCGATGGTTCTACGTATTATATTATCATCGTAGAACCTGATGATGGCACCAATGGTGATGATGATTTCACCCATACGGTGTTCGTTGAGGAAACCACCTCTGTGAATTGCCGGTATTGCCCTAACGTCGGCGCTATTTTAGAGAAATTGGAATCCTCCGAAGACTATCGGTTTTATTACGTCAGCATGATCCTGGAGAACAGCAAAGCAGCTAATTATCTTACATCAGTCTACAACCGTTACGCTGATCCAACCGTGTATATCGACGGGGGATACCGGGTGATTCTCGGTGGTCTGAACCCTGAATCAAATTATTCCGCTGCCATCCGATCAGCAGAAAACCGTATGACCCCAAAAATACAAGTCACTGTCGCAGCTGAATACAAGAATACGACAAATTCGATAGTAGCTGTCGTCGAGGTAGTCAATGGAGAATCATCAGCATACACAGGGCGGCTCAGAGTATATCTCATCGAAATAATCTCTTCTCAATTTAATGATTATAATGGCCTGAAATACAAAAACGCTTTTGTTGATTTTGTCATAAATCAAGATATCAGTGTTTCAGCAGAAAACTCCCAGACTTTTTCAGGAGAATTCTCGGTTGGAAACCTAGATTATGAGAATTTAAAACTGATTGCCGTAGTGTTTAGCTCCACTGGAGTAGGCGCTTTTTCAGATCCCCCGGATAATGAATATCCGTTTACTGCGTATTATGCGGATGCGACAGATGCAACCTATGTCGTGCAGGGTGAACGCAACCTTCCCCCGGAGGTAGGAATTCTCTCACCGCAGCAAGGAAAAATCTATTTGCGGGGAAATCTGTTTTTAAAGATATTATATAAAAACACATTGTTGAGGAACACCTGGGTGCTTGGCAAAGCATCGATTGATACCTACGCGAAGGATGATTCGGCTATCACAAAGGTTGAGTTCTATGTCAATGACAACCTCATTGCAACACTGACAGAACCACCCTATAATTTGACACTACCTTTCAAGTTAATAAAAAAGCCCTTGATCCCTAAAGACTATACGATCATGGTGAAAGCCTATGATGACACGAATAAGACCGCGACTGCAAGTACTGTGGTCAAGGCGTGGTGGGCTTTCTAGTTCTTTTTGGTGAAGAACCGTCTGCTGTTCACTGATGCAATACTGTTTCTTGCTAACACAACGACAAAGGGATATATGCCTCTGAAGAGGTTCTTGCCTATTCTTTTTACGGTGTACAGAGGGGCATAAAACTCCCGATACATCTGTTGGACCCCGTGGCGTAACTCCTCGGGTGTCATCTGTTTTGGTTTGAAGACGACGTGTCCCATGTTATAATACTTCCAATCCTTAGTCAGTATCCTGTTTTCCTCATCAAGTCTCTTGAACAGTTGAGTCCCTGGGAAGGGGGTGAGAATCGAGAAATCCGCGACATCGATGTCAAGTTTCTTTACAAATTCTACTGTCTCTGTAAAAACCGCAGGCGTGTCGGTGTCAAATCCGAATATGAAATCCCCGATGACCACCATGTGGTTCTGATGGATGTTTCGAATCGCTACGTTATATTCATCCACTGTATTTGTTATTTTTCCAACCGATTCGAGCGTGTTTTGACAAATTGATTCAAATCCTACAAGCCAGGCGACACAACCCGCTTCTCGGGAGAGTCGAACAAGCTCTACATCATTAGCCAGGATGTCAACGTTGCCGTTGCAGAAAAATTTCTTCCCTAACCCTTTCATATTCCTGAATAGTTCTTTTGTGTAGACGGGATCAATGGTTAGTGAGGTATCATAGAACATCAGTGTTTTTTGTGGGATTGTTTTTATCTCTGCGATGACCTCGGAGATCGGTCTTTTATAATAGGTATTTCCACCTTGGATGTTTGTTTCTGGGCAGAATTCACAGTGGTATGGACAGCCGCGTGTCGCCTCGACGGCACCGGTCATGACAAATCCGGGGAGATTGATCATTGTCGCAGGAAGCACCTGGGAAGCTTTGTACGGTGGTGCATGATAGAATGGTTGTAATTTTTTTTGCTCTATGTCATCTAGAATCGTTACCCAGGCTTGTTCGTTTCTTCCAATCAGGACGCTGTCAGCATGGTGCGATGCTTCCTCAGGAAGTCCAGATGCATGAAAACCACATAGTACGACAGGGATTTTTTTTTTTCGAAATGTATCAGCGATAGCATACGCTCGGGGTGCTGTCGATGTCACAAAGTTGATGAGAACAACATCATATGCAGTCGAATAATCGATGTGTGAATATCGTTCGTTTACCACGGACACGGTATGTTTTGTTGGTGTGATTGCAGCAAGCTCACGTGCCTGTAGGGTGGGAAGGATAGAGAACGTGGTAAGGAGTGTTTTGTCAAGGAATTTGTATCGTGCCTCTCCCATCCAGACTGTCTCGACGATGAGTATATTCATTGCTTCTCTGTAAAGAATAAAGAGACAGCTATTTAAGGAATTGTACCTATTTTCCCTTGGATCTTGGATGCGTTATGAATCCGTTCTATAACCCGGTGTTCCTTAGTAAAATTCTGAAAAGGTATTTGATTGACGTTGATAGATTGGATAGGATTAGCCCCGAGGCTCTAGCGTGCTATCAGGATAAACAGGTACGGCGACGTGTGCGTTTTGCTTCAACCGTTCCTTTATATCAAGAAAAATTCCATGCAGCAGGCATTGACCCCATAACAATTACCGGGATTGCTGATCTTCACAAACTCCCGTTTGTCACAAAGGATGATTTGAAACGTCATTACCCTGATGGGATCGTGTCATCGAAAATACAGAAGGAATCTCTCATTGAGGTTTCAACGTCAGGGACCACAGGCAAGGTTCTCCCGCTCTATATTGATATGCTTGATATCGTCATGGGTCTTTTTGCGTATATGCGTACTCTTCATGAATATGGCCTCAGTATCTGGAAAGACCGGATTACAATCATAGGGGATTTTGCTCCCCATACCGCTGAAAGCGGCTACGTGACCCGGGGGCTTTCGCCTCGTTTCAATCTCACCAAGGTGTTTAAAAACATTCAATGGCTAAACACGAATGACGACCCTCAGAAAATCATCACTGCGATCAATGATTTTCAACCGGATTTCATCGGCGGGTACGTCGGAATGCTTGGTCATCTATCATTGTTGAAGGAGAACGGTTTCGGGGAGAAGATCTCACCGCAGTATATCGCAGCAACCGGCTCTGTGCTTGACCCTTTCCTCAAATCGTTTATCGAGACATCCTTCCGATCAAAGATCTTTGAAGTGTATGGGGCGACAGAATCCGGGCTTATCGGTTTTCAATGTAAAAAAGGTAGTTACCATCTCATGTCTGATCTGATTTATGCAGAATTCATGCGAGATGGAGAACCAGTACATTCCGGTGAAGCTGGTGGAATGGTCATTACGAAGTTCCATGGGGAAGGAACACCGATTATCAGATACAACGCGATCAACGATATCGTCGCACCTTTGGACGGAACCTGCTCCTGTGGTAAGGCCGGTGCTTTGATCAAGAAGGTCTATGGGCGAAATGATCTTGCATTGTATCTTCCAAACGGAACTGTGCTGCTCCCCTCCTCTTTTTCTGAGATCTACAGCAAACTCCTCTATGAGATGAAGACAAACAAGGTCATAAACACGAAAATAATTCAACATGACCTTACGACACTTGAAATCCAGGTCGTCATAGATAAGAATCTCCGTAATAGTGGGCCGTCCGTTGAGGAGATCTTTCAGTTCATACAGAAAGGATTTGAGGAAAAAACAGGCCCTGATGTAACCGTATCAGTGACAGAGGTTTCCTCTGTTGACACCTCCCTGGGACCTCGGATCGTCTCGCTGGTTGATAAAACGAAATATACTATCCAGAGGTATCTCTAAAAAATCCTGGGTTCGTGGGTTGTTTCGAAAGATATTTAAATATTAAAAGCCTAATAGAGGGTTAACAATTGATAATAAGAGGGATAATATGAAAGTTGTATTATGCAATGATGGAGTATGTGTCCCTCCGAAATGTCCTGTCGTGGATATACGGAGCGATAAGGTGATTATTGGCGAAAAAGAGAACGTCTGCACGTTAACACGGGCCCAGTTTGACATCCTCAGACAAAAAATCCTCAGTGGCGAGATATAAGGAAATTTTTTTTTTCCTTCGTTCTTTTTTTCTCTTTTTTTTTATTACATTACTAATGATGCGGATAGCCTGCTTCGTTTTGTTCGTACATCTCAATGCTTTCTCTCACCAGCTGTTGCAGAAACACAAGCCGCTGTTCATCAGTGATAGCACCATAGGTTGTCAAGGTCCCATACAAGGTCGTATATTTCGGTTTAACCTTCCCATTGTCATAACCAAGGGTCACAATGGTAAACATCGGGATTCCAAAGATATAATCCTTATCATAAATAGGTTGAGCATTTCTCAACACATCAGTCGTATGATGGATATTGACATAGATGTATGCGACGGTGGAGTTCTCAAAAGACACAAGACTATGAAACATATCTTGTTTTCCAAACTGAATCGAAAACAGCTCTTGTATCACAGGGTACATCACGTCGCAGCCTGCACACGCATCACCGCTATAATGTAAAAACACCGGTCCTTGCGACAAATTCTCCAACACAAACTCAGGATGAGGCGCAGTGTTCGCCGTCTCAAAGATAAAGTCTGCGATGGTTTTTGGTTCAAGTTTCAAGCAACTTAAACACAGCACAAGAACAATCCCAGATCGTACCTCATCATAAACCGGGGTGACTGCAAACATCGCTCCAAGACTCCCTGAAACCAGGACAAGAGCACAGACCTGCAAGGCAAAGAATTTCTTCATCGCTATCTCCTCTCAAACGAAATCAGCTCGTTCGGACAGGCACTGACACATTTCCCGCATAAGATGCACTCCGGGTCTCTATGCATATTTGGCACATCAATTCCCATGGGACATTCATAGGAACAGACGTTGCAGTGAACACAATCCTTGAGATTAACAGAGATGTGTAAAAAACTAATCTTGTTAAACGGCGCAAGAAGCGCACCTACGGGACAGAAATAGCGACACCACCCTCGTTCCACAAGAAAAATCAGGGCAATAAATAAGATAAAGATGACCAAGGCGAACGAGAAAAAAAAGTTTGGAACAAATTTCCCGGGATTTAGGATTAGAACCGGGATTGTTCCCGTCAGAAAGCCAACCGGACAAATATCAGTAAAGATAAAACCAATAAGATAGGAGGTGACAAAGACAAGGCTTATGAGAAGAACATATTTTGTGTACCGCAAGTACTTCTCGACTTTATGGGTGCCAAGCTTTCGAGCGAGAGGGAGTTTTTTCACCTTCCGAGCAACACGTCCAGTCGCCCGCTGAAGTAACCCAATCGGGCAAGCCCAACCACACACCGCCCGCCCTGTTAATATACCAAGAAAACCAATAATCAATAGCGGGTAGAGGAATAACCTCCACGTAAAGCTTCCCTTATCAACACTTTGTTCCAATGAGCGTAACGGGCATGCCGAGGTTGATGCAGGGCATGCCTGACAGTAAAAAAAAGGATAACAGAACCCGGTTTTTAACCCCGGATACCCTGGATACCCCAGATTCGCAGAAAAGAATAGAATGATCTGGGAAACCAATCGTTTGAGTTGTAACTTCATTACGCTCTCTTTCGTCTGATTATAATCAACAGAACCCCTAATGCTACGAGTACTCCTAATACTTCGAATCCTGGAGTACCACCATTCTCACCATCGCCATTCGGGTCCCCATTTGTATTTTCTGAAAGATCGATCTTCTTTTCCTCTGAGGCCTTCCATGTTCCATCTGCGTTTGCTAGGACCTTGCAGGTGATATACGTAGCATCCGCATGCTTCAATGTCACAGCAGCTTTATAAGCCCCATCATCAAGCGACATAGAAACGTTCTGAATATCTGGGTAACAGATACCAGTTTGTCCATTGCATTCTTCGACGGTCACTCGCACTTCAGATGGTGCTGCACCACTTATTGTTACAGAGAGTGTAACGGTTGATAACGCGGCAGGTGAGGACGGGGATACCGTGATCTCTCCAAATGTTGGTGCTGTTTCAGCTGCTGAACAGATAGTTGCTCCAAATAGTCCTATTGCGACAACAAATAGGATGAATATTTTCTCGTTCTTCATATTTTTCTATGCTCCCTCAAGTTTTTAACTAGGACTTTTATGTTTATCTCTGCCCTATGAATATGCGGTTCATAACCCACGTGGGAGTAATAAATATTTCCCTTTTTTCGGGACAAAGATCACACGTCTGTAAGAGTGAACAGGTATTTTTCCATTCAGAGAAGGTTATCAAGAATCGGGGCGAGTTTGACAAGATCTGAGGGAAATCCTTGGGGGATCTGATCATAGACTGCTAATCCCTCATGGGAAAATGAAAGGGTTCCATTTCTATCAAAGATACATAATGCAGGAATACCTCCATTCCCGACTTTGTACGCTTCCCAGATCGACCCATCATCCCTGCCAAAGACCCACGTCAGCTCATAGCCGTATTCTCGATACTCATCTAAGAAACTTTGTATTTGTTGCACTGTTTCTCGTTCATCAATGTCAATGGAGAGAATCTCGACATCGTTTCGACTATAATTCGCATATATTTTCCGTAATTCCAACATTTGATATTGACACGGTTGGCACCAGGTCGCCCACATATCTAGGATGACGATTTTTCCTCGGTAATCGCTGAGATGTCTTATTTCTCCCTGCAGAGTCGTAAATGTGAACTCTTCTCCTGCTACGGGCGGCTTCTTTTCTGTACAACCCGAAAAAAACAATACTGCAAACAGAAGAAAAATGATAAAAAAATGGGTTTTTTTATTCATCTTTATCAAGAAGGTTTAGTGATACTGCTTCAATTTCTGAAGGAGCATTTCTTTTGGCATCGCACCAACAAGTTGGTCGACAAGAGCGCCGTTCTTAAAAACCAACAGGGTTGGGATGCTCATAATCCTGTACTTCATCGAGGTTTGTGGGTTTTCGTCAACATTGAGTTTTGCAAAGACGATTTTTCCTTTCATCTCTTTTGCAAGCTCTTCGATAACTGGTCCTATCATCCGACAGGGGCCACACCATGGTGCCCAGCAATCGATTACAATGGTTGGAAATTTCTTTACTGTTTCTTCCATATCAGCATCTAGAACATGTATTGGGGTGTCTGGCCAATTTTTTTCCATAGTTTTCCCTCTGTTCATATATTGTTTCTTTAGTAACTCGAGTTTTTTCTTCTTGATTGCCTCAAGATCGTCCATTTGTCCTCGAATAACGGTATCCCTTTTATAATTATTGGATGAAAAGCGGGAGAAATATGATATTATTTCAGGGTATCCTGGAGCCATTTTCGTATTCTGAGATACCCGATTTTTTTTTCTCCATCAAGCCAGAGAATCGGAGCGGTTTTCTGCAGATCCTCAAAAACGTCATGGGTCTTAGCCAAGGTTAAATCCTGTTCGCTCCACTGGTTGAGGTCATGGGGGAAGGTAATGATTTCGACATCGGTTCTCCCCGCAAGCAAGTCTTTTGTCTCCTGGCATTTCACGCACTGTTCTAAGGAAAATAAAATCGGTTTTGAAATATGAACACCTCACAAAGGATTGTTTTTTTCAATTTCTTTACAAAAAAACCTAATGATTTTGTTTGTCTTAAAGGTTCCCATCTTTGGTAATTACACTAACAAAACTATATCAACTCTCTTTCTTTTTAGCCACGAGAAAATACATGGTTGAAAATCATAAAATCGTTCGAGACCCGATTCATGGTGATATCAAAATCACCGGTCTTCTTGTCGATCTTCTTGAAACTCCTGAGGTTCAGCGTTTACATAATATCAAACAACTTGGGTTTGCCCACCTTGTGTTCCCCGGGGCGCATCATACAAGATTTGAGCATTCACTTGGCTCATCTATGATAGCCTCTCAAATCGCAGATATCCTTTCGTTGAAAGAACAGGAAAAAAAACTTTTAACGTGCGCGGCTGAGTTGCATGATATCGGTCATGGTCCCTTTTCCCATACGCTTGAGTCTATCCTTTTGCAGAGGTTTGGTGTGGACCATGTTGATCTTACAGAGAAATTAATTCTTGGGAAGTATGATATTTTCGATGGAAAAGAAAAACAGTTCATTTCCGCTCCTCAGGTCCATGACCTTCTGGTTGATCATCAGATAGATGTGAAAGAAATCGTAAAGATAATCAGAGGGCGCTTGTCAAAAAAAGCGTACCTCAGTCACCTCTTACATAGCACGATTGATGTTGATCAGTTGGATTATCTCATGCGTGATGCGTATTACACGGGTGTTGCGTATGGGATGATTGACCTTCAGCGTCTTTTAAGGACCATGATGATTCATAAGGGGAATTTGACGATGATGCGGAAAGGGGTGAGCGTTGTGGAAAACATCCTTATGGCTCGCGCATTGATGTATTCGTCAGTGTATTTCCATAAAACCGTTCGCATCCCGGAGCTGATGTTATCAAAAGCCCTTGAGGAGATTCCAGATGCTGAGCCATTTGAGTTTTTCCGGATGACTGATGCTGAAATTATGATGTCCCTGAAAACCATGGGTCGTTTTCAAGAGGAGATTGTCACCCGGTTGAAGTATCGTGATTTGTTCAAACAAGCATATGCTATCTCTTCTTTTGAGTTAAACAAAGAAGAATTAAAGATAGTGAAATCACTTGAGAATGTTTCGAAACGGAAACAGAAAGAACAAGAGGTAGAAGATCTCCTTCATATCCCAAAAGGACATATTATCATTGATGTCCCGCGACTTGAGTTACTGCGAGCGGAGCCCCGAATCAATAACACGAACATTCGGGTCATCAATCAAAACGAAATAAAAAGTCTTGATGATTTCACACCAATTGCCCAGGCGATTCGTTCTCGTATCGCTCCTGATTGGGCTTTGATGCTTGTGACTGATGAAAAATATCGTAAAAACGTCGCACGAAAAGTACATCGTATTTTGTTCTCATGATGAATAAGGAGAGAATGGGGAAGTTTGAAGGTGGTGAGGAGAGATTAAAAAAATTGTTGCCTCCCCCATTCTTGAGTTGATAAGGAGAGATAGTATATAAATTTTTTTATAGAATTAATATATTTTGTATAAATACCTTGCGATAAATATGTGGTTTAACTAGAGGATTTTTTTGATATATTTTATTAATTTATAGCTCTTTTTTAATAAAATCAATAACCATGTCAATCGTTGGATGAATGAAGGTTGGTGACGAGATGTACTGTCCAGCAACAATGTTTGCAAACAACAATCGTTCATCATCTGCGAACCCCAGAAGGTCTGCAAAGATGTTTGCTGCGTTCCATGCGTCACCTGCACCAGTGAATCGATGCACCTTGGAAAGAGAGATGGTTGGGACCACTAGAGATTTGTCTTGGATTGAACAGGAGAACAAGGATGTATGAACATCAATACGTGCGGGTACTTTCTTTTTCAATGTTTCAGCTGCAGCAACGATTCCCTCCTGTGACGTACTTGTCAGGACGCTATAATACCTCAGTTCATTTTCATTCAAACCAAACATATCAAGCTGCGGATTCCGAAGCACTTTTTCGATAAGGTCGGGGATATCCTTGATACGTGGGGACGGATCCCCTGAGTCAAAAAACGTTCGTACCCCCTGTTTCTTTGCTTCCTTAAAAACGTTACAAGCAAGCTGTGTACCGAACTGATTTAGATTCCAGTTGGTCACTCCAACAAGATTGGCTGATGCAATCAACGCATGATCACGCTCAGTAAGCGTCTCAAAGGAAAAGGTGGCAACAGACCCGGGATCCCCAAACATGATGTTCGCAGGATACTCCTGGAACTCAAGAGCGGTCGTCACGGCAAGAGCTCCATCATTTTTTACCCCTGAAAGATCAACGTTATATCTGCCTAAGAAATATTTTAAGAGCGTCACACCAAAGTCATCTGTTCGGCAGATCAGATGTGTACTCATACCAAGTCGGGCCAGTCCAAGTGTCGTATTTGCTGCATTACCCCCCTGGTGAATGCGTTGGGTGATGCCTGGCTGGTTTCCTCCACCCTGAACTGAGAGGTTTTTTATCACACCACACGTCTTTTCAACAGAATCAAAAGAGAGGATATGATCGACAAAAAAATCAGGAAGCATTACAACGTGGTACTGTACAAGGCTCTTTTGGTCAATGTCCTGTAATGTGCGTAGTAGTCGCATCTGAAGGGAATACTCCATTCACTCACCACAGCAGTATACTCATTCTTCTATTTTAGCTTAAACACCTTTACTTTTTATATTTTTGACCCAAAAAACGATGAAAAACCTACCAAATAGAGAAAACTATATATAGAAGGTCAGTACAGATATATTGCGAATTAATATAAGAAGGGCTCAGGCAGGAAGCGATCAAAAAAAATGTAATGGAAAGGAATTTTTATGACCATTATTACACTAGATGATTTATCCAAAGCAATAGCAAATCGTGTCGGGATCGACATAGAAGAAGCACGACGTGACGCTGGGTTTGTCATGGATATCTTCGGATTTGACGACCGCGTCATCGACAACGTCCTTGACCCGGAAGACCGACAGCTGTTCTATATCCTGGAAGAGGAAGGAATGCTGACGACCGAACGAGAAGAAACCACTTTGTATGATGGACGGGAATGGCGTACCCATTACTGGCGCCTGAAAAAAGACACAATCGCTCGCTATTCAAAAGAAAGCAACCTCGAACGGAGCGTACTTCTTGTTGACAAAAAAACACCAAAGAACTTCTCTGACGAGGATATTTATGGTACCATAGATGAAGAACTGTGGACCACTACAAGAAAAATAGGATAAAAACACTAACCCTCCTTTCTTTTTTCCCTTTTTTTTCCACTTTGATAAACTTAATAAATTCCTTCCAGTTGTGGAATCCCTTATAGAAGAGTTACTTTCTTAGGTGAGCATATGGTAAAACGAAAGAACATCATAAGTTCAGAATCTGTTACCGAGGGACATCCAGATAAGATGTGTGATCTGATATCAGATGCAGTGCTTGATGAAGCACTTCGACAGGATAAAAATTCACGGGTCGCGATAGAAACCGCAACAAAGAATGGTGGAGTCATGGTTTTTGGTGAAATGACCACAGAAGCCTACATTGATATCCCCCATGTGGTCCGTGACACCATCAAAAAAATCGGGTACACCAAATCCGAATATGGCATCGAATGGGAAACATGTTCCGTCTGGGTCCAGATTACAGAGCAAAGCCCCGATATCTCCCAAGGTGTCACCGCTGTGAAAAACCTTCATAAAGAGCAAGGTGCGGGTGACCAGGGGATGATGTACGGGTACGCCTGTAATGAGACAAAAGAGTTCATGCCCTTACCGATTCTTCTTGCTCATAAGTTGACAAAACGATTATCTGAGATGAGGAAGAATAATCGCATTTCCTATCTGCGACCAGATGGGAAATCCCAAGTGTCTATTGAATATGACGAGAAAGGTAAACCGATTCGAGCACATACCATTGTTGTGTCTACTCAGCATGACAGTGGCGTGTCCCATGACCGGATACAAAAAGACGTCATTGAAACCATCATTAAACCAATATGCAGCGAGTGGATCGATAAAGATACTATCTATCATGTCAATCCGACAGGTGCCTTCGTCCGTGGCGGCCCCTATGCAGATGCTGGTTTAACAGGACGGAAGATCATTGTCGATACCTATGGGGGTATCGGAAGACATGGCGGTGGTGCCTTTTCCGGAAAAGACCCAAGCAAAGTCGACCGTAGTGCCGCTTACGCGACGCGATACATCGCAAAGAACCTGGTCGCGGCGGGTATTGCTGAGAAATGTGAAATCCAGTTTGCCTATGCGATTGGTGTCGCTGAACCGGTTTCAATCAACATCGATTGTTTTGGCACAAATAAGATTTCTCTTGATGCTATTGAAAAACTCATCAGGGAGTTTTTCCCTATTAAACCTGCAGATATCATCGGGCAGCTCGACCTGCGTAGACCAATCTATAAGAACACCGCAGCATATGGTCATTTTGGAAGAGAGGAACCTGATTTCACCTGGGAGAAGCTTGATAAGGTAAAACTCTTAAAAAGTGAAATAAAGATATAAGCCTGCTCTTTTCCGTTTTTTTTCCTTTCGCATAAGTGATAAAAAGAAGGATTATTCCATCGCTGCGTATCAATCCAGAACATCTACCTTGTATAATTCAAAATGTCGAGGGCAATTTATTTTTTCATAGACCTTTTTAATGGTATATGTCTTTCCGTTTTGAAGAGCTGTGCTTGTGCAGATATCAAATGACTCACATCCGATGTTCCTGCAATCTTTCTTCTCTATAGCTACCGTTGCTCCCTCGGGGAGTTCTTTTGAGACAGCGACCGTGAGAGGGAGTTCTTCGACTTCAACTACGACTACCTTTCCTTCATGGATGTTACAGTCATGGGATTTATCCCGTAATTTGGTGATACGATAGGTTCTCCCTTGTTTGAGGTTAAAACAAACGGTTTTCAATTGACAGTTCTTACATTCGCTGTTCGAACCAAGATAGGTGAATTCTTGTCCTTCTCTGGCAAGTTGTTCACCGACAAGGGTGACAAGAACCATCAAATCACTCCAGTTATTTTGGCAAGTTTCTTTGCTGCATCCTCTGTTAATCCTAGTTCACCCAGGATTGTGTAACGGTCAGGGCGGATCTTCTGTGCACCCATAAGCGCTTGGATGATTTTCTTCTTAGGGATATTGAGTTCCTTTGCAGTTGTCGGCGCCCCAATCATTTTCAAGGCATCACGTATCTGCTGCCAGTCTCCTCCATGCAGATACATCATCATGATTGCTCCAATCCCGCATTGTTCTCCATGAAGTGCCTTTCCAGGGGCGATAGAATCGAGCATATGGGAGAACATATGCTCTGCTCCTGATGCTGGGCGGGTGTTTCCGGCGACACTCATAGCTACTCCTGAGACAACCATGCATTTTATTGCTTGCCAGACCGCTTCTTCAAGTCCTGTGCGGATATCCTCGGCTTTATTGAGGAGGAGCTGAGAGGAGGTCGTTGAAAGGGATGCAGCAAATGTACTGAACTCTTCGTTTTTTAACCGGTGAGCAAGCTCCCAGTCTTTTACCGCTGTAAGATTGGATATCACATCAGCGCATCCTGATGCAAGCATCCTATAGGGTGCTCTCATGATAACAGCGGTATCGGCAAGGACGGCCATGGGAGAAACCGCTGTTTTGGAGATCGATCCCTTCTTATCCTTTAACGCGGCACGGGGTGATGCCATGCCATCATGTGATGCAGATGTTGGGACGCTGACAAAATTTATGGTCAGTTCATAGGCAGCGCATTTTGTAACATCGATGACAGAACCTCCGCCCACACCGAGCAGAAAATCCGATCCTGTGCTCTTTGCCTCCTTTACAACCGTATTGACCTCTCGGATTGTCGGCCATGCAGGCAGGACATCTCGTTTAATCAACGGAAGAGAAAGGACAACCATGTTGACATCATATCCGGCACCAGATAGTATCTTTTCGATTCGATCTCCCGAGATTCTCTTCGTATTTTTGTCACAGACAAGTAGGACATTATTACTTGGCGCGAGATGACTGCAGATTCCTTTGATTTGATCGGTCGTATTATGGCCCACGATGACTTCCCGTGGGAAGATCATCGTTTTGAATTTAGTGAATCGCTCCATATTGGACTCAGGTGAGTAAACTACTAGTTTATTATCTTTTCTTTGTACCTTACCGGAAGCTTTATTAATCGCTTATCGAGAAATTCTTATTCTATATCCTAAGGACAATGAACAATTATGTCTGAAAAGCAAACGAAGAGTATCTTCTATCTACAGGTGTCATTTGTATCCTTAAAAATAGAAAAAGAAGCCAGCTATTACCGCCAAATATAAATGTCACCAATAGCTAGAGAGACGTTATTGTTATCATTTGTTGCTTTTATTGTCACTGTATGCAGTCCCTTTGTCGCTTGAAGACCCCAGGCATAGGGTGCTTCAGTATCCACATATTGTGAGACATCGTCAATAAAGAATTCCACAGATATGGTGTTTTCCGTTGTCACCTTTACGGTCAGTGGTCCGATGATTCGAGCTGCTGCTTTTGGGAGGAGGAGCTTCTTTAAAATCGTGGGTATTCCTATCCCAAAGAGATAAGTGTGGGAATAGAGTGGTTTTTCTAACGTGATTTTTGGGACATCTGGTTTTAGATTCCCTGTTACTCCTTCGATGTACATCACTCCTGTGCCTGGTCCATGCCATGATGCGGTCATACCAGCATCATAGGCCATACGGAACCAGCCGCGTTCACCCCATTTTGGCCCCCAGCTGTTCTTCACAATCCAGCAGTTCTTGCTATCATCGTACCCAACAATCGTAACCACATGACCCCCTACGAATTCTCCGTTATGGTTTTTATACACCCCGCCGAAATAAGTATAGAAATCGCTCCAGAAGCGGATACAAATGACAAGTGGACCATGGTCGATTAACGCCTGTTTCATAGTGTTGATATCATGGTCGACCCATCCCCATTCGGTGATTTTCACTGTCCTGTTCTCCCATCCTGGTAGACTCTCAAAGGGGTAATCCTCTGCTCGGTGGGGGTCGGGGAAACATCCTTCATCTGGGACACCGTGCTCGATGAGATAATTCGCTGCATCAACAAGGTTGACATATCCAGCTTCGATGGTTCCGCCTGCATAAAAATACAGGTGACAATCGGAGAGATCAGGATTGTAGAGCTCCTGAAGTTGGTATTGCATTTTTGTCTCAAGGACTGCACAGAGGGCATATGCCTCGCAGGTCGGGGCTGGTGACTGGTCTTTTATAGGGGTCGTATAATCCACTCCATTGATATTTCGCCAGCTGAACGATGGAGGTAACAGAGGTGTTTCTGAGGGGGCATCGTTTTTTGTCATACCTACCGGAGCGAAAGGTAGAATTAATACTAAGAGACCAAATATGGCAAATGTTTTCTTCAAGATACAATCCCCTTACTATTGAGATGGTAGGTTCCCTTTATAAAAATTGTTATCTGCTCTTGTACGAAGGGTAGCATTAATATATCGACGTTCTCTTAACCTTTGGCAAATGAAGCTACCAACCTTAACAGTACGCCAGAAACTCCTGCTTTTCCTCTGTTGTCTGCTTGGAATTCTTGCGGTGATTGTCATAGGCTATCTCCTTTGGCCAGAACTGATTTATGACCAATGGATCTGGAAATATTACTGGGGGCCGGTCGTTGCGGATGCGTCTGGGCAATCGGTCTCTCATAACGGTGTCGTTGCAGAAGAAGGGTACACCATTCTCTCAGAGATCACGTATGGGATTATTCTTGTTTTTGCCCTCTACGGATTATATAAACTGCTAAAGAAGCTTGAAATCAGGATAGATTGGTATTTCTGTCTTGCATTACTCCCCTATATCCTGTTCGGACCTTTGACACGGGTTCTGGAGGATACAAACTATTATACAGAACCATTCGTCTACTGGTTTATTTCACCATTGATTTATTTTCAGACGACCTTTTATGTATTGATCTTTCTTTTCTTAGGGTACTATCTGCAAAAAAAGGCTTATTCTCAAAAAAAGGCTTTTCTTATTCTTTTCTTTGTTTTTCTCGCATTTGATGGCATCTATACACTGCTATGGATATTTGGAGTTGCATATGGTGCTTCCGTTATTGAGCCCTGGTTCATCTTTGTTCTTTCCCTGGTCGCATTTCTTCCCCTCCTCGTCCGTTTTATCAGAAAACAGGTCATTACAGTCAATACGGTTGTATTTTCAGGAGGGTTGTTTGTCGTCCTCCCCTGTTTTTTCCTTATCGGTCGATGGATCATGGGTGATCCCTGGAGCAGTTCCTATGGGGTCTATACTAATGTCTTATTACTCATCATTGGGAGTATCAGCCTCATTCTGGGAGTTGTGTTTCTTATCGCGTGGGTGTTCCGGAAACACGAACAACTCGCGGTGTATATGAACCCGTTGAACCTCTCGATGCTTGCCGGGCATCTGGTTGATGGTTTGACCAGCTATATCAGCATCTATGACCCACTCCATATGGGTTTGCCTTCATATGTAGAAAAACACCCTGCGTCTAATAGCCTCATGGAACTCTGGCCACCGCTTTTCCCTATCGTAAAATTTTTATTAATCATCCTGGTGATTTACATCTTCGACGTCGTCTATAAGGAGGAATTGGACAGATATTCACGGTTGGTCAACCTGCTGAAAATCGGTATTTTCATCCTTGGTGTCTCACCTGGTCTGCGGGATCTCTTACGGGTTACCATGGGTGTCTAGCGTATAGTCTGTATGATGCTGCGAGGTAGAATTATAAATACCATCGTGTTTTTCTAGGGATGATGAGACGTCATCCTGATTGGTTGAAAGTACGAATCGGTGGAGGCGAAAATTATTCAAAAGTAAAGTCACTGCTTCGCTCTGTCAAACTCCATACGATCTGCGAAGAAGCAAAATGTCCCAATATAGCAGAATGCTTTGGTGCAGGGACCGCTGTTTTTTTGATCCTTGGGAACATTTGTACGAGGAACTGTCGCTACTGTAATGTCACTCATGGAGTGCCAACCTCACTTAACCCCTCTGAACCTCATGATGTCGCTGAAAGTGTTCATGCCCTGGGTCTGAAATATGTGGTGGTGACATCGGTGACACGGGATGATCTGAGCGATGGGGGGGCACGTGTTTTTTATGAGACCATTCAAGAGATTCGGCGGTTGAATGGAGAGTGTATAATCGAGGTGTTGATTCCTGATTTTAAAGCTGAGATGTCTGCTCTGCAAAAAATCATAGATGCAGCTCCTGATGTCATCAATCATAACATAGAAGTCGTCGAAGAATTGTTCCCAGTGATTCGACCACAGGGTAGTTATCACCGGAGCTTGAACGTGTTACAGATGATAAAAGCCAAGGATAGCAGCATTCCAACGAAATCCGGTTTCATGGTTGGACTTGGGGAAACAACCGAGCAGATTTACACAACCATGCAGGATTTGATCGCTGCGCAGGTTGATTTTTTGACTATCGGACAGTATCTGCAACCGACACGGAGCCATGCAGAGGTAAAAAAATATTACACACCTGAAGAGTTTGTCGAGATGAAGACTGCTGCCTTAAAGCTAGGGTTTTGCCATGTTGAATCCGGACCACTTGTCAGAAGCTCGTATCATGCACAGGATGCGTTGTTCTGATTCTATTGGGGACGGATGGGTATAAAAAATCAGATGCGATACATCAGTATCCTATGCAATCTCAATCGACGTATAAGGTTCCAAACGGTAAATTGCTGAAGATCTCTCTGGAGTACGATGAGACACGCAATGTGATTCGACATATTCGAATTACCGGTGATTTTTTTGTCTATCCTGAAGAGACAATCGAGCTTATCGAAAAAAACCTAAGAAATACAGCGCTCAACCAAGAAAGCGTACTGAAGAAGATTTCTTCTATTATTCATAAGCATCATATTGAATGTATCGGTTTGAACGCAGAGGGTTTAACAAAGGGAATTTTGATGTGTAAAGTATGAGAGAACAATGGAGACTGCTGCAGACAGGCTATGACACTGCTTCTTCGAATATGGCGATTGACAAAGCTGTATTGGTTGCGAATAGCAAAGGAATCGTGCCTCCTACGGTGCGTTTTTACGGGTGGGTTCCTCCTGCGATCTCCATCGGTTATTTCCAGAGTTTGACTGATGAAGTCGATATCGACACCTGTGTGAAGCTTGGTGTTAATTATGTGCGTCGGATCACTGGTGGGGGTGCTGTTTTTCATGAAAAAGAAGTTACGTACAGCATCGTGGTTCCTGAATCTCATCCAGAAATTCCTAAAAGCATCCTGAAAAGCTATGGACGGATTTGCGGAGCGATAATCAAAGGATTAGAGTATCTGGGAATTGAGAGTGTCTATGCTCCTATCAATGATATTGTTGCTGGTGGGCGTAAGATTTCAGGGAACGCTCAGACTAGAAAAGCTGGAACAGTGCTCCAACATGGTACTATCCTGATGGATGTTGATGTTGAAAAAATGTTTTCATTGTTAAAAGTGCCAAATGAGAAGATGAAGGATAAGCTTATTGCTGATGTGAAACAGAGGGTCACATCCATACGACATGTGGTTGGAAGGGATGTCGGTTTTGAGGAAGTCTCCTCTGCGATGAAAAAGGGGTTTGAAGAGGAGTTCCATGTGGACTTGAATGAAGGAACTCTATGTGACGAAGAGCGTTCTTTAGCAAAAAAATTTGAAAAAGAATGTTTTTTAACCGAGGAATGGAACTTTAAACGATGATTTGTTATGAACGTTACGGTCTGTAAAGTCAACGCTTTCTCAGAATCATCACAAGGGGGGAACCCTGCAGGGGTCGTGGTTGATTCACCAATGTTATCAGATGAACAGATGAAGCAGGTAACAAAAAAACTGTCTGTCTCTGAAACCGCTTTTGTTTTTCCAAGCAACGTTGCAGATTGTAAAGTGAGGTTCTTTTCACCAAGCGTCGAAGTTGACCTCTGTGGGCATGCGACGATTGCTACGTTTTTTACTCTGGCTTCTCGGGGGAGATTGTCGAAGAAAACCGCGGTCTTTACTCAGGAGACAAAAGCAGGTATCTTGTCTGTCTCTGTTTTTCGTTCTGGTGATGGGCTGGTTGACAGGGTGATGATGACTCAGGCAAGACCGATATATAAAAATATATATTTTGATATATCTTTAATTGCCGATTCTCTCCAGATTGACGTCCGTGATATCGATGATACACTACCAAAACAAAGTGTCTCTACCGGTCTGTTCACCTTACCCGTCTGTATCAAATCACTTGACCTTCTGAGAAATATGAAACCTGACTATCGCAAAGTAGCTGACGTCTGTCGGAAGATACAAGTGGGAAGCTTCCATGTGTTTAGTTTTGAGACCATCGACCCACAATCCGTGTATCACGCCAGGAACTTCGCCCCCCTCTACGGAATACAGGAGGATCCTGTCACCGGTACTGCAAATGGCGCTGTCTGCAGTTATCTTGCGAAGAATCACCTAATCAAAAAGAACAAAGTCATTTGTGAACAAGGTGACAGTATCGGCAGACCCGGGCGTGTCTTTGTAGAGATTCGAGACGACGAAGTCAAAGTCGGGGGAAAAGCAACAATTGTACTAGAAAAAGACCTCGAGGTATAACAATTCTATAGCTGGTGAATTCCTAGCTTCTCTGCGTATTTTCTCACCTGTGCGACTTCCCCTGGTGATGTTGGTCTGGATATCTCTTTGTATTCATAGGCCATATATTCAGGTCTATACTGATCCATGATATTTACGACCGCATCAGGTAGCTGTTTTGCGATGAATTGAATGATTGGTTTTGAACAACAATCAACATGATTCGGGAGAACCAGATGCCGGATGATGACTTCACCCTGCTTGTAGGCTAACATATGATTCCTTTTCACAACAGACAGATATCCATCGGTATCAGAAAGCCTCTTCGCACAGGAATCATTGCCATATTTGAAATCTGTAAGGTAGATGTCAATCACTCCATCTAACAATGTCATGGTCTCTTCAGAGCAGTACATATTTGAGTTCCACACCTGCGCGATATTACTGTCCAACAGCTTCAGAACCTTCAGAATATATAGAAGATGACACGTCGGGTCCCCGCCCACCCAGTTCACATTCCGAGCACCCTGTTTTTTCCTTTCTTGTATCGTTGATGCGAGCTGCTTTGGTGGGATGATCGTTCCACAAGGAACCTGACTGATATCCCAATTCTGGCAAAACACACAATGAAAAGTACAACCTGAAAAAAAGACTGTATGTGAAGGGACAAGCACCGGTTCCTCGCCATAATGCAGGAACTCAAGAGCGATATGGGATTCTTGCACACCACAGATACCTGTGGTTGTTCTTCTATCAACCTTGCATCTGCGTTCACAGAAACAACATGCCTGGAAGAGACGCTCCGCAAGCTCGATTTTAAGGTCAAGAAGCGATAGTTCCGGTGCCGTATTTTGCACATTTAACGAATCAAGGGCTTTCCTATGGATACACCATAGGTCCTCGGTCGATTGGGATTTCTGAAATGACACAGGAACCTGTTTACAATCAAGATAGCGAGCAAGCCCATTTTCTTCGAGAATGGCGTGGTATTTTGGGAGAAGTGCCCGTATCGTCATCATTTTTGATATCGATGTTGAGAATTATAACTATTTGTATACGATTCTATATCGATTGTCATACCATCTCGGGCTGCAATGACCTCAATTCCCAGTTTTTTCGTCATCTTCTCAGCAATTTCCCATGGTTTGGCTTTGACCAGCCCCATACCAAAGTGAGTCAGAATCGCTAGTCGTGGTTTGTTTTCCTTAATGATTTGTTCAGCTTCTTGTAAACATAGATGCTCAATGGCGTTTTTATCATCCATCAACACAACATTTATGATAAGTATCTCCCCCGTAAAATACGATGCAAGACCAGGAAAATAATCGGTATCGGTAATCAAGGAAATCGTATTCCCCTTCGTTTTGAAATTAATGCCATAGGTTTCAACCCCATGTTTCAGAGGTATCGGTGTTTCAAAAACGATGTTCCCTATCTCATAGCGGCCTTTTTCTTTCAGAACCTCAATTGATTGAAGCTGTTGACGCACGTACTGTAAGACCACTGGGTCATCTTCAAGAGCGTCTCTTGGGGCAAACACGACCCCCTTTTTATTAAATCCACCATTGGTCATCGCCTCAATCATTATATTGACATCATTGGAATGATCCAGATGACGATGGGTAAGGATAATTCCCTGCAAGTCCTGGGGGTTTAGTTTTGGTCTACTTGTGAGACAATGAAGCAGTGAACCCGGGCCAGGGTCAACAAGGACCTGTGTCCCCCCCAGGGTCAACCAGATTCCTCCCGACGCCCGAAGCTGCTTCATGACAACAAACCGTGCTCCCGCGGTCCCAAGAAATTTAATGCTGTTCATACGAGTTCAAATTCTCCAGATTTATCTTCAGGAGTATACAGGGGAAAATATATACACCGCATAATTGATGTTTCTATATGAATCTTTTTGAGTACACCTACGATTTGGTACGGCAAATCCCCCCTGGAAAGGTCTCCACCTATGGGGCGGTCGCGGTTGCATTAGGTGATAAAATCGCAGCGAGAGCTGTAGGCCGTATGATGAACCAGAATCCAAATGCTGATGACATGCCCTGCTTTAAAATCGTCTATTCCGATGGACGACTCGGTGGGTTTGGCTTAGGTATACAGGATAAAATACGGAGATTACACCAGGACTCAATTTCCGTTGAAAACGGCAGGATTGTTGATTTTGACAACGTATTCTTTGATGATTTTAACACAACGTATCCTTTGAAAAAGCTCCGTGAGGAACAAATCCAGCTCAGTAAAAAAATCTCACTGACTGATGATTTTACTGATATCAAAACCGTCGCTGGTATTGACGTCGCCTATCCTGATAATGAGTTTGATGAAGCCTGTGGAGCCTGTGTTGTTCTTGACTATACACACATGAATGTTCTCGAAGAATCCGTGGTATTCGAACGGACGGATTTTCCATTCATTTCAACGTATTTTTCATATAGGGAACTTCCGCTTGTCCACACACTGGTTAGTAAGCTCCGATTAAAACCCTCTCTGGTATTACTTGATGGAAACGGCATCATCCATCCTGCACGGTGTGGCTTTGCATCTCATGCAGGAATTACTCTGGACATACCGACGATTGGTGTGGCAAAAACCCTTCTCTATGGCACCATACGAGATTCTCAGGTGATCATCGATTCTGAAAGCAGGGGATATGCGTTTTCCTTACGAAAAGACGTTCGACCCATTTATGTTTCACCAGGACATCGTGTGTCTCTCAAAACAAGTGTAGATGTCGTCAAACACTTCTGTCAAACGAAAAACCCAGAGCCATTGCGCCGTGCCCATCAACTCGCAAACCAACACCTACATCAAGGCAGGTAACTCGTCACTAGAGACGACGGGGATGCCATGATCGCTTATCATCTGTCTAAAACTGGTGACCTGTGATTTTTTCAATGATTTCTTATGAAGATAGACCCCAGACGTATCAGGTGTGGCTTGTATCGCTGCTTGGATCATCGTCCAATCGATGTTTCCCACGTCAATATGATACGATGGTATCATATGACCAAAAGCAATGTTTTTCTGAAACGCGACATCGGTAAATCGAGGTGCATAATGCCCCCCGCCAATCCCAATCAACACAGGGATGTCCTTTGGATAGTCTTCTTCATAGTGATATTTTGAAAACAATTCCAGCAGGGACGTTGCGATTACCGATGCAGGCTCCTTTTTCTGCCAGTGTTCCTCCGTGCTTCCCACCTCAACAAACAGTGTTGGGATCCTTAAAAACGGTCCATGGTGAGTCACCTCGTAACAGACTTGATACTCAAGACTCGTTGTCATGAGGTTTTTTTTAATAAGCCGGAGAAGATGCGTCATCATCCTTGGGGCCGCACGTACTAAGGTTTTTGGTTTCCCCCCAAACTCTGCATCCCCGTAATTACCAATAGGATGAACCGTAAGAGTTGGTTCCCCCATTTTACTGCGATGTCTTGACAGAAAAATAGCTATCTTGGGGGTGAGATGTAATTGTTCTTCAATCTCAAGATCGATGTTTTCATGCCGTATTTTTTTATCCGGGATTGTGACTAACATAAGATTCTTCATGAAACAATGTCTTAGGACAGGGAAGTTGTAGAAGGTTCCCTGTTCCTCCCATGTTGTTTGTTCTAAAAGCCCTTGTTTCATATTTATACTTGCAGGATCCTCTGTTGAAGAAATAATCAGTACGGTCATCGAATCCATACAACAAAAAGGATGTTTTTGTAATTTACGTTATAGGCTGTGTTGCTCGTCGGCAAGCCGTTTTATCCGATCAACATGCACAAGATAGCGAATACGGTTCTCGACGGTACATATCTTTGCAATAAATTGGATTTCCTGTGCTTCTTCTTCCGTGGATAAAAGTCCGATTACTATCATGCAGTAAAGGGGTTGATTTGCTCCTTATAAAGTCTTGTTGTACAATTGTTATCAAATTATATAATAATTCTAAATAATAATTCAGCTCCTTGATTAATCCTCTTCCTAGGTCACCATTTCAGTTATTAGTCACCGTTTGATTTCCTTACAAAATAGTCATGGTTTTTCCACTCTATCACTGAGTATTAATAGGTCGTCGTCATTTTGGAATACTTATGGTGACACTACCACCGATCATCTGTAGAGAGTATTCTTTAAGATTTGACAAAACCCTTATCATGGGCATTCTTAACGTCACCCCAGACTCGTTTTCTGATGGAGGAGTGTTCACGGATGTCGATACTGCCGTGCAGCAAGGGAAAAAAATGGCTTCTGAGGGGGCGGATATCATTGATGTCGGTGGAGAAAGCACGCGACCCGGGTCTCTACCAATCTCTGAAAAAGAAGAGATACACAGGATATTGCCTGTGATAACGAAACTCTTAGATGAGGTGTCTGTTCCCCTCTCGGTTGATACCCACAAGCCTCAGGTTGCGGAGGCTTGTCTGAATGCAGGTGCTCATCTCATAAACGATATCACCGGGTTGACAAATCCAGAAATGAGGAGAACCATAGCCAAGTATAACGTCCCTGTTGTTCTTATGCATATGAAAGGTTCACCAAAAACTATGCAGAAGAACCCGTTCTACAACGATGTTCTTTCAGAGATTTCTTTGTTTTTTCATAAACAGATCACCACCGCCCATAATGAACAGATACAGCAGATTATCATAGACCCTGGGATTGGCTTTGGAAAAACAGTCCCTCATAATCTTCAGATCCTTCGGCACTTAGACACGTTTCAGAACCTTGGCTGCCCGATTCTGGTCGGTCCCTCAAGGAAAGCATTCATCGGAGAAATCACAGGACAGCCGGTCACAGAACGTCTCTGGGGGACCATTGCAGCAGTAGCTATCGCAGCTCTGAACGGGGCAAACCTTGTTCGTGTTCATGATGTCAAAGAATGTAAACAAGCCCTGCAGATTGCTGACGCGATTCGGGATGCATAATGGCAAAAGTGTTCCTTGGTCTTGGCTCAAATATCGGTGATAAGGAAAAAAACATCCATGACGCACTCAGCCATCTTTCTGATTTCTGTACGATAAAAAAAATGTCTCGTCTCTATCTCACCGAACCCGTTGGAGAGGTTCAACAGGATTGGTTTCTGAACTGTTGTGCTGAAATTGAAACGATGCTAACCCCAGAAGAACTGTTAGTCCGTCTCAAATCAATCGAACAAAAACTTGGACGGACAAAAACAGTGAAAAATGGACCACGGAGTATCGACATAGATATTTTGTTTTATGACGATGTTGTTGTAAAAACTAAGGACCTCATCATCCCTCATCCTCGGATTCAAGACCGACTCTTTATGCTCCAACCGCTTTTAGACCTTGACCCAGAGTTCATCCATCCAGAAAAAAAACTCTCTATCCAAGAGATGTATCAAAGTCGCCGTTGGTTTGAAAAAGTCATCCTCTATAGATAGATGATGTTTATATCCAAGGTCTCCATACTCAGATAAGAAAAAGGAGCATCAGTTATGAGATTATGTCGAGAGTTCTATTTTGACGCTGCGCATTATATCCCTCATTACAAGGGCAAATGTGAGAAACTCCATGGTCATACCTATAAACTCGAGGTTGTTATCGAGGGAGCTATAAAAAAGGATGGAATGGTTGTGGATTTTGCAAAAATAAAGGAAATAGTAGAAACCACCATCATAGAGAAACTGGATCATCAGGCTTTAAATGAGCTTTTTGAAAACCCAACCGCTGAGCATATCCTTGAATGGATAAATGTGCAGTTGAAAGAGAAGCTACCGGTTTATTCACTCCGCCTTTGGGAAGGGCACGGGAAATGGGTAGAGATGCACCTTTGAATGAAGGATTTTGAGATTGTGAAGGTTATTTTAGAGTACCTAAAACTGATTCGACCCTATGGCATCCTTTTCATCGGATTTACCCCTGTTTTTGGGGCATTGTGTAATGGTCAATATAATGGTTTTTCTCTTTTGATGTTATTACTACTTGGCGTCCTTGGTC
This sequence comes from uncultured Thermoplasmatales archaeon, assembly GCA_964467345.1. Lineage (GTDB taxonomy): Archaea > Thermoplasmatota > E2 > DHVEG-1 > DHVEG-1 > SM1-50. Next base: position 139,597 of record CAYXPY010000001.1, on the reverse strand, counting down.
ATATCTTTGTGTTTGTCCAAAACGATTACTTCGACATGGAGGTTGACCAACAGTCAGAATATGTGGTACAACGACCACTGATATCCGGAGCGATATCACGATCGCAGGCACAGGGTCTTTTTCTTGGTGCTTTTGTTGTTTCACTGAGTATCGTCGTTGTTTTTTTCTTTTCATTTCGTTCTGTAGTCTTATTGTTGCTTTCGTTTCTCCTAATGACTCTGTATAATCGATACAGCAAGCGAACACCAGGTATGGAATATGTCTTGGCTGCTGCAGTGTTCTGCTATGGGCTGCTTGGTGCGTTCACCGTCTCAAGGGAAATATCGTTTTTCGCTCTGAGTATCTCCTGTGTTGCAGCGTTACAGTGGGTCTTCAGCGTTGGTGTCTCAGCAAATTTGAAAGATGTGGAATACGATACAAAACTAGGGATCACGACCACTCCTGTTCTCTTTGGAACCCAGGTGGTTGAAAATGAGCTACAAAAACCCTTCTCATTTATCGTGTATGCTTATGCTATAAAATTTTTGCACATTGGTGTAGCGCTGCTGCCGTTGATTTTCGGATACTCATCATATCTCATCAATGGTTTTCCGTTTCCTCTTGCTTTTTTTTTCATATTAGCCTTTGTTTTACTCTTTACGACACGGGGGATTTTGACAACATCGCTTCGCAATCGGAATCTGATGCTTATTTACGAAGGAGCTCATGAAGGTCTTGCGCTTCTCTTAATCCCTGTTGTGCTTTTAAGTACCTTGACAGAGCATTTTGGAATCATGGCTACTTTACTTCTTATGTTATCATTGATTGCCTGGCCATTGCTCTGTCTGCGGTTCCTCTATGGAAAGAGTCTTATTCCCTTGGAATAATCAAAAAATGGTGTTTTTTTCGAAATGATTAAATAGCATTTCAATGTTTTCAGCTCAATCATAAATAAGGGGAGGTGAAACATGGTAACCATAAAGGAAATAAAGAGCACAATAGCAGTATCAATAGCTGCAGCATTTGGCTTTATCATAGCTCTCATCTGGAAAGATATCATTATCGGAGCGATGAAACTAGCTGGACTGTGGCAAGAAGGCGGATTTCCAGACACAACAGCCCTTATCTACGGGATAGTTATGGGATTGATAATCACAGTGGTTTCCGTCTTAGGCATTGTGTATATCTCGAAATGGGGTGGTGTAGTACAAAAATAAAATCCCCTTTTTTTTTTTTTTTTATAAAATATGAATCTTTTCTCGCGTCATTCCAAGTTTTTCTTCTTTGTCATAACGAACTTGGTGCCTCTGATTTTACTGGTTTTCTGAAAAAGATGCGAGATGTTTGATTCGTTTCACGACATTGGGATGTGTACTGAGGATTTCAATGAGTTTATCCCCGGTCTTAAGGGTTACTTTTTTTGCTGAAAGCATCATCAGTTCGTTTTGGTCAATCGTGCCACTCATATCCAGGTCGATATCCTTCAGCTCACGAACCTCATACATGGCTCTGGACGGATCATTTATAAAAAACGCCTTCATCCCTTCACTTTGTTTCAGTGCATGTTTAGGGGTCCGTGCTGAACTTAGTGTCAGTTTATACAGAGCGGTTGCTAAATGATGCGGTTGGTTTCCAAGCTCGGCGCTGCCTTTATCTGCGTAGTATTCCCGTATCCGTGACCCGTACATCACCAGCAGACTGGTGATGAAATACACAACCAAGGCAAGAAGCCCGATAGCGATTGCTCCCCCGCTATCCCGGCTGCGTCGACCCATACCACCCCATAAAAACGTAATATACAGCATGTAACATATCATTGGAATCACACTTAGAATTGTGATAACCGCCACGTCCCGGTGCTTAATATGGGAGATCTCATGCCCAAGGACCGCTTTTAATTCATCATCATTTAAAAGGTCGAGAAGCCCTCTGGTGACACAGACCCGTGAGCCTCTCTTAGTCCGACCAAACGCGAAGGCATTAGGTATCGGTAGCTGCGATATACCTACCTTTGGTTTGTTGGGAAGCCCTGCTTTTACCGCTAACTCTGCGGTCATCATATGAAGTTTCGGGTATTCTTGTTCACTGACATACTTGATTTTCATGGACCATTCCACGATTTTCGGTCCGATGATATATTGTAACAAGACAAAACCCGCAGCTACCCCGGTGATTAGGATATAAAAATAGAATCCTGTGACCCCTAAATAATATCCAATTCCTGTTAGGATCCCATATAGGATCGCAAACATAAGACCAACGAGCACATAAAGACGTATTTGTAACCACATATTGTTCAGTGCCTCCGACGGGGATGTATAAATAATAGGATTTAAAATTTTCCCTGTCTTGGTTCCATCGTCATTTTAGACAGAAGAATCATAGAAACCGAAGTCTTGTGAGTAATTTTTAATACAGTGAATGTATTTCCTATGCTGACCTCATTAATGAGGCTGTTAGAGATGGGACGCGATTACAGAGAGAATAAAAGAGTTGGGCAGAACAACACATACGTATCATGTGAAGAGCGGTATCGTCCAATTAATGAAAAATAGGATTTTAGAGGTGGTCACGTGAAAACTGAGCCAGAGATAATAAAAACACTTCGAGAAGAGGAACGATTAGGAAAACTACCGAAACCTTTGTCAAGCAATTCCAACCGGAACTGCACGTCAACTACCCTGATTCAGCAGAAGGAATTTATATCCACAAACTCGACAGAATCTTCCCGATACGAACCAAAAAGGACCATTATCGACTTAGTAAGCCCGCAAGAGAAATTTGAAACAATTTTTGACAATTACTCGGTAGCTATCATGTTGGCAGATAACCAAGAACGCATTGTTTCTTGGAACAAATACACAGAAGATCTGTTACACATGCAAGAAAAAGATCTGTTCATGAAGCCTGTGCATTCTCTCTATCCGTCTGAAGAATGGCAGAAAATTCGCCTGGAAAACGTTCGGCAAAAAGGTATTCGATATCGTATGGAAACAAAGATGCTACGAAAAAACAAAAGTCCCTTCGATGTAGACCTCTCGCTGTGTATTTTAAAAGGATGCAACGGGGAAATCGTCGGGTCAGTCGCAATCATAACAGATATCACTGAGCTAAAGAAAGTCGAAAAAGAATTAAAAGAATCTGAAAAAAGATACAGAACAATTTTTGATAACTCTGCTGTCGCTATCACATTAACCGATGAAAATGAACGAATCATCTCCTGGAACAAATATGCAGAAACATTACTAGAGATGGATAAACAAAACTTACATCTTAAGCCTGTCAAGGACCTCTATCCACACTCCGAATGGCAAAAAATACGATCGCAGAACATTCGCCAAAAAGGTATGCAACACCATCTTGAAACAAAAATACAAAAGAAGGATAACGAACAATTAGACGTCGATCTCTCCCTGAGTGTTCTGAAAAATCATGAAGATAAAATCGTCGGCTCAATCGGTGTCATCAAAGACATCAGTGATCAAAAGAAAATGGAAAAAAACTTACAAGAATCAGAGAAGAAATTCAAACTCCTCTATGAAAAAGCACCAGTTCCCTACCATACCTTAAATCCGAAAGGCGTGATTACAGATGTCAATGAGAAATGGTGCCAGACATTTGGGTATACAAAAGACGAAGTAATCGGAAGATCAATCTTTGATTTCATCTCCAAACATGAACGAATGAATGCGAAGAAGTCCTTCTCGCAGAAGATATCTCAGGGAACATCGTATACAAGCGGTAATTTACGGGAATTCCAGACGATAACTGGTGAAAAAAGGTATGTTATCTCCCATGATTTTTTCCTCTTTGACGAAAACGGAAAAGTAGTTTCTGTTTATACCACGATGAGCGATGTCACCGAGAATACAGACACAGGTCAGACGAAAAAAAAGACCCAGGATGGTATGGTTAAACAACAAGCCAAATCCACGCAACCAAAAAAAACAAAAAAAACAAAGAAACATTGAGGTATACAAACATTTTTTAAATACGCAAAACTATCAATCAAAATTCGGTAGGCTTGGTACCTGAGTGGGAGTCTTTCTCTTCTATGATATTCTCTTCACCAGAGCGGTAAATAACCTCGTATCAACAAATCACTGATATCGTTTTATTGTTGTTTTGAATGGGTGGAAAAAAAATCCCAAATCACTGTATTTGCATCCATATCATGGGATGTTCTCCCGACGAGTATCTCAGGGAGATATTGGTACCCATCTGGCCAGGTGTGACCCCCGTTATAAATAGTGTATAAAACCACCTCGGCGTTCCCTGCGCCTCCTGTATAGGTGTCTTGTTGAATCCAGGTATGGTCTTTTGGGTCTTTATCTGGTAATACCGTGCTATTTGGTGTAGTGGAACAGTTATTATGCAGGACCCAAAATAAGACAGATTCAGGTACCGAGATCACAACCCCCCGTGGGTTTCTTGGAGTACCGACCAATCCTCCTGCCCATGGTACAAGCGGGTCATGTGTTCCACTGATAACGCAGACAGAGACTGGATTATCTGATATGTTATGCGACAGCAGATCGATTGGTACTGCTCCTGCGACTGGGGCGATCGCAGCGATTTTTTCAGGTATCTCAAATGCAAGACGATAGGACATCATCGCCCCATTTGATATTCCTGTAGAAAATATTTGAGTGGGATTAATATTGAATTCATCAGTAAGATTCTCAATAAGGGCTTGAATAAAACCGACGTCATCGATGTTTTGTTCATGGGCGGGATCAGAGACGTTTTTTCTTCCATCGTTCCAATTTTTTTCAATGCCATCGGGATACACAACAAGGAAGCCATAGTGGTCAGCCAGTGTGTTAAATCCCCCTTGGGTCAAGGTTCGTTCCATGCCCTCAGCAGTACCGCCACCACCATGAAGAACAAACACAAGAGCGGGGCTGCTGTTCTCTGGTACTAATGGCGGGATGTGGATTCGATACGACCGGGTAAGACTATCGAAAAGAATTGTCCTAGTAAACGTATTTGGGTCTTCTGGGATTTTATGCATACAACCAGATAAGGTGAGAAGAATGAAGAGTACAGATCCCAGGCAAGCATACAGGACAGTTTTTTTCTGTTTATTTCTCATAGGACATCCTTTCTCATTATTTTAATCACAAACAGATATATTTATTTTTTTATCATTATTTCTTGAATTTCTGTTGTTTTTTTTATATTTTTTACACGAGTGCAATAGCAAGTGATATTATCTTAAGCAAGCGTGATAAGAGAAATAATTATTCTTTACTCTAGAAATTCGCCTCTTTTTCATCTTTTTTTCTTAGTAAAAGTCTTTTTGTTTCTCGGAGAATAACTGAATTATTACTAAGAAATATATAAATAAGCCCACTGTGATAACTTATCGCAGGGAAGAAATATGAAAACTAAGATTGTTTGTTATTTTATAATAGGCTTATTATGCGTAAGCACCTTGGCACTTTCTGCGCACACTGAAAAAAGAATTGAAAACACACAAAACCTAACAAACGAATGTCCAGGTGAAATCGAAGTACTCAGCGATGACCTCCTCCGCTACGTAGACCCTTCCGTCATGACCTCTCCATCTGGTCCTGAACCTGGTTATTACGACACAAGCGAATACTTAATCGGTTCTGTGTCAGTCGGGTTGATTTTCCTAGAAAGTAATGGAGCAATTGATCCAAACACAGAAAATTGGACTCCAACAGAAATAAACAATGTTCAAACCCAGATCAATCAAGCCATGTCCTGGTGGGTCGGCCAGAATCAATGGGCTAGTCTTAGCTATGTCTTGGATGTTCACACAGCTGTACCAACGAGTTATGAACCAATCATTCATCCTTCTGCGATGACCGATCCTACCTACGAGAAACTCTGGGTATGTGAGGCGATGGCTTATCTTGGGTACACGACCGGTGACTGGATGCAGAGAACACGGGATTATGTTAACGCGATGCGAACTGCAAAAGGAACCGATTGGTGCTTTACCGTGTTTCTCGTTGATAGCAGCAACGATGTAGGTGGAAATTTCTCGGATGGGTATTTCGCCTACGCCTTCCTCGGTGGTCCGTATCTCGTGATGACCTACGATAACGACGGATGGGGTATCTCTGCCATGAACCAAGTTATGGCCCACGAGACCGGGCACATCTTCTGGGCAACCGATGAATATGATGGAATCACCGAATACAGTGGGTACCTGAATGCTGCTGATATCGAAGGATCAGGGTGTCTGATGGATACCAATGCTCTTGTACTTTCTTCAGGAACAAAGCTTCAGGTTGGCTGGAGAGACACCGATATGGACACGATTCAAGATATCGTTGACACCTTCCCGGAAACAGTGTTAAATCCCTATCCGCAGGATCCAACACCACTCCAGACTCTCACCTATACGGGTACTGCAACCGAAGTCCCCTATCCAAATAATAATCCCCAGACGCACAATCCAGGCAACGATGTATCAATAAACAATATTATGGTCGTGCTCTATCGCATAGACGGTGGATATTGGAATGCAGCGATACCCAGCGATGGTTTCTATAACCAGCCTGTCGAGAACTACATGTTCACCACATTTCCGCTCCCCCATGGCCCTCATGTGATGGATGCTCGTGCGATTAATACGGTCGGAAACATCGACCCCACACCCGATTCTGACACAGTTACCATTGATAATGCACCCAATACCCCTACGATCACAGGACCTGCGAAAGGGAAACCCGGACAACAGTATATGTTCAACACCACCACAACGGACCTAGATATGGATCCAATCTTCTACTGGATCGATTGGGGCGATGGCAGCAACACAGGATGGCTTGGTGCGTTCCCACCAGGCTTCGTCGTACATGCCAATCACTCATGGACAAAGAAAGGAACCTATCAAGTCAAAGTAAAAGCAAAAGACGTTTTTAATGCAGAAAGTCCATGGGCGACCCTTGATGTGAACATGCCACTCGTATCACAATTCGAATTTGATTTCCTAAAAACATTTCTACAGAAGCATCCGTTCCTCTCCGCCTTCCTCTCCTTGCTTCTCAACAAGATGCAGGTTCAGCTCAGCTGAATGCATCCGATCTAAAACTAGTGACTCGATTATTTTTTTTTTTTTAAAAAAAAACATGATTCAGGACAAAAAACGAATAAAAACATTTAATAACAGAAATGACATGAAAAACAAACAAATAGTTGCCATGGAGGAAAAAAAGATGGCAAAAAATCAGGTCGTAACACTGAAAAAAACTAGTTTAGATGACGCAGTGCGGATTGCGGAAAAAGGAACCCACTGTGGGATGTGCCGTATCGATTTTCTTGGGTCTGGTTTATGCCCTTCCGGGAAAAAACATGGGTATCTCGCATACTGGCCGCAGGGTCGGATGGAACTAGTCAAGCATTTACAACAAGGGAGAATTAAACCAACAGAGAAACTCATTGAGATTGCCGATTCTTGTTGCCTATGTGGTGTCTGTGATAAACAATGTAATTTTGCTACCCAGCTACGTCCCGAGAAAGTTGCCAAAGCCTTGAAGGAATATGTTGCATCACTGGATAAAACCCAGCTGCAGAAAATACCACAGGACGATATCGTCACAGGTCTCCGTGGTATTGTTGGTGACCAATGGGCTACCAATGATCCCGTGATTATCTCATCGTATATCCGTTCCATCATCCCTCCTGATGCTGCCTTGAATTACTATATCGTCATGCCTGAGAATGCCGAGCAGGTATCAAAAATCATTCAGTTCGCAAACACAAAGAACATACCTTTTTTGCCCCGCAGCGGTGGAACCGCGCTATCAGTTGCGACACCAACGGTGCTATCCAATGCGACCAGTCTGGAACGAGGAATCGTCATTGACCTCTTACGGATGAAAAAACTATCCATTCATACGGAAAGCTCCACTGCCACGGTGGGCGCAGGGGTCACATCTTTTGAACTCCAAAAAGAGGCCTATAGACATAAGTTACGGGCCAATGTCGCAGAAGCCGGAGCACATGTATGCGCCAACATCGCAACGACCGGGATTGTAACAACCTGGGGAAATACCTATGGCTGTTTTGCAGATAATTTCATCGACCTTGAACTCGTCGATATGGATGGCAACATCCGTCATCATCATGACCTGGAGATATCAAACCCATATGCGACCGATAATGGATTTACAAATATCTCTCTAAGCCCCTCGTATATTATTACAGAGGTCACAGTGAAACTCTTCCCTGTGTTCGAAACGGAGGAAGCGGTCTTTGTTCCGTTTGATAATGTTCAAGATGCCCTTGATTTGGTCCTAGAGCTGGGGAAGCGAAGAATTGGTCTGTCACTTGCTGTTCTTTCTTATAAATATCTTGCGGAGTTCATATGCCCGACACGGCAGATAGCGACAGATTTTGAGGATGTCTGTAAGAACTATCTGAAACTCCGCTACGTCGTAGATGTAATCTGCACCAAGGAGGATAAAAAAATCGTTGAAGAAATGGCTGATTGCATCATTGATCAAGCCATGCTTAAGACCTTGATCCTTGGATCACCGAAATTGGCGTCCTTGAAAGAAAGCGAATTTTTAAAAATACTTTCAGAGGAGAAAGACCCGCTCAAGGCGATTTTTGCAGGACCTATGAAAAAACATCTGGAGCAAGGATTGGATGCGACACCAGCTAACATCGCAAAGGTCTACGATTCTGACCTGCAGGAATTCTTCAAAAAAATTTACGCAAAACCAGAGTTCACGAATGTGGTCTGGCTCCATGCGTTCCGTATTTTACCTTCCCGACTCATGAGACAGCGGATGGCGATGGGGCCTGGTGGAGCGGTCTGGGCAGGTGATAAAAAACACATCCTGCGATGGATTGACATGTTTGCCGAGGTCGGCGATAAGTATCAGCTGGAGCATGCGTTGGGATTTATCAGTCCTCTGGACACAGGCAAGTTCATCTACATTGAATATGACTATTTCTATGACCATAACGACCCAAAAGCCGCAGGTAGAATTAGTACGACCTTACTGGAGACCACAGAAAAATCCCTGGTCATGGGCAATATTTTCACCCTTATTAACTATTTATTTAAGGGCATTTATCGCAAGGAGCATGTGCTGTATCCCCTCCCCAAGGGACTGACCCCTGAGGAGGATAGAATTTTTCGAGATGTTCTTCACTCCGTGTTAGGGGACTTTGAAGAATGGTAAAATTTCTGTCAGATGAATGGATAGAATACGGGAAGAGATATATCGATGAGAATCTTGATCCTGTGGAAGATCTTGGGAACTTGACAACATCGTTACTTGGCATCATCGAACATGTCCCTCCCAAGGATACGATGATGAGTTTCTATCTGGAACTCAACGATGGCAGGTTACATGATTTTATTCTTCACACGGAGGGTATACTTACCGGGAAGGATGCTGTTTTTGTCATCACCGGGAACTATGGAGTATATCGGGATATTTTTGAAGGGAAGATTGGAACTGCCATGGCCCTTCTTAAAAACAGGATAAAACTGAAAGGAAGTAAAATAGAGGCTTTAAAAATAATCAAACAATTAGATGGTCTCATCCAGGCGTTACAGAAAATAACAGATGAGTTTGAGGGATAATCTGATGTGAAACCAGCAGATAAAACCACTTTTTTTATTTTTCTGCGATGACCAACATTTCAAAATCCTCGGTGGTCAATGGATCATCTCTACTGAATGCTCCAAGCTTGGCACCAAAGATGTCGATTTTCGTAAAGCCAAGTGATTTCAACATCCAAGTTATTTCAGATGGAACATAGTATCGTTCATTACACGTTAGTTCTTTTTTCTTTCCGTCATCATCAATAAAAGTAGTTATACCATGGTCTCTGAACGTCATTAAATCGAACTTGTTTTGAGAATATTCTGAAGTCCCTTCCTTTTTTTCAGATTCCATGAAATCTTTTACTGAGTGAAAAAGAGGGAAAAATCCATTAAGCGTGGTAAATATTAATTTACTGTTTTTTGATTTTAAGGCATGATAAGCATTTTCTAGTATTTGGAAATTCATCTCATCAGTTTCCATCAAAGAAAACGCTCCTTCGCAAATCATAATAGCTACATCAAACTCAGATTTATATCCTAAACTTCGTGCATCATGTTGTTCAAATTTAACCGCGACCTGGTACTTTTTTGCGTTTTGTTTTGCTTTTTTAAGCATCGAATCAGATAAATCCACTCCTGTAACCTGATATCCGCGTTTTGCTAGTTCAATAGAATGCCTTCCGGTTCCACATCCGATATCAAGAATCTTGAGACCTTTATTATATCCAATTTCTTTTTCAATGAAATCACATTCACCAATAGTTCCCTTTGTATATGGTTCTTTTTCATAGGTATTTGCGTAATTCTCAAATAATGCTTGATACCAAGGTTTCATTGAAGTCATTGAATCATCTTGATTATACTTTGATGCGTTTAATGGTTTCATAAATAAAAATATTTCGGGGAGATGCATATCACATTTTAGGGTGATAGTTACCACCAAAAAAGATAAAAATTGGAAGATAAATAAAGTTCGATTCGTAGGAATTAAGAATCCATCGTATGATAGCAAAGGCGTTTGGAAATCGTTCAAACAACCAATTGAATATTCGATGAGCCTCTAAATTGGAAATTACATTTTTTGGCATGGTTACAGACAAAACAGTCCAGTCGCTCTCACCATCATATACATCTTTAGCTTTGACCTTGATACTATAGATACCCATCTTTGACCATGAATGAGTTGCCAGTACCTCTTCACCAGATGCATAAGGCCCTATCCAAACCTCGGCGGTATCATCTCCCCAGTTTATACAAAAGTATACATCGTCTCCTTCTGTGTCTATTGTTTCGAGGGTATATGTATAGAGCGTATTTGGTCTACCTGTTGTTGGCCCCTTAATTATTGGAACATCTGGAGGAACATTTACTATAGTTTCTGCATAGTCAAAAAGTGTATCACAAATATCTGAAAGATCTCCTTCCCCGTTGGTAAGTACAACAACGCCTATATTGGTGCTTGGGTCAAAATGCATCATCGCTCGTGCCCCAAAATCTACCCCATTATGTCCCCAAACCGTTCTTCCACCGATTGAGCTTTTCCACCATATCAACCCGATATTTGGTTGAAATAGTAACTGCGGAGTTAACATCAAATGCACGGTACTATTCTCAAGAATCATCTGGCCTTTGTAGACACCATTGTTTATAAACATCGTCAGAAAATGGATAAGCTGAGACGAACTGGTTCTCAAATCACCCGCGGGAACATCGACATACCCGATATGACCGTAGGGTTGGTATCCTGCACCGTTCCAATGATACGGCATCGCTATATGTGACACATTCAGATCTCGTAAATACCACGCGGATTCATCCATCTCCAAAGCAGAAAAAAGCGAAGACTCTACATACTCTGTAAAGTTAACACCTGAAATAACTTCAACCAAATAACCGACCAATGCAACAGCGATATTGCTATAATCCCAACTTGTTCCGGGTTCCCAGTGACAAAAATTATTCTCAGCATCATAGTACAATCCTCCTGGAACTAAGTATTCCTCAAGAAAAACCTGAAAAGGAATTGGTGCATCACCTTGAAAATAAAACAAGTACTCCCAATTGTCGTTAATCCCAGATGAATGTGTCAGTAGCATGTGAAATGTAATAGGTGTTGAGGGATACAGTGGATGAATCACCGGGTACGGAAGGTACTCGTTTATTGGATCGGATAGGTTGAAAAGCTTTTGATCGTAGAGTTGCATTAACGCAGTTGCTGTAATCGTTTTTGAAACTGAGGCAATCTTAAACAACGTCTTATTTGTTACCATGACGTTTCTTTCTATGTTGGCATAACCATATGCATTTTGCCACCGAACGGTTTTCCCAATTACTATTGAAGCTGACAAACCAGGAAGATGTCGCTGTTCCATCTTATCAATGATGATATCATCTATGTCTTCGGCTTGACCAATTGTCGTTTTAACTGTGTCAACAATTCCAAGAACAGAGACAGAATTTACAAAAATGATATGGAGAATGATTGTCACTAGTAGTATTTTTCTCATGTTTTACCTGCCTCTTTATTTCATACTCTATCCATAGTATAAAAAAATATTCACATAGAAGTTGGACAAAATAATGATAAATTTCTCAGAAGATAATAAAATGTAATATTCAATTAGATATTTTTATTCGAGGTTTTTACTCTTTTTAACGGTTCATTTAATAATTAATTAAAATGATTTTTCTCCTCTAAATAACCGTGCTAATAAATAGCATGTCGGGGGCGGACATGTACCCCCGGGGTTACAGCTCCCACCAAAAAGGGAATATAATGCTCCTGTCGGGAATGCGTGCCAAGATTTCAGTGCTCCCACCCGTGGGGGAAGTGAAGGACTGGCATAAAATCCCCCACTGGGAATGATTGCCAGGGATTCAATGCTCCTCCAATATTTTGTCGATTTTAAGAAACCAGAGGAAAAGTATTGACACAGTTTTTTTTTTTTTTTTTTTTTTTTTTTTGTTGATCCTTAGATTATCATTTTCAGACAATTTCAGATTGTCAGTTCATATGATTATTGTTCAGGGGGAGAAGGTCCGATATCAATTAAACGACATGAACCTATTAACTCACTACCGTTTGATTTTCTAATACAAAATCCTGCAAAACCGTAGATACCTGAATAATAGATTTCTTTTCCTACTGGACCCAAATTTAATGTTGGTATTTCTCGTATTTGACCATAAAACTCTCCAGTATAATTTATTAAACCATTAGTTCCAGTAGATGAAATCCATCCAACGGAGGGATAATACTCATAATGTTGTTCTTGATAATACCAATAACTTTCACCGATACTGAATTCACTAAATAAATACAAGGGAAAATATATACTTCGCAAATCTAAAAGGATTTCTGAAAATACCCATCTGACCATCCAAAAATCACTAATTCTATTCCCTAAAACTGATAAGAGGAGACGAATTGGATAAAATGCACCAAAAGATCTTGCTCTCGTTACTTTGCCAGAAACTGTACAATACTCATTAAAATTTTCACTATTTTGATTTCCTCCAAATACTCTTTTTAATAACTCTCCAGACCTTTGACTAACACACTTGGATATCACCAACCTCTGTGCTCGCTCAACACTCATCCCTTTTGGTAACAACCCGTACTTATCCAGCTCCACCACTGCTTCTTTGAAGATGGGGGCTGCTTCCTCCCTGGTTGTTGTCTGGTTCAACCTGGCTCTTAACTCCACCAGATACTGTTCCAGGTTCTGGTATTGTTCCCTGGTGAGTTTCACAGTAGTATCACCATATCCTTGGATGCCGCATGCTTGGGTGGTGACTTCCACCAAGTCGTCATCCTGGGATGCTTTCACGGTGTTGAAGCTGATAGTTGGTGCTATGGTCACACCAACGAACAAGAGAATGATTCCTATTGCCAACCATTTCCTTATCATCATTTTCCAACCTTTTGGTTTTATTTAATTCTGAAGACAAAACGGCCAAGTAAAATTGCAGTTTTTATTGCTTGAACTTCAGGTGCATTCTTTGCCTCAGCAGTTATTATAATTAGTATCTTGCCGAATCCAAAGAACATACCGACATTAATTCCTGTAGAGGAACCCATATCTAATAACGAGAGCATTCCACTTTCTAAAATAACCACTCCATGAAGAAAACCACCATTAACCGATATTGACCAAGAAACATTTTCGGCATCTCTTACACCAATATTTGAAATTTTCGTTGTTATTCCAACTGGTCCATGGATATACCCAATCATCAACTCCGTTGGACGGGTGTCTTCAATAATTGCTCCTATTCCCCATCGACCATCACATACCGGATTGATTGTATGCAATTGAGTCCAGCCCCAGCTATTAAGGAAGATAAAGTCGCTTTTATTTGTAACATGAGGCCCAGATAATTGGTCCATCCAAGCGTAAAAAATACCTACACCTTGTGTGTCAATAGGTGTCCATTCAATCGCAATCCAGAGTTCCTCATAGTCAGAGAGATTGATGGATGTTACAAGAGGTACAGTCGTTATACCTGTTGTATCTATTGTCCATACAGTATCATTGGCAATAAGGGGACCAGGATATACATTTGTTCCCTTGCCATAAAGATAAATCCGAACATCTGCTACAGAACACCCGGCATCTGCACAAAACGCAATGTTGACTTTTGTCAAAGTCCACCCGGCATAGGCAGCCATCTCATCTTGAGTCAGTCGAATAGCGGATTTCCAAATATCTCGTTCGAATCCCAAGACTATATCTAATAATTCTACATCGTAATATTTTAATTCTGTTTCATTATTAAAAGAATCGATGGCTGAACTTTGCGTCTTTTTCATAGATAAGAATTGTGATTTTTCAATATTTTGTGTTTGATACCCAACAACATTACTCAATGAACCCATCACAAGAAGAACCACAGCCAGGATACTGACTCCAATCAGAGGTTTCTTATCCATACTTTCCTACCTCCTTTATCATAATCTCCTATCAAATATATTGATTTTAATCATGAACATGGATGGTAAATTCCATTGTAGCCCCACGTCGTTCCTCCAAGGGAATGATCATTCTGAAATCAGCGAACCACCAAAATATGTGAAGAGGAATGAATAAATATGATAGGAAAAACAATCTTGGTGGAATTCCTACCACAGCGATTTTCCCTTGAACGTCAGTATTTACCATGTCTTTCGTGATAGCAAAATACGCCAAGTGTTCTTGCGATGTCCAATTCCATCTCCTCAAAATAGCGCCTCCACCACCCATGCCTTGAGGGATGCTTCCATTTGGGGCTAACTCGATGTCCATCTCAAACCATGCTGGGAATACTTGTGCTTGCGTATGGCAGAAAATCGTTATATTGAACCCAACATTCACCCAATCAGGATTAGTCCCAAAGGACGAGTAATTCAAATCAAATTCCGGGTTAGAATCCTCGAACTCTACAACTCCCCATTTCCATTTGTTGCGGTCATAGGTGATATGAACATTAGGGAGCGTAAAATTGCTATACGACCAATTTTCTGCACTAGCGGGTATTGCATTTTCTTTGTCTGAGAAGTAAGTGAATGAATCATCTGCATACGATGATGGGATAATGATAGTTGCAAAGAAAAGTGAGATAATTCCAGCCGTCAAACCTTTTCTAAATAAATGATTTCTACTCATGATTTTCCCCCTGTATCAATATTTTAAATGAATGTTCTCCTATAAAAACAATATCCTCCGAAGGAACAGAGATTAAGCAATTTTTTCAATTGAAATTGAAGTCATGTTTTGTTTTTAAGTCTTTTTGTCATTACCTTGCAGGTTCAGATTCCTTCCTTTTGCGGGTTCAGAGTGCAGTCACGAAAAAAGGGTGTTTTTTCTCCTGTTGAGTATTTAAATAAGGTGTCGGGGGCGGGAGTTGAACCCGCGGCCTCCTGATATCTTAGCGCAACTACGCTTCAGACGAACCTTTGAGCTGAGCTTATGAGTCAGGCGCTCTGACCAGGCTGAGCCACCCCGACGCGATAGCATGCTGAATAGGGACTGTTTATAAAAACTTTCTTCATAAGACCTTCTTATTCATCCACAACCAATTTTTTCTTACCCCGTAAAAAAATCACAAAGCTTCCCTGCGCTTTCAACCGATGCCGCAACACCGAATCATTCGTCACCACAATCCCCTGGGTCTCCTTGGCAATATTCAGTACAGCTTCATCAGCCAAACCTGCAGAATCCTCAATTCTTTCAAGATTCTCGATGAGCTTTAGAGCAGCTAGGATTTTCTTCTGACCTTTTTTCTGAGTCGCAAGAACCGTTAGCTCCCGAACCACTGCTGCTGGGACCACAAGACGATACGCGCCAACAAGACGGTCAAGCTCCCTTTTCCAATCAACAGAAAATTCAAAAAACATCAGGATAGCACTGCTATCCAAGATCACTGTTTTGTGGATTTTATCTCCCCGTACCCAATCAGATGCCATTTTCCTTCGATGCGTCTGCTCACCGCGATACGTTGCCCTTGATCAGCACAGACCGGTAGTTTCAGTTTCACCCGGATCCAATTTGGACGAAGTTCACTGATGATTCCGACAGTGGTCGCGGTCCCAACCGTCAGCATCAACGGTTCATTGGTCTTGAGCGGTTCGACGTTCTTCTCATCAACCGTTCCTACCGCTCGTTTCAGAAGGCACATCGATAAATCAAATGTATCCAGCACTGGGGGAAGCTGTCCGGGTCGTCCCACAAGTTTTCCTGCTAATGAATCAGATTTGACCATTGTAGGGTCAAGCTCGGTACCAATCGCAATCAATCCACCGGGTAAGGCCGTCTCAGTCATGGTTCCACCGGTCATCAACGAATGAGCGGTGGTAAAGATCGGTTCTAAGACCTCCTTTCCTTCCACCTCCCGTTTTCTCCCAGGTGCGATCTCGATTTGTTCCCCTTTTTTAATCGTCCCTTGTAGAAGTGATCCTCCTACTACACCACCTTTTAATTCACTATGTTTTGCCCCAGGTTTATTGACATCAAAACTCCGGGCAACATACATCAGCGGTGGTTTTTCCATATCTCTCTTTGGGGTTGGGATGTAATCCTCCATTGTCTTAATCAACACATCAATGTTAATATCATGATGCGCACTCACTGGAATAATGGGTGCACTCTCAGCACAGGTTCCTTTCACGAACTTCACGATCTGTTCATAGTTCTTGACTGCGTCTTCCTCTGAGACGAGGTCGATTTTGTTTTGCACGATAATTATCCGTTTTGCACCGATAATCTCCAAAGCCATGAGATGTTCCCGGGTCTGAGGCTGAGGACAGACTTCGTTTGCAGCAATCACAAGCACTGCCCCATCCATAATGGCTGCACCAGAAAGCATCGTTGCCATCAGTGTCTCGTGTCCCGGTGCATCAACAAAAGAAACCACACGTAATAATTCAGTTTTACCTTTACAATTCGGACAGACTTTCTGCGTCGTATAACAAGAGGGATCCTCACAATTAGGACATTTATAAAAAGCAGCGTCAGCATACCCAAGACGAATCGAAATACCTCGCTTCAGTTCCTCGGAATGCTCATCAGTCCATTTTCCGGTTAACCGTTGAGTCAGCGTCGTTTTCCCATGGTCAACATGTCCAATCATCCCGATGTTGACCTCAGGTGGTTTCGGAAAACTCATTATTGCTCCTCTTTCTTCTCCTTAGGAGCTGCTTCTTTTACTTCTGTTTTCCCTTCGCCTTTGATGATTTCTTCGATTGGTTTCGCACCAGGTTTCAAGACTTTCATATTCACCTGGACGATTTCCTGGTTTATCGTGTTCCCACGGACTGATTTCTTTTTTCGTTTCCCTCTCTCCTTTGGTTTGAAACCAAGACCCTTGCTGAGAAGCAAACGTCTCCGGGTCGATCCAGGGATATCGTGCCTCATGGGGAATCCATCTTTATCGGTTCCTCCAGTTATTTTGAGTTTGTATCCTGGAAGTGAGACGAAGATGCCATCGACTTCATCGTTGATTTTCTTGCCTATCAATGAGTTGGCATGATGTCCGCTCACAGGGATATTGTATGATTTACCAGATTGTATATCATTGACGACGACTTTAAATTCTGCCATGATTCTTTCTCCTTGTAATTCTTCTTTCTACGGAGCAACTCTATGACGTAGTGTTACAAGAAGGGGAATAGTGAGTATTTTATAAATCTTCTCCTTAACAAGGAATCTCTGAACGTTTCTTGGGTTATAGGAAGAAATTTTACCCTGTTTTTCAGCTCTTTTACCACTCAAAAAGAATTTAAGGAATAAGACCATTCCAGTTCGAACTTTAATCAAGGATAAAAAAGTGAGATAATGTACGCCTTAGCAAAAATTAATGATACGATTCGAGTACCTCCCGAGCGATTTGGTGAAGATTTAAACGAGGCTATAAAAGATATCGTCCAGAAAACATTTGAAGGGACCATCCGGCGGAATTATGGGTTAATTGTCGCTGTCGATAACATCACCCCGCTAGGTGACGGTATCGTCATCCATGGTGATGGGGGTATGTATCAGAAAGTTGAATTCGAAGCTCTCACCTTCAATCCCCTCCTTCAGGAGATTGTTGATGGTATGGTCTGTGAAATCGTCGAGTTCGGTGCCTTTTGCCATATCGGTCCTCTTGATGCCCTGCTCCATATGAGCCAGATTATGAACGATTATGTGGATGTTGATGCAGAAAGCGGACGCATTCAGGGAAAAGAAACAAAACGGATCCTTAAAGTCGGTGATGCGATACGCGCCCGGATAGTCGCCGTAAGTTTAAACGAATTATCTGCTCGGGAAAGCAAAATCGGTCTGACCATGCGACAACCAGCGTTAGGTACCCATGAATGGCTCGTAGAACCAAAAGATGAAAAACGAGGCGAAAAAAAACGGGAAGACCGAAAAGAAAAAAAGGATGAACAAAGGGAGAAAAAATGAAAACATTAAATGCATGTAAATCCTGTCATTTGTTAACGGAAAAGGACCGCTGTCCAAACTGTTCTGATCAGACCGTAAGCCGATGGCGAGGGTATGTGATTGTTCGTGACCCGGAACATTCCCAGGTGGCCAAGAAGATGAACATCACAAAACCTGGGAAATATGCTTTAAAGGTAAGTTAACGATGCATGTTTTACCTGATGATCTCAAGGATACTTTGAAAGGCTACATTGGACAATTGGTCGACGAACCAACCCTTCTTAAACTCCTTAAAAAAGAAAAGCACATTGTTTCTGTTGGAGACAAGGTCACCTACACTCTTCTGAAGCATGGGTTTTCTCCCGTCCTTTGTATCGTCGATTTTATCCTAGAACGTAAACCTTACCCTGAAGAGATGAAAGCATGCATCCAAGCCTTTGGGGCGGTCCATCTCCTGATAAAAAACCCTCCAGGGACGATTTCTGATGAGCTATGGGACGCGATTCACAGCGTTTTTCAGAATCTGCAGGCTGGCCCGGTTTGTATCGAGGTCGACGGGGAGGAGGATCTTGCTTCTTTGGCTGCAATATACCTTGCTCCTCCAGGCGTAACAGTAATATATGGATTGCCGAATAAGGGGGTCGTAGTCGTACAAGCAACAACGGCTCATAAACAGAAGGTAAAAGAAGTATTAGATAGAATGTGATGTCCTATGGAAATTGAGATTCAATCGAAAGTTGATAATGTCCTGCTTGGCAGAACCGAGATTCGTTTTACAGTTCTTCATGAAGGTGAAGGTACTCCGAAACGAGAGCTGGTTCGCAGTGAACTTGCTGAGAAACTCAACACGAAGAAGGAAACCATCATGGTCGACGCGATGCATTCTTCTTTTGGCTCCCGGAAAACAGTTGGCTATGCGAAGATTTACCACTCTATCGAAGATGCAAAAGCACGGGAAGCAGATCCCATTCTGAAACGCAATGGTCTGGGGACAAAGAAAAAAGCAAAGAAAGAAACTTCAAAAGAAGGAGCTGAGAAGAAAGAGGCTCCAAAGGAAAAGCCTGCAAAAGCAGAAACTAAGCCACCGTCTGCTCAGAAACAAGCCTAAGAAAAGAAGGGTGAACTCATGGAAAAAAGAGAAGTGTTTAAGGTTGAAGGTGAAAAGATTGTTCGGCAGCGGAAAAGCTGCCCGAAATGCGGGGACGGCGTGTTCCTTGCAGATCATAAAGATCGAACAAGCTGCGGTAAATGCGGTTATACTGAGTTTAAAACAAAAAAACAGGAAAACGAGGCACCAAAACCTTAGATTGGCAGTAGGATTTCTTTTGCTACGTTTTTTCCATAGTGTTTTGAGATTCCGAATAGAATATTACTCTTTGTCTAAAACTATCTATATAAAGAAAAAAGAAAGACCACGCAAAACCTATTAATTCTTCTGCGGATTAGCCGGGTTGTCTTGGGCCTGTAGTGTAGCTTGGATATCACAGAGGCCTCCGGAGCCTCTGACTCGGGTTCAAATCCCGACAGGTCCGTCCTTCTTTTTTTATGTTACTTTGAAACCTTCAAACGTAGTTTTATATGCACCCTGCTGATGTAGTCTCATTCTAAAGCAAAATCTCATGCAGGGTGAGTAATCATGGGCGAAGCCGAAAAGACACAAAAAAGCGCTTTTTACGTCTCACTCTCGAAAGATGGTGTCACAATAAAAAAAGAAAGTGACGATATCTCTGAAATTGTCGGACATTTACAGGAAGAGGCTTTAGAATGGATGGATTTTACTGTTGAGAATATCAACGAGGATAGTTTTGTTATCGCATCATCACTGAAGTTTAGTTTGCAGCTTGTCGCAAGTGTCCTAACAGACCCCTATTCGGCTTATGAGGATCTTGATACAGAGTTAGGTTTAATGTTACCAGCAGTTCGAGTGGATAAATTTGATGTCAAGGTCTATCCGTTGCTGATTTTGGTACGAAAAAATTTGATACTCACCATTCATCCAAAAGAAGTCATCCGTTTACAAAAAATCTACCGATACGCGGACATCTTTATGAAGAAAATCCGCCAGGATTTACCTTGGAACGATAGATTGACGATTCTTCTGACTCGTATCATCGATGAGAACAATCAGAAGAATTTCAATGGTCTACGGAAAATCGAAGAAGAAGGCGATGAACTTGGGAAATACATGATTGACCCAAAGGCACCACGGGTTGAAATCGGCAATGACATCTATAAAATGAAGCATGCGTTGATTACCTATCTAAACACCCTTTGGGCGTCATGGGATGTGATAAACTCGTTACGGTATGGAGATGCCGAGACCGTCTCAGATAATCAGAAGCTTTTACAGCGTATCGGTATCCTGGGTGATGATATCAACAGACAGATAGCACTCAGTGAACATATGAGCGAGGTGCTCGCATCTGGTTTAGAAGTGCTGCAGACCATTTATAATAACCAATTACAGATGTTGAACAACCGGTTGGCTTTTATTGCAACATGGCTTGCGGTGCTGGCGACAGCAGGTCTTGTCCCAAACACGCTTGCTACGATATTTGGTATCGGTAAAATAAATGATCTTATTGAATGGCCGTGGATCATTGCGATATTGGTGGTTTCAACGATCCTGTGCACCTATATGATCTATCTCTTTTTCAAGAAAAGAGAATGGATGCCTCCGAAAATCGAATGCGAATGATTAAAGGAAGTGATGCAAGGATCATCAGAAGATCCTTGGGATGATTCTCCAGGGCACCTTTTTCATATATTCCTTATAAGGCTCCCCATACTGTTTCATCAGTACCTTTTCTTCATCGATTATACTCCATATCATTAATGGGATGGCGATCACAGAGATGGCAAATGCAAAGAGGGAATAGAAAAACAATGCTAGGCCGAACCCAACGATGAGGATGGAGGTGTAATGGGGATGTCTGATCTGTTGAAAGATCCCATCAGTCACCAGCTGTCCTTTGTATGTTTTATGCCAGAAGATTTCCCATTTGAAATAGACATACGTGCCAAGGAGAAAAACGATACATCCTGAAATGATCGTCATAAGTTTCGGTAAAGGGATCTCCCAGACACCGTAATACGCAGTAAGGGGTCCTATGAGGATAATCAGCAGCAGGGGTGCATAATGGATAATGAAAAGCGCCCGGAGCTGTTTTGGTGGTCGGTATTGGAACATGTTCTTAGACTATTTGCATGCCGCCCTTGCCGATTTCTATGTTCTGTGGCTTCAGTGTATGTTTGGTGCTTCGCATTTTCATTACAGCTAGCTTGCGGCGGTCCATTGTCGGGTCGAGACTTAGGATAATTACTGCGTCTGCGAGGAATTCAGAGAGGCCATCACGGGAGTAATGTGTTGAACCTGATGGGAGCTCTGAGGTCACGACAGCAGTGCATTTTGCTGTTTCCAAAGCGTTCATGATGTAATGGAGATGGAGCCGTCTGACTGGGAAGTTCCCTGACGTTATTTCTCCATGGTCGATGTTATCGACCTCGCTGGTGAATTCAGGGTTGTTGATATAAATCGGCATCTCTGATAAGGGTGTTATCGAGTCAAGGACGATACGGTCATAATTGCCTGAGAGGATTTCATTGATCATGCTTTCGTAGATGAGTTTTTTATTGATATTGAGGAAGAGGAATTTGACTTGTCCGGTTTGGATTGCTGGTGCGAAATTCAGTCCCAACTCTGAGGCTTGCAGGAGTAGTCCTTCGATTTTCTTATCAAGTGTAAGATACAGGCATTTTTCACCGTCTTGGACACCTTGGGCAATGAATTGATAACAGAAAATAGATTTACCGCTTCCTGGTGGTCCTGAGACAAGGGTGATGCTTTCTTTTGGCAGCCCTCCTGAGATTAGTTCGTCGAGTCCTTTAATACCTGTTTTCACACGTTCCATTTTACTCACTGTAACTTTAGTATCAGTCTGGATGAGCGCCATGATCCACCCTCGCCTCTGTATAATTGTGGATATATAATTAATTTGTTATCTTCGACTCCAGTTTGCATGACGATTATTGACATGGTTTCATTATAGTATATTAATATTTATGAAAATATTTATATATTTATTAAATGAAATATATATCATAGATACACGAGAATGAAAACATGAGCACGAAGGGCATTAAAATCTGGATATGGGTGCAAAACAACAGAATACTCAAAGCAATCTCAAACAGAGAGTCAGGCACCATCTCAATTTATGACGAATGTGACAACATCATCTTGCGCCGCACCGGCCTTTCACGACAGCAAGTAAAAACCATAGAACTTATCTTTGCAACCTATGCCCTTAATAAAATCGGTGACAGAAAAGAACCCTTTACCTATCTTTAGACCGGTAATGATATCTGTCGGTCCGGATACACTTTTATCCCCTTATTGTAGATTTCCATCGAAAATATTTTCTTCTGATGATTTGAATACCGCATCTTCAGCACCTCAATAGCGTTCTGCCGGCAATCACCAAGCTGGAGATTATATAACACAATGATCCCATCTGCTAAAAATTCTTCAATCCCTGTCTCGCTGAACCTCGTCGGAATCGGTTCAGTCTCTGTTATCAAAAAGGATGTTGCATGGGTATCTTCAAAGAAATTAAACAGCTGCTGGAGATATACCCGGTAGTTTTTCTCCTTGCTGATAGACGCAGAGATAACAGCGGTTAATGAATCAACGACGATGATCTCTGGATTAAAATCTTTTGGGATAATCAATGGTTTAATCTTATAGGATAACTCTGTCGCTGAACCAGATCCGCTCACCGAACCGAATTTCATTCGAAGAATATCCAACGGATTAATCTTCTGGATGAGCAAATGCCCTGAATCAACGTATCTTTTCGCATCCCAACCAAACGCAGACATACTTCGCTCAATTTTCTCGATACTCTCCTCGAAACTCACATACATACAATGCTTACCCTGCGTAACAAGATTATAACAGATTTGTCTACACAATGTGCTCTTACCGGTACCTGCTCCACCAGCGACCAAAATGGCGTTTCGCTTCGGAACGCCCCCTTCTTTAAATAATTCATCAAACCCGGGGATTTGGGTCTTCAACACCACCTCTTCTTCCCGTAGCATTTCAAGTTTTATATTAGGGATACGAAATTCACTCACGCTTCACTCTCAAGGTAAACACTATCTTGTTCCATCTCTTTAATGTTTACCGCGTCAATTTCTCTTATTACGACTATATAAACATAAGGTGTAAATCTGTCAGACTGAAAATATGACCCTGGAAGAACCTCGTTCTTTGACTCGTTCAGGTTTTGAACTGATTTTATCGGAATGTTTAAATACCAATAAACTAACTTAAAAATATATAAAAATTAAGGAATTTTTATGACAGGTGAACACATCTGGGATTGGCTCCAAACAAAAGGAAAAACATTTAAAGTAATCTCAGACGCAGAGCGAGGCATCATCGAGGTCATTAACGAACGAGGGGAAATATTGATTAGGAAGACGAATCTCAGTAAAAGACAAGTAGAAATGGTAGAAAAGAATTTTTTACACCAGATTGCAAAAAGATTAAACGGGCGAAATCACCCCCGGCCCCCAAACAACACAGACGCATTTGACCCAATGATTACGTAAAAATATTTTTTTCAGGCTCATTTCATCGATTCAATGCATGCAACATATTTTCAATGGATGGATAACAAAAAATTAATAACCGTACCATCTGTTTCCTTATTTGGATTCGGATGCAAAAAAAGATCATGATTGTGGATGACGATCCTGATATTCTTATCACGGTACGGGAATTGTTTGAATCAGAAGGATTTGAGGTATACACAGTCCCGTGCGGCAAAGACTGCATAGACGAACTCGAACACGGTTTCAAAGGTGTCATACTCATGGATATCATGATGCCTCATATGGATGGATGGGCGACCATTCGTGAAATAATAACCAAGGGACTCAATCAAGGCAATATCATCTCCATGATATCAGCCAAGGATGAATGCGATTGGAAGATGGATGACCTCAAACAATACATTAAAAATTACATCACCAAGCCTTTCGACACAAGGCAGTTACTCCAGACGGTAAAAGGATATTTTGTCACACCACCTTAACCTAAGAAAACATCCACTGTGGTTTTTTGTTCCTCTGTTATTACTGTCACTGTTTCTGAAGAAATTCATCAACTTCCTGATGAATATCATGAACACTATGCTCTTTTCTTGATGATGAATCTTGAGTCGCGATTGGATGACTGACCGAAAGCAGATATAATCGTCTCTGAAGTAAGGTCATGTCGTTTTCAAATTGTTTTTGATTTTTTTCCATTTCTTGCCGTAAATGCTTTATCTCTTCTTTCAGTTCTTTAAAGGTATCAAATACTCTTGCCTGTTTGTCTTCTTGCTTTATAAAAATGTTTTTTAGCTCAGTGTCCTCTGGAGATGATTCATGAATGTAAGATAAGTATTCACGAAGAGCGTTTCTTAAAAGATCACTATTACTCAATCCAAGTCTATTGAGCTCTGCAATAATCTGTTCCTCTTTTTTTGTTATTTTAAGTGCTATTGTTTTTCCCATGCAACCCATCCCGATTGCACCGTTAATACGTTCATTACATATAAATCTAGATGGTTTTCCTTAGTCTAGGACGCGCGATAAAAAAAAAACAAAAAAGCGATAACAAAACCTTATAACACCAAGACAATTTCCGCAGTATAGTATGTATCCGCTTGAAGAATGCAAAAATGAAATCAAATCAAGAATTCAAAAAGCTATCTCAAAATTTAATATTGCTTTTGAAATCAAAATTGAAACCCCGCCAGAAAACATGGGTGATTTTGCTTTCCCTTGCTTCCAACTTGCCCCGCTCCTAAAAAAATCCCCTGCTGACATCGCAGCCCAGATTGTCAAGGACATTCCAAAAAGCAATTGGATTACCAACGTAGTAGCAAAGGGCAGTTATGTGAACTTTTTCATAAACACTACTGAACTATCCTCTCTTACACTCCAATCAGTTTTAGAAAAAAAAGAAACCTATGGACATCTGAAAAAAAAGAATAAAAAAGTGATTATCGAGCATACCTCTTCAAACCCAAATGGTCCCTTGCATGTTGGCCGCGCAAGAAACCCCATCATCGGTGATACTCTCGTAAGGCTCTTCAAGGCAGCAGGATACGATGTGGAATCACAATTTTATCTTGATGATCTGGGAAAACAAGTGGCGATTCTAGCCTGGGGGGTTAAAAATCTGAACCAAAAGGACATCCCCCCGTCAGACTATAAAAAAGCTGATCATCAAATGGTTGGATACTATCAGACTGCAAATGAGCGCATGGGTCTGGATTGCACCATAGCGGAACAGATTGGTGATATCGTTAAAAAATTGGAACAGGGTGATGAAAAAACTATAGAATTGATCCATACAGCGTACGCCCCCGTGCTTGCCGGTATACAACAAAGTCTACAGAGAATACATATCACCATTGATACGTACATCCCTGAATCAACCTTCGTATATAACAAAAGCGTTGACCAGGTGGTCAAAGAATTAAAACAAACACAATACTGCCGTGAGGAAGACAAAGCATTCTATATCGATATGGAACCATTTGGTATCCATGGAAGAAATACCAAATTTTTCTTTTTAAGAAGCAATGGTACCACACTCTACGCGACAAGGGATATCGCCTACCATCGATGGAAAGCAAATCAAGCAGACATCCTCATCAATGTACTCGGGGAGGACCATAAACTGGAATCCAAACAAGTGACCGTGGCTCTCGAACTTCTAAAAACAAAGATCCTTCCCCAGGTCGTCTTCTACGCATTTGTCTCCTTACCTGGTGGGAAAATGTCCACCCGAAAAGGCCGGGTCGTCTACCTTGATGAGCTTATAGATGAATGCATCGAACATGCCTATGAAGAGATTAAAAAAAGGAGATCTGACGAACTCGAAGAATCAGAAATGAGAAAAATCGCAGAATTAATCGGTATCGGATCTCTCCGGTACAATATCATAAAAGTTCAACCAGAAAAAGACATTGTATTTACCTGGGAAGATGCCCTGAATTTCGAAGGTAATGCGGTTCCTTTCATTCAATATTCCCATGCGAGAGCATGCAGCATCCTTTCGAAAGTAACTATCATGGAACATATCTTTGATCCTGCACTATTAATCCATGGATCGGAAACCACACTGATTAAAAAACTAGCTAGATTCCCCCTTATCATTGAAGACGCTTGTAACAGCTACAAACCACATCTTGTAACAAACTACCTTTTCGAAACAGCCTCAGCGTTCAACCAATTCTATCGAGATTGCCCTGTACTATCTGAGGAAAACAGTTCGATTCGCTCCTCACGGCTTGCCCTTGTACACGCAACAAAAATCGTTCTTCATAATGCCCTTGATTTACTAGGAATCTCTGCTCCAAAGGAGATGTGAATGGAGTACAAATCGATTAACTGTGATTCGATTATTAAAAGGATCATGAAAAAAGACTCACTTTTTTATGGTGATTATTGTATTGATCCCTATCAGAACTGTGAATTCGGGTGCCAGTACTGTGATTCCTCCTTTGAAAACATAATCTACATTAAAAAAAATATCATCGATGTATTAAAAAAAGAACTGACATCGATGGAACCCGGTCGGATTATCATAGGATCAGTCCATGACCCCTATCAAAACGCAGAAAAAGATTATGAAATAACAAAGCTGGTTCTTGAAACCATAAAAGACCATCATTTCTCTTGTCATATCATCACAAAATCACCTTTAGTTTTAAGAGATATTGATCTTATCACTCACCTAGATTGCATAGTAACAATAAGTCTATTGTCATTGAATCCTCAAGTCGTTCAAGTCTTTGAGCCAGCGGTCCCCTCTCCTTCAGAACGGATAAGGACCCTACAAATACTTCGAAAGCATCATATCAAGGCAGGCATCGCCTTCATACCACTTTTACCGTATATCTCCGACTCTGAGTTAGATTCACTGTTTGAAGCCGCGCAGAGTGTTGATGCACAATATCTGCTTCATAAGTTCTTAGAATTGAAGGGAGATCAAAAACAGCATTATCGACAATTGATAAAAATACACTATCCTGGCCTCCTTCAAAGATACGATGCCTTGTATGAACACAGTATCAAACCTGATAAGACCTACATGACAGAAGTGAATGATGCCCTTTCAAAATACCATAAAAAATACGATATCCCTGATAAAATCCCTCTTTGATTTATAAAAAACCATTATTTCTTCTTTTTTTGTTTCGTCATCTTATCGTCAATTTCTATATCATCATCTGTTTCGTACTGCTGTTTTTTTCGTTTTAATATTTCATCGATTTTTTTCTCATCCGCTTGTATGAAAATTTTTTCCTCATCATCCTTTCTTTTCAGATGGGGGGTTCTTGGACCCTCTGTTATTTCAGCGGTTAGGTCGTTTGGTAAAGGGGCAATCCGAATCTCAGAAGAGCGATGCGAATGCTCTGTTGTCTCCATGCCTAATGCCGGTGTACTCTCGACCTCTTGGGTCTCCTTCACCTCTTTTATTTGAATGGTATTGCCTCCGATTAGCTCAAAAGCCTCTTTTATAAAATCGAGCTCATCTGGTGTGGGAGACCAGTTGATATGTTCATTTTCCTCTGAAAAATTAGGAGCATTTCTATCGAATTGAACGCTGAGTGTTAGTGCTTTTAAATCGAAATTTCTTTGTAACTCCAAGGAAATAAAGATATTTTCATTTTTCTTCATGGCGCACCCATCAGGTTTTATCAAAAATCATATCGTTGATGAGATTTTATACTTTTCTTTTTCTTAAATGGGCTAGTGACAATCAGACAAAAAAGAATAATTATAATAAACAATTTACGATATGTTCTTATAGCCAAACCGGCCTTACGAACATGGATGAGGAGCCGATAACATGAAAAAAATTATGGTCGTCGATAACGAACCTGACATCGTTGATTTGACAAGAACTGTCCTGGAACTAGGGGGATATACCGTCGTGCCATCCTACAGCGGTGAGGAAGCATTACGCAGACTTGAAAAAGAAAAGGTCGACTTGGTTTTATTAGATATTATGATGCCGGGTATGAGCGGTTGGGATGTTTTTAACCGTATCAAAAAGAAAAACAAGGACATCAAAGTCGCATTCATGAGTGTTTTAGACATCTCTGAGAAGCGAAAGCAGGTCTTGATTGATGAAGGATTGGCAGATTACATTATGAAACCCTTTGACAAGGAGACGCTCTTACAGCGGGTCGATAAGATATTAAAAACGTAAACAAACAGTAGGTTTTTTTATTTCAAATGGGATGCAAAAATGGGATGCAAAAATACTTACAGGTATTCCTCGGAAGGGAATTATGACAAGCGAACCTGAAATTGTAAAAATATTACGAGAGGAAGAACGGATAAGGAACTCTCAGGAAAAAACCTCCCGCAATGGTAAGACGATAGCAAAATCAGATGATCGCTTCACAGAGAATTCAGATACGTCCACTGTCCTTTTAGAACCTTTTCAAACACGATGCAATACTCTTAGTCCTGAGCATCTTTCAGTAATCTATCGCAATGCGTTTGAAAACTCACTGCTTGCTATTCTTGTTCTAGATACACAAAAACGCATTATCTCCTGGAATGCTTATACGGAAACCCTCCTTGAAAAAACCGATGTCGAACTGTATTTACAATCAGTTGCTTCACTTCATTCAACAAATGAATGGTCAACCTTGGAAAGAAAATTAGAAAATCACATGGGTCTCCAGCACCAAATACAAACAAAGATACTTTCGAAAAACCAAGGTACACTGGATGCCGTGGTTTCCTTATGTAATTTGAAAAACGTTAATGGAAAAAATCTTGGGTATCTGTACATCATAAAAGATATCTCAGAACAAAAACGGAAAGAAAAACATCTCGAATCAATTATTCAATATTCGGACGACTCGATATGCCTCTTAGACGCGAATTGCCGATATCTTATGGTAAATGACGCGTTCCTGTCACAACTTGGTCGTACGCGGATAGACGTGTTAGGAAAAACCTATCATGATTTTCATTCACCTGAAGAAACTAAGGAGTTTACAGAAAAGCTGTCCTGGGTATTGGATCACGAGCTACCTCTGAAAGATACACATAGTAGGAATGGGAGTTGGTTCACTAGGACCATTAATCCTGTGAAAGATGCTTCGACTTCTCAAATAAATGAGGTTTTGGTTATCTCAAAGGATATCACTGAGAATAAAAAAACACAAGACATGTTATTGGAACAGGAAAACCTTCATCGCATGATGTTCGACTTTTTTCCACATGCGATTATTCTCGTAGATAATGATGGTGTGATAGTAGATACAAATAACACAATCACCGAATGGGTCACCTGTCCGCCCTATCAAATAAAAGGGATGAATTTTTATAATTTGCCCTTGTTTACAAAAGAATCTAGACGAACGATTAAAAAGATTTTTTTAAAGGGTAAAGTTGTCAAAAAATCCGTGCCTGTTGAAATCGATGTCGTTTCGAAACAGAACAAACAGAGGAGAGGCATCATTTACGCATCACCTCTTTTAAACGAACAAGAACAGAGTTTTGGATATCTTGTCGTTCTGTCTGATATTACCAAACGAAAAAACAATGAAGATCTTATGAAAATAAAAGATGACGCGATAGCATCCTCAATTTGTCCGATTACCTTAATTGACCTGAATGGAAAGATCACCTATGCAAATGATTCATTTCTCAGAATGTGGGGCTATACTCACAATAAAGATATCATCGGAAAATCAGTGACGAAATTCTGGACCATGAAAGAACAAACTAATGAAATAGTCCAGACACTGAACCAGAAGAAGCAGTGGATTGGTGAGATAACATGCGTGAGAAAAGACAGGACTACATTTCAGGCGAAGCTTTATGCTAATATGATCAAAAATGAATCGGCTCAACCTTTTTCAATCATGGGTTTCTATATCGATAATAATCAAAACTTCAACGCAGTTGAAACAGCAAGTGACAATGAAAAGAGATTTCAGGTGGTTTTGGAAAACTCCCTTGATATGATCTATCAGTTTAATTTAAAGAATCAAACTTGTGATTATGTCAGCCCGTCTTCAATGAAAGTTATAGGATATGGGCCAAAGGAGATGACCGCTTATCCCATAAAAAAGATAGAAGAATTCATCCATCCGGAGGATTCTCTTCAATGGACCCAGCATCTTGACATAATCAAATCTAATGAATTAAAAGAAAATGCTGTTCAATCAATCGAATACCGCTTCAAACATAAAACACGAGGTTATAGGTGGATGCGGGACACCTTTACCATCATTTTCGATGGAATAAATACACCTGAATATGTCGTAGGATCTATCGAGGATATCACCGATCGTAAGAAAGTCTGGGAAGAACTTGTGAAGTCTGAGGAGAAATATCGTATCCTTGCTGAAACTTCTGCTGATGGCGTGTTTACGACAGATTCACTAGGACGGCTTACCTATGTAAATCCTTCTTTTGAAAAACTATGTGGACGACGGAAAAGTCAGATATTAGCAACACCGTTTCGTAACTATCTTCTTGAGGATTCAGTCTATTTCTTCCAACAAATTTTTATTGATGTACGAAAGAAAAACGATAAGATTGAGAACGTTGAATTGGAACTTGTATCTGGTAATGGTGATATTATCCCAATCGAAGTCAACATAGCACCTCTGACGAAACAAACAGAATTCGGTGGTGTTGTCTGTACCGTCCGTGATATCACCCAACGGAGAGAAATTGAAGATGAATTAAAGAAAAACGAACGATTAAAGACAGAGTTCATGAACATCGCAGCTCATGAACTTCGCTCACCTGTCACTCCTATAAAAGGATACCTGGATCTCATCATTCACGATAATGAAAGCAATGAAAAGATTCGGAATTGGGCGAAAATCAGTCTCCGAAACGCAGAACGACTTCTGAAACTTGTCAATGACATCTTGGATGTCGCACGACTTGATAGCGACACGATGCGATTCGATATGGAAAAAATAGATCCTGTTGAATTCCTCAATGAAATCGTCGAGGACATGAGACCAGCAATTATCAATAAAAAACTAGAATTCCAGGTCAATATCCCAACGCAACTACCCCATATCATTGGTGACAAAATTCGTTTATCTCAGGTGTTAAAAAACCTTATAGGAAATTCCCTTAAATTCACCGACTGCGGTTTCATCGGTTTAGATGTTGAAAAGAAAGATAATCATATTTTAATTTCCGTTGTGGACACTGGGATTGGGATTTCCCAAGATGAACTCAAAAAAATTTTTACAAAATTCTATCAAGCATATACAGGCGAAGACCGTAATAATGAAGGCACGGGTCTTGGGTTGTTTATATCAAAAGAAATTATCAAAAAACACAATGGAACGATTTGGGCTGAAAGTGAGGTTGGTAAAGGAAGCAGATTTATAATACAGCTTCCCTATATCTACAAAATGATTGTTGATTTCAAAACGTGATGACGTATGACTGATCTGAAAAACACTGAAGTCATCGGTGGAGTCCTTCGTACTTTATATTCTGTTGCAAGCCGGCGAACCTCACAGACTTTTGCAGCGACCGTCATAGGTGCTATCATAAAAACATTAGAACAAAATTACGATTTTTTAAAATATATAAATATCGAAAATCCGGAGTTCACTAACTCAGAGATTATCATCAACATCTCTGAAGAGATAAACACTGTTGATCCTTCTCGTTTAGGAACTGCAGTCGAAGCGATAATTAGGATTGTCTATATGGACCTTGTTGGAAAAACAGGTTTATTCTTCATAAAAGAACTCAAGCAACAAGCTGGAGAACAAATTGTCATGCAGCTACGTCACTATGGTGTTGATTTAGCGCTTCTGCAGACAGAACAACGTTACATGCATAGACAGCATAGAAAGAAGAAACAACAGACGCAGATGAAACGAACTGGTGATGGTATCATACACCGAGATGATGTAAGTCTTCTGGGTTACAGCTGGAAAAACGTAGGATCCTGGAAATATGATCCTTTACAAAAAACCTGTGTCCTCTACAGTAAAGAAGGAAAGGAACTCGATCGTCTGAACCTAGATACAATCATTGAAAGTTATGTTACGAATCTCACTCAGGAGTATGAAGATCCCTCTGCTGAATATCAAGACGAAGTCATGCTCACGGACAAAGAAATTGAGCTTTTAAGGATGCTACAATCCAGAGATATGGATGCAGAAACAGCTTCCGTGGTCCTTCATGTCTCAAAGATTGAATTTGAACAAATCGTCCGTAAATTACTGCAAAATGAGCTTCTTCATTATGTGTCATATAACGAGATAGAACTGACCGAAGAGGGTTTGACGTTTCTCTCTGGAAAAGACACATCAACGAAGGACGAATCGATTGTTTAAAATTATTTACCTTTTAACGGGTTGAAAATATAGAATTCTAATTCACCACTTGAAGCGCTGTTTCCTTCCTGGTCATAAATTTTTGTTTCAAGCGTATGCTTCAGGAACGCTTTTTCGTTCCATTGCCAACGGACCGGAAAGGATGTCACTTCGTCTTTCAGTTGCCCATCAATATAAAATTCGGCTTTGCTGAACTGCTCCTGAGGTATCTGGATGCTTACAGGTCCAACGATAACAGATTTAAAAAACGGGATGATTTTTTTGTTCCTCAGATAGACAAATCCCTCAATGGTGATATCCTTTGTTCTAAAGAATACCAGCATACCTCCAATCATACCAACCAAAATACCTGTGAGTATCAAAAACCAGTTGTTTTCAAGAAAACTCTTCTGGGGTGCTGGCTCATAGGAAAAATAAAAATACACAGCTGAAGTGGCGAGGTATCCTTTTCCTTGCAGAGCCTGCGCCTGGATTTCAAGTTCATACGTTCCATTTTCCAGATAGCCTGGGGGTGTGTACAAGTAACTTTTATCGTCTAAACGTAGTAGCTCAGCATGAATGTCGTCTTGATTAAATATCGCAGAGATGATGGTCACTGGTGCATTATATGTAATTCTGATTGTTGGATAATCGCCATCGATCACTCCCCCGTCAGCTGGTGAAAAGATCACACTCAGCGGTGGGAAAATATTAATAAAAAGAAACTCGTAGCTGGTTTCAGGATCGTCAAAGACATAGATTTTTTGATTTTTCCTCCAATAATTATCGGCAGAAAGCATCCTGCCTTTCGTAGTAATGGTGACTGGTGAATCAGGGTATGGATCATCGATTTCTATATAGATCCATTGTCCCTTGTCAACTGTGACATATAATTTAGCTTGTTCATTTAAATCATCGACTATCTTGTTCTGAATCATTCCTATCGTGTGTGTAATAGGGAAAATCAGATCAGTCGTCGTTTCCCAGAAGAATTCAGGAATAGCATCTTCACCGATTGAAATTAAAAATAAGGTGTTGCTGTTGAAATTCAGTGGCGTATCATGAATGGTGATAAGTATCTGGGCAGGATCGACAAATTTATCTACAGCTCCATTACCATCGGAATCGTAACAGAAGAAAGGTTCACTGAGATTAAGATTATACCTTGTGTTAATGAGGGCAAGTTGATCAAGCGGTATCAAATGTTGGGAGAATGGGATGACTGTAATACGGGTCTGGTTTGTTCCTTTTTTTCCTTGATCATCGGTCACAGTTAATGTCACAGTATAGGTACCGCTTGAAAAATACGCATGTGTCGCTAGGGAATTGTTTGCTGTTGTACCGTCACCGAAATCCCATGAATAATTGGTAATCGTTCCATCGAGATCGAAACTCTTCGATCCATTAAATGTTATCTCTTGGAGAATAAAACCGTTATATGGACCGTTGTGACATGCGATAGGATTCCTGGTATCATTTTTGTTTCCTGCGATGTCAGTTGCATTGATGATGCAAAAAAGTTCAGGGGTGTCGTCATCAAAAATAATCACTTTTTTATAGCGATTATTTGTCATTGAATCCATATTTGTCTTCATCTTATTGCTGCTGTTATACCAATATTCGATCGTCACTGTTGATACAATAGAGTCGTCGGTTATTGTTGCTTCATAGGTGTAACTATTTGGAAAATCCTGAACAGATGGGCCATAACGGTTGATATGAATCACAGGAGGTTCTGTATCGATGACTTTTATTTTTTTATTTTCAGTAACAACGCTGCTTCCCCATTTGTCAGTTGCATAGAAATGATAGGTAAGATTTTCGATACTATGTGCAAGAGTGACTGTTGCGACAAAATAGTTGCCTCGAGAGAGTACCATCGTTGAGTTATTCCTGATAGTTCCATGACTCCAGCTGACGAAGACCTGCAGGTCAGAGGCGACGGCGTTTTTTGAGGTTACGGTTGCATTAAAGGTGTATTTCTTTGAAGGTTTTGCAGTCAACGGTGAATTGTCTTTTACTGTTGGTTTTTCTCCAGGTCGAATGGAAAATGTCTGATTTGCCGAAAAGTTCCAATTCCGTGGGTCTCGTGCAGCAATAAAAAACGTATAATTGCCAGTCGATGAGAATATTTTATTACAATAGTACGTGTCTCCTGTCTTATTTTGAGTGATGCTCGTGTTGAATCGCTGACCGTTTGGGCCAGAGATATTAAGATAAACCTCCTTGATTTTCGTATTGTCAGTTATTAGAACGGTAAGATTTGTATTCCTTCCTAATGTTTGTGAAACCGGAGATGCAACAGGAAGCTGTATCCAAGGATTTATTGTATCAAGAATGGGTCCTTTGTCCGTGTTCAAAGCATAAATTGTGTATGGTGCATCTGCAACCCCATCTGAGTCATCATCTATTGCTCCCTCACTGGATTCATCAAAGTCATCCCAGTAGTTACCATGGAGTGTTGTTCCTTGGATTATGTTTGTTCCGGTTGTTCTCGTGATATTCCATCTATTGCGATTGATACTCTTATCAATTGCATTTTTTGTGTTGTCCTGGAAGTAATTATTGTAAATCAGATTATGTATGGTAAAAAAATCAAGATAGATACCACATTCTTTGTTAAAACCAATTCTATTGTTTCGGATGTAGTTATAGGTAGAATTATACATCCGGATTCCTGCGAGTGTGTTATACGTGATAGTATTTTTATAAATCATGTTATGATCGTCAGCAGAGAGATACATACCGTCTTTTTTATTCTGAGAAACAAGGTTGTTACTGATGTTGTTTGTTGAACCTATAATCATTATACCATAATTGGTGTTGCCTATGACTGTGTTTCCGTCTATTTTTAAATTCATACTACAGTTTTCTAAAACCAATCCTGAGTTTTTATTGTAGAAGATTTGATTGTCTACTATCGTTTGATAATCACTGTAGTCGTTTAAGTAGATCCCATGGACGCCATTTTGAGAAGCATTATTCTTGCTGATGATATTATTCTGGCATGTGCTGTTAAGGAAGATGCCGCTTTGGTTGTTATTTTGGAGCTTATTATTGTAAATCCGGACTCCATCTGATTCGTACAGGTAGATGCCGTTCTTATTTTTGGATACTGAATTATAACTAATATTGATGATATTATATGATTGATAGAGTCGTATACCATCCCCTGAATTATTGATAATCACATTGTCATAGATTAGATGATTATATGTGTTATAGAGGTAAATTCCGTGGTATCCATCTGAAATGATGTTATCAGTTATAATCGAGTTCAAGCCGTTTATACGAAGAACGCTACTTGCTTCTAATGGACCGTTGTTTTTTATTGTAAAATGACTGATATTGACGTTATCTGCATTTACTGTTATCACTGTCGTTGCGTCGCCTATGATGATCGTATTGCTCCGATCTTCACCAAAGAGGTCGATTCGATTGTTGATAATCAGGTTCTCGTTATAGGTGCCGTTGTAGACAAAGATTCTATAGCCATCTGCCGCATCGTCGAGTGCATCCTGGATGTGCGTGTAGGTCTCCTGCTGTCCTACATAGAGTGTGGGGGGTGTATCTGCTTTGCTTGTCTGGATGAGACCCAAAAAACCCATACATTGTGTAAATTGTAAGATACCAATAATCACTATCAGCAATTTCTTTAGTTTCATCCCATCCTCATGCATATGTAATTGCATATGCATATCTCCTTTTATGATTTAAGGATTACGAAAATACCGGTTCTTTTCTATACAAAGAATTATCATAGGAATTCGACTTTATTATCGCTCCCAGCTCATTCGTTGGTCAAGAACCATGGTCCAAAACACGCGAAGGTCCTCTCGTAGTAAGTCTTCTTTCTTGAGCACTGTGAATTTTCTTATAATCATAACGTCTATATTTTTGCCTAAACTTAGTTGTTGTACTTGACTGTGTAAAAGTGTTGCAATATCAGTATATTCACGTTCTATTTCGACATATAATCGTTTTTCTTTCTCAAAAGGTTTTTTTGTTGTACGTGGGTGAGCCAGCCATTTATTTATGAACTCATCTGCATTTTTTTTCAGTCTTATCGGTGGTCCTGTATGCAGAACGGTTTTTGATATTGTACTTGCTGCTGGAAAAAGGATTATGTATACGTTTTTCTGTTCTACAGTAAACGTCGCGTTTTGGATTATGAAGTCATATTGTTCGCAGAGATCACATATTGCTCTGAGTGCCTTTCGTATTTGAGGATACAGATTCTCTGAGATGATCTCTGGTTTTGGAAATCTCACTGCGATGACTTCTCTCGTTTGAAGCTCTTTTTTTATTGTCACAATCGACCATGGTTTAAGTTTTTTAGGGAAGAAAAAGCTCAGGCGTGGGTGTTTTTGATAGTCTATACAAGCCTTTTGTAAAACATCAAATTTTTCTTTCGAAAGGGCAGATGCCACATTCCTTTCAGAATCAACCGGATCGATGAAAGTTAACGGGCTGGTAAAATCAGGGGATGTCCCCGGAGACAGTGCAAGTTTTTCTCCATACCTCCATCGTGCGACATTTTCCACTATCTCTTGGAATGTCCCATATTTCACGATCATGATTTCGCATAGATACCCTGAGAATCCTTCGATTTCTGCCTCTGCTCCATAGCAACCGATACCCTTGAGAAATTGTTTGAAAAGTCGTACTTCTCTTTTTTGCGACTCCTTCAGGTGTTTGTTTATGTATTGTGTATGTAAGGGCGTACGATCAACCGCGGAGAGTTTCTGTGATGCATTGTCGATTTTATAGCAGGGGACCAACTCCGTCTTATAGCCTTTAAACGTCCCCCGGATATAGGGGTGTTCTGCGAAGCATTCTTCCTGGTCCTCCAGGATCGCACGACCAATGGCAAGTCCTTTTTCTTGTAGTATTTCTCGCGGGGTCGTCGCTGGGAAGAGGAGGAAAAGGTCGATGTCGACAGCAGTACGGATGTAGGTGTCTTTCGCAGTCGACCCGACAAGTGTCGTTTTTATTGGTATCTTTGTCTTTATGATTTCTTTGTGTACCTTTCGCTTGAGTAATTCAATGATATGTTCTATCTGTTTTTTCTCCTTAGCAGTCGGTGTAATTTTTTTTAAGACTTTGTTCTCAGTTTGCTTTGATCCAGGGATCATTTATGTCTCCTTTGTGATGTAGTGAACAAGAGCGAATACCCCAAATACAAGGAGTAGTCCTCCGATGACATCAGTTATCCAGTGAATAGCTAAATAGATAACTGCGCAGATAACGCCAATAGCGCAGAGATAGGTTAGGTAGATGAATCTTTTGTTCCTGGTAAAGGATGCAGTTTTTGCGATGAGTAGTGACATTGCGACGTGTAGTGAAGGGAAACAGTTGTTGTTTGTCGTCGTTGTATAAAAAAACTGTTCTACTGTAGGGATTGCTACGTCTAGTGCTGAAGTTCCCCCGTAATAGGTGTAGACGTTTGTGATTGGTACGAACAGATAAAATGGCAACGCAATAACATAAATTCCAATAAGGCAATAGGCAAATGTTTTCATCGCTTTTTTTTCATCGGTAAGTAAGAAATAGAGGAGTGAAAACCAGAGTAGAAATGGGTACAAGCCGATGTAAATGAAGACAAAAAAATACAAAAGCATCGGTGTCCAATGTTGGGAGAACCAGTACACCACCCCGTTTTCGATGGATTCTATAGCTGCTGTGAAGTCTTGGCCGATGAGCGAGGTCGTAAAGGGATCGATAATGTTAACTTCCAGGAGATGAACAAGAACCACTAGAATGATGAGCAGCAGCGGGGTGATATGAGATGAGAGTATTTTTTTATAGTTCTGGACCGTTTTTTTCCAGGTGATCTTTGGAATGATAAATACTACAGAGGTGACAAACAGAAGGATGTTCAGAGTCGCTAAAATCAAAAACCAAGGTTCTATGGTTTCACCGCCATCTCATAGGTGTATTTCTCGTATTGTGGAATAAATCGGTCCTTTCGGGGTAAGGTCGCTTTTCTTCAGCACAATCGAACGGACCTCTTGAGTAGTGAATTCTTCGTTGTTGAAACGTTCTATGACACTGAGAAGTTGATCTTTCTTCCTGGCTGTTTTGACACGACCCACCGTCAGATGGGCGGAAAACCCTTTTTGTTCCTTTTTGAATCCCAATGCAGCCAGCGAGGTGTCAATGGAACGGGCTATTGTTTCTATTTCGCTGGTATTAGTGATACCCACCCATAGGACTTTTATGTACTTGTCATTTGGAAAGACGCCTGTTCCTTTGAGCGTGATTGGAAATGGTGAGATGTCCTTGACCGATTCTTTGATGCTCATTTCGATGGCATCGATATATTTTTCATCAGTGTCACCAAGGAACTTTATCGTGATATGGATGTTTTCTGGTTCGACGAGTTTCACATCCGCTCCTGTCTTGCTTATTTCTTTTACAAATCCCAGTAAGGCCGGGGTGGCGGTAATATCTATTGCGATAAAACCTCTAAAGATTGACATGCAACGTCCTCTGATGTGTATCAATACATCATTTACCTCTTTATAGGTTTGATTATCGGAAATGTTATTCTATCTCCATTCCATAGATGTTCTGAGGATTTGTGACATGAATCGTATATGCTTGTTGTTCTGACATGATTTGTTCTTCGATAAGCCTTTTTGTCAGTTTTGGCACTGATTTTGGGGCAAGGACTGCCCCAGGGCGTCGGAGATCGTCGATGTAGTCTGTCTCCATAAGAAACCGGGTTCCTTTTCCGATCGCCTCGATTATATTTTTTCTGCTGGCAAGGACCGATGGAATCAATCCATAATTTTCAGTGGAGTTGATGAGCGGTGGTGCAAAATGTTTGATTATTTTTTCTGGTTTTAAACCAACTTTTTTTCCCATTTCAACCAATTCTTTGCATTGCGAAGGTGTGGTAGTTTCCGTATGTAACACGACCGGTACACCAACGTCTTTTGCTTTCTGCATCCCATATACTAGGATGTCGTTTGAGTCTTGGATGAGTTGCTGGTTTACGGGAAAATGGGGTCGTCCTATCTCACCGATAGCAATGCATTTTTTTTCTTCACAAAGGGCTGCTGCGTCATCCATCCCTTTTTTCATAATCGAGATAGCTGCTTCTCTCCCGAACGTTTCCTGTAATGTAAGAAGGTCGACGGGGTATGGACCGACAACGACAAAAACACCGACCTTGATCGCTGTTTGTATTTCTTCAGCCATACGCAATGTTTCTTCATAGCACGATAGGTAACTTTTCTCTTTTAAGACGATTGCTGTCATCGGATATTGGCACAGGCAGAAATGGGTTCCACCAGCGTTTTGGAATTCTTTTATAGCGTCAAGAAATCTCCCGTCTCGTCGAAGATGAAGATGGTTATCAAAGAAGATCACGTAGGATACCTCAACAGGACAATAAAAAGAATGATATAAAAGGATAGAGGATGAGACAATGTTTATGTCTCAATTTCAAGCTCATTTCGAGCATGTTTCTTTCCAAAGACTATCATGAGAACATCACGGGCAAGGATCCAACCGAGATAGCCCATAAAGAACGTGAAAAATCCCATAATACTATAGATGACGATGGTTTTTAGCGATTCGGTCCCGTCCTGGATCATCACAATACCGGTTCCCGCAGCAAGATAGACAAAGATAAGTATCAAGATCCATCGTAAAGGATTCATTTTGAAATGGAAACTGATCAATGGTTTAATGGTAAGTGGTGCTTTTTTCGCGGTGTTTTTAAGACTGTTCCCTGTCGATCGAATGACTTTTTGAAGTTTGTTTTGCATTGTTGATGGGGGAATGGATTGAGATTCGTATTCCTCCATCATTTTTTTGTTTCTTTTTTGTTTTATATGGTGTCTAGAATTAAAGGTGGCTAAGGGAAGCACCCGTAATGGCGCTTTTCTTGTTTTCAAATTTCGCGATAGACTTTTATTGCTAATTTTTCTTATCGACACCGTTCTTCCTCCTAGTGAAGAATATTTTTTTAGTGATCCCAAAAAAGCAACAAGACCGGACTATAAAAGGCTGTTTTGTAGATACCTATGCATCTACAGGGCAGCTCGTTATCCCTTCACCGTGCAGCTCTATATGCACCTACATGTTCGGCGAAGTATCCGCTTGCGATGTTTACCCATCTGCGATGATGCTGATAATATCCCCGTCTTTCAGCTGATGGTCCGCCCCGATGACCCGATGGGTTCGTGCGTCGATACCCCTGATAAAATGGTCGCCGAGGTCTGTATGGACTTTATAAGCAAGGTCTTTTGCGGTTGATCCTCGTGGGATGAGGTGCGCATCAGGAAGCACGCGTCCTTCTTTATCAGTCAGATGATGTTCGTCTTCAACAGGATAAACGACAATGAGGTCAAGCATGCGTACTGCTTCGTCGATACATTTTTGTACACCTGTCGAACCATATTTTGCAAGGACATGTGTTTTGATGTACTCCAATGCTTTGAGTTGATTTTCAGTCAGTTCTTCTTTCTT
The DNA here is from genome assembly GCA_964467345.1 of uncultured Thermoplasmatales archaeon. Lineage (GTDB taxonomy): Archaea > Thermoplasmatota > E2 > DHVEG-1 > DHVEG-1 > SM1-50. The sequence goes on along the minus strand of CAYXPY010000001.1, from coordinate 98,294 downwards.
AAGAATCGAGAAATCATTTGAACCGGGTGTATATGAGATAATTCCTTTTTCTGATGCGTTATTTAAAGCTAACTCGCTTTCTGCACTGCAGGGGATAACAATATAGTTTGTCAGTTCGTTTCTTTTTTCCATAAGTGCTTCTGGTGCTTTGTCGCATTTGTTAAACGCGATAATAATTGGTTTACTTATGATACGAACATAATCCGTGAGTTTGATAATCTGTTCGTCTTTCCATTGGGATGGTCTTGCGTTATCAAGATTGATTTTTCTGATAGCTCCGGTGATATGTTCTTCCTTTATCCCAAGACCGGTGAGCTGTTCTGCAAGCATTTTTTCAATTTTTTTCCCTTCAAGTTCGCATTTTCGTGCGATGACTTCCCAACTTTTCTTTATGATACCAAAGAGCCAATAATTGATTTCTTTTTCAAGAAATGCGACATCTGAGAGAGGGTCGTGGGTCCCAACATTACAGGGGTTTCCTTCTGCATCCGTGCTTCCTGAGGCATCGACAATATGGATTAAGGCGTGTGCTTGTCGAAGATCATCAAGAAATTTGTTTCCCAATCCTTTCCCTTTATGGGCATCAGGGACAAGTCCAGCGACATCTATCGCCTCGATGGGGACGAATCGTATCCCATCGATACATCGTGAGTTATGAGGCGTGCAGGTAACATGAGCGTCTCTGCAGGGGCATGGTTTGCGGATGTACATGACACCACGGTTGGCCTCGATGGTTGTAAAAGGGTAATTTGCTATCTCGGCATGCGCTTTGGTAGCTGCGTTGAAAAAAGTAGATTTTCCAACATTTGGTTTTCCAACTATACCAAGTTGCATTTTTTTCTACTCCAACATTTCTTTTACTTCATCAACCATGTCAACATCATTGTCAAAGCGGGTAATCTTTTCAGATGCCATTTCTTTTGCAACATCGACAAATGAGGTGCCTTTCTTTGCTAGTATTGTTCCTTGTATTGAAGCGGTTTTTGATAGCAAAATTTCCTCTGCATCGATGTCACCGATGATATGTGCTTGGTCTGTGATATTCACCAACGCTGTAGAGGTAATATTTCCATGGATTTTTACCTTTTTGCCGATAAATATGTTTCCTGTGGATTTTATTGCACCAAAGATTTCCGATTTCTCGTTGACTGAGACATTTCCTTTCACATCGTAATTTCCTAATAATTTGCATTCTTTTCCAATCTGTAGATTTCCTTCGACTTTTGAACTGGATGTGCTAATGATTGAGTTATTTGGTAAAAAAAGGAATGATTCGGATATTGGTATGGTGTCTCCATCGTTTTGTTCCAATTCTTCAAGTATCCGTTCGATTTCTTCGCTTCTTCCCAATTTCAACAACTGCATTAGATATACAAATATATATATAACAATAGGGACGGGGTTTCTAATATTGATCCATCCTTTTGCTTCGAATCCTTTCTCAATTTCAACGCTATCACCAACATCCAGATCTCCTTTGAGTGAAAGCGACCCTTTAATTCTTGTTTTCTCTCCTAAATAGACGTTCCCTCCACTCCGGATATCGCCGCCTATTGATGAAAAGATATCTACTCGAATATCAAGAGGCGAATCAAGAGTACCATCAATAATCGCATGTTCACCAACAAAAATGCGACCATCGGTATTCACTCCAAAACGTACTAGTGAACGATCACCAATGACGACATCGCCCTTCGTCGAGATGACATCCTCCTCAAAAGAGGTTTTATCTGGAACGACAAGCGTTTTTCTGTCAAAAGCCATTATTCAAACCATATGAGCTATTATATTATAAAGCCAACGGCGATACATTTTACAGGTAAGAAAAAAATTGAAATACGTCATGTGTATATGTCGATGGGTCTTAAAAGAGGATGCGAAACCAGACGCTCGTAAATAGGTGTTTTGACCATGGCTAAAAAACAGACAGATATCCCGCTAGAAAAAAATGAACAAGAAACAGAGGAGTTACCTCCTATCGATAAATGGATTCAGGATATTAAATTTAATACCACTGAGGACATCAAAGTACCCGAGAGCCTCCTTGATCAAGTCATAGGTCAAGACCAAACCGTCGCTATCGTCAAGAAGGCAGCCGAACAGAAACGACACGTGATGCTTATTGGCGACCCAGGGACCGGGAAATCAATGGTTGCTCGTGCTATGACTGAGTTCTTACCCAAAGGAGAACTCGAAGATATAATTGTCTATCCAAACAGCGAAGACACAAATACCCCAACAATACGTGTCGTCCCCGCAGGAAAAGCTCAAGAAATCATTCGAGCACAACGGGATGATGCAAAAAGAAAGGTAGAACAACAAAACAGCATGATTCTTGGTATTGTTTTATTAATAGTAACCCTGTCTCTTATAGGAGCGATAGTCACAGAACGATTCGAATACGCAATTTTCGGGGTCATTGCTGCCGTCATGGTTTATCTTATAGTGGCAAGAGGTGGATTTTCTCAGAGGAGAGAATTACAAATGATTCCAAAACTGTTAGTGTCGCATGAGAAAAATGATGTCCCTCCATTTATTGATGCAACCGCTGCACATTCCGGTGCATTACTCGGAGATGTGCGTCACGATCCCTTCCAGTCAGCTGGTTTGGAAACACCTCCACATCAGCTTGTCGAAGCGGGGGCTATTCACCGCGCACATAAAGGAGTCCTCTATATCGATGAGATAAACACATTAGGGTTACCCTCACAGCAACATTTATTAACCGCTATCCAGGAGAAAAAATTTCAAATTACGGGACAATCGGAGCGAAGTTTTGGTGCGATGGTAAAAACAGAGCCTGCTCCCTGTGACTTTATTCTTGTTTCCGCAGGGAACCTTGATGCTTTAAATGGTATGCATCCTGCACTACGATCTCGAATACGAGGATATGGGTACGAAAGCTATCTGAACAGTGTGATGGAAGACACCCATGAAAATCGGGAAAAACTCATACGATTTGTCGCCCAAGAGGTAAAGAAAGATGGGAAAATCCATCATTTTACCAAAGAAGCAGTCGCAGAGGTCATTCACGAAGCACAACGCCGGGCAGGTCGGAAAGGAAAACTATCACTTCGATTACGTGAACTTGGTGGTTTGATCCGAGTGGCTGGAGATATTGCGTATGAACGTGCCGACACAATCATCACACCGAATCATGTCATTGAAGCAAAACGTATCGCACGATCCCTAGAACAGCAGGTAGCAGACAGGGCGTTGGAATCGCAAAAGAGCTATCGGTCCTTTAGAACGTTAGGTGAAGAGGTCGGTGTTGTCAATGGACTTGCAGTCCATTCTGCTGATCCATCAATGAGTGAATTCTCCGGATTGGTCCTGCCCATCGTCGCAGAAGTCACACCTGCAGGGTCACAATCAGAGGGAAAAGTCATTGCCACAGGCAAACTTGGTGATATTGCGAAAGAATCGGTTCAGAATATTTCTGCGATTATTAAAAAATATATGGGACGAGATATCTCCAAACACGATATACACATCCAGTTCATCGGTACCTACGAAGGTGTAGAAGGCGACTCAGCAAGCATTTCTCTGATAACAGCTGTCATTTCCGCTATGGAGAATGTCCCAGTGCGGCAGGATGTCGCGATGACAGGTTCGATAAGCATCCGAGGAACTGTGTTACCAATCGGTGGTGTGACAGCAAAAATTGAGGCTGCTGCAGAGGCAGGAGTCAAGACCGTACTTATACCGAAAGCAAATCTCAATGATGTGTTAATCGAGGATAAATACAAAACAATTATTGAAATTATCCCTGTTGAAACGTTGACCGATGTTCTTCAAAATGCACTGGTAGGAACTGGGAAAGAAGAGCTTTTGCGAAAATTAAAAGAAATGCGCCCTCCTAAAATCATTGGGAAAGTAGAACTCGAATCAGAGCGTAAGACGCAAAAGACCACCCTTCGTAGCGATGAACGATAAATTACACAAACCTGCATCTTCACTCAGATTATTTGAAAAAAAGAAAGAGTACTATTCCTTTAGGGCTGTAGATTTGAAATGAGAGCGTTATTTATCGGACGTTTTCAACCCTTCCATCTGGGGCACCTCTCGATACTGAAGCGGTTGAGTCAACGCTATGAGATGATCATAATCGGCATCGGGTCGTCTCAATATCATGATACAGCTGAGAATCCATTCTCTGAGGCTGAACGACGACAAATGATTGCCCAGTCGTTAGCTGCCGATGGAGTCAGCCACTATCGGATTGTGCCCATCCCTGATATTCACAATCCCCCCCTCTGGGTTGATCACGTATGTTCCATCGTCTCAGATTTTGATATCGTTATCGCCAATAACCCCCTTACAAAAAAATTATTCTCCCAAAAAGGATATCTGGTAAAAGGGACTGTTTATTTTAACAGAAAAGAATATTCTGGAAAGGAGATACGCAGACGTATTCTTAATGATGAGCCATGGGAAGAATTGGTGCCTTCTATGGTTAAAAAAATCATATATGATATTGACGGTGTCAATCGTCTAAAACGCTTGTCTAGTTAAGTCTTTTATTATAAAAACCCCCTTTTTTGATAAGAACTGTAAAGATATATTTAAATAAAAAAATGTAGCAGAGTACTAGTATGATTGGTTGTGGTGAGGTTGTGGATCATAACATACGTGTTTACTTAAAACTTCTCAGACCATTTACCCTTTTGGCACCGCTGATTGTGTCCAGCAGCGTCATTGTTGCCAGCCTTGTTTATTCGGGGGTTACCAATCTTCCTCTTGTATCAATCCTTTGGGTGATTCTTTCTGCAAGTATATGCTTTGCACTCCTCAATGGTGCCTCTAATGTATTAAATCAAGCAACAGATTGGAAAGAAGATGCTCTTTCGAAACCGTATCGTCCTATTCCGCAGGGAATCGTCTCGCCAAAGGAAGCATACAGATTTTCTCTGTTCTTGTATGTAGTAGCGATCCTTCTGTCATGCGTTGTCAATATCCACTTCGCTGTTTTTATCTCAGTTATTGCGTTTTTTTCGATTACGTATTCGATTAAACCACGCATGAAAAAATTCTTGTTTCTCAATCAACTATGGGTTGCGATTCCAAGAGGTTTCTTCGGTATCATCGCTTCCTGGAGTGTTTTTGGAAATCCCTTCGACATCCTTCCACTCTCGATCGGTTGTGTTGCAGCTTTATTCCTTTTTGGTGGTACAACCACAAAGGACATATTAGACGCTGAGGCAGATAAAACGGTAGGAACTAAAACCTTGGTTAATGTGTTTGGTTTAAAAAGCGCTTCTTTTTTTTCTCTTCTCTTCATGATTGGTGCATTTTTCTTGATTCTTCCCTTGGTACATTTCCATATGATTCCTGCAGAAATCATACCTCTTTCGTTTCTTAGTATTTTAAGCATCATTATTGGATGGCTAATGCTGAACAACCACAAAAATGAAAGATATGAAAACACATCCTCGTGGATATTGATGTATGCCACCTATTTTACGTTTGCACTCTCATTCGCGGTCATAATAATTTTTTCTTCTGTTTAAACCGCAATTTGATATCTAAAACTATTGCTATCATGGCTACTAGGACCGCCAGGCAAGCAAAATAAAACCCTGACGCAAAACCCCAACTTGAATTCAGTAAAACCTCTTCAGAGCCAATCGAGATCATCATCATCCCTTCCCCCTGTACTGCACCAATGCTTGTTTCGATTAATTTTGTTGTGCCCGCATAAAACATGGGGAGCAGAATGGCAAGGAGAACAACTCCAAACACACTTAAAAAAAACGCATATTTCTTTTTCGGTGTTCTTTTCAAAATGATTCCGAGACTTATGCTTATGCATGCAAATGATGCAAGTGGTACCATTGCTGCAAGAAACATAATGAAGATTTCTGGCATTTCAGCTAATGTAAGAGTCAATTCCCCATAGTATTGTTTTGTTTCTATCATCATTCCTGGGTTAATGTATAACGCGGTGGTCTTTTCTATAGGTAGCCTCGCACTTGATCCGGTGAACAGCCACCATGGTTGGAACAGCGAAAAAATAACAAAGAGAACTGCAAGAGATTTTAGGAGGGAGGAGAGTGAAAATTTTTTTAACAATGTAAGTATAACAAAAAAAGCAAACAACACATATAACAGAAGTGAAAGAAGTAGTGGGAAAAGTGATTCAACGGTGGTTACCAACATTAAATGTTTATCACTTATGAGTTCAACTTGTTTTACACCAATAAGCTTGTTATCTAAATAGGCATTGATTTTATAGTGCGCTGGAGGCAGAGTAATAATTTTATCCTTTGTTTTACTTATGGTTTTGTTATCGCGGAGGATTACAAACTCAATATTGTCATTTGTGAGCCCATTCCCTTTCGAGTCGAACAATTGGATTGTCAAATCAAAAGCTGCAGAAAAACTCATTCTGATAACGTTGCTTTCACCAGGAATCGTGATATGGATAGTATCAATAAACTCACCATAGCTGATTTGAAGATGATACTCTCCTTTCGGGAGTTCCTCAAAAGTAAACAATCCATTTCCCCGGTCAATGGCGGTTAATGGTTGTGTTTTGTTCCCATTTGATTTTATCAGAAGGGGTATGATATCAATGCCTGGTGGCAGGTTAAGCCTATCTGTTATGATAACATCAAAGGTATAGAGATTAACGATTACCTCTACATTTAATTTTTTAAGACTTTTCTGCAGCCCTGATTCATAGATGATGATACCTTTATATTCTGCTCGGAGGGAATACGGTTCATTTGCATTGTAGGGGGCCCGGACAATACCTACCCCCTCATCTTTTGTATCATTTTCATCGAATATCATGCCATCTTTATTTGTTAACCAGGCATGGATCCCAGGTATTCCGTTTCCATTTCCATCAATAAAAGTAAATTGTATTATTCTTTCCCAAGTACAAAACACATTGACTTTCGTATCTTTATTTAAAATTACAATAGTCGAACCAGTGAAAACCTTCCTTCGTTCAGTTTTAAAAAACACTTTGACAAGATACTCACCCTCTAGTATGTCAAGGAAGGTTTTTCTTGCTCTTACAAAAAGAACTCGATCTGCTACACCTTGAGCAATTAATTGTCCTTCACGATGCAACTCAACCCACATCACTGGAAAAAGACTACCCGTGCGGTTCGACAGCCGGGGATGCGTTAACCGCGTTCCCCCGAATCGTGGAATGATAGTAATATTGTATCTTTTTTGTTCTCGTTCAAATTGATTCTCTCCGGAAAGCTTCCGAGATTTTATCAATGCTTTGTAAAACGTTGATTCCTTTTGTACTGCTTCATATCCACCTGTATCTGTGGCGTATACCTCCGCGTCGAATTGCACGGTAAGATCCGATGGTATCGTGACATCATGACTCCCTCCTGGTTTATATGATCGTCTTCCGAAATTGATTGAGACATAGTCCACCTCGGTGCCAAGGAAGTTAAGATATTCTTTTTCAGCGACTTTTATCTGGACTCCATCTTGTTCATCCGTTCCTGAGATAACAATATCTTCATTGGATGAAAAAATAACAGCCTTAGATTTTCCTTTCTTTCCCTCGCCATAACTTAACCATGCTTCCGATCCAAGGCTTGCGTCGTTTTTATAGGAGATAATCCACTCTCGTTCTTTTGTTGAAGGATTCTGATTTAACTGGTATTGCTCGATCCGTTCATTATGACTATAGAAGTTAAGGAATGGGTGTATTTCCCCAAAATTTAAAGATTCGACCGCGGCACTTTTTGCTTTTAAGGATATTAAAGAACCAAAACGTCCATCGATGTTGTCAATACCTTGAACTGCTGCATCTTTCAGCATTTCATGTTTCACATGAACATATATCCGTTTATCCTCACAAGGACAGTAGTAATATCGATAAATGGCAGTCGTCTGAACATCCTTTTTTTTCGATTCGCTAATTATTCCAAATTCCACCATGAGGTTTCCGTCGACAAAGATCTTTTTATCGAGAAAAATTTGATCTGAAGCGCTTTCGTCTTTTTCTTTACTCCCGTAATAATATGAAAATGCAAATGATATGATTTGATCTGAATTAATGATATCGAATTCCTTTGTTCCTCTGTTTTGTTTTACAACCACTTGAGCACAGGATCTATCGAGAAGTGTTCCTTCTTGTCCTACACCGTAGATGCAAAACCCATCTTGTTTGATGCCATAGAATCTTGCTTGGGCTGAAAGCTCAGGTAACGGCGATGAGGTATAATTGGCATCTTCAAGCATAACGTGATCTATGTAATTTGGTTTGGATGTTCTATCATCGCTATAATACACGAAGTATCGTTCTGTCCCATCTGCGAAATCAGGGATCAAAAAAATAATGTTGCATTCGGTGATAGAACTGACCTTACCGTTCTCCTGTAAAATAGAATAGATTTGCGAATCTAAATTATGCCATTGTTCTTTATGCCAACAAGAGACACGAATTGACGTATTGTTCTCATTTTCAGTCCAACATGATTTTTCAAACCTGTGGCGAAGGTCTATTGGTTGATAATGAGCCCGTGGATCATTTGTAGGGATGGGAAGTTGTAGCTCTTGTCTATGCGGCCAGTCCTTATACGCGGGGTTCCAAAGGAGGCTTGTATCATCCTGCGAGGATATCGGCATGCTTAACGCTGGAAGTGCAAGTAGAAGAAGTATACCGACTACTGAGAGGTACGACCTTCGCATAGGTCTCCCTTTTTTTTATATTAAGCTTTTCTATATAAAAGAGTTGTTTTATGTATATAAGAATCTTTTTAATGAATGCAGAGCGGTATATCTTTTGTTTTCTCCTTATGTTTTTTTAAAAATAAGACATTTCCTTCTTTTTGACTAAATAGGTATGAAAAAATCTAGTTGTCCTAATTCTCCTAATATGATGAGGGTAGTAAATACGATTGCATAGAAAAGGTAGGTGATATACATCAGTGACCATGCTTGTACATTTTCTAAGCTTTCGCTTTGATGATGTTTGATCATTAGGTAAAAGATTAAAAAACTGGGTATTATAAAGATGGTAAGAGGTAAGAAGTATGCATCAATTATCTCGTAATGAATCAGTATCGGGAAGAGTGCAAACGGTATGATGAGGAACGGTAATGAGATAAACGCGGCTTTTTTAATACCATAGGTGTTAATGAGTGTCCGGGTTCCAGTTTTCCGGTCCGCTTCACAATCCACGATATCTTTTGTCGTCATTGCTCCTACGAAGAAGGTGAGTCCGATAAAACCAATTATTAGTGGCACCATCTGAAACGGATCCCCAAAAACACTCCAGGATGCAAGAACTGCAAACAACCCTCGCGGGATTGCTATCCAGACTTGATTGACAAAGAGAAATCGTTTCATTCGCGGTGGTAGAGAATAGACCACGGTAAACAACATAATGAGGAAAACAAACACTCCGAACCAGGTGTTGATTGTCACAGCCCGAAGCAAGGCGAACAGATAAAGAATGTAGGCGATGCTTTGCGCTTCATCGCGTTCCACCACTCCACGAGGAATGGGGCGGTACGGTTTTGATATTTTATCAGATTCTACATCTGTTGCCTGGTTTAAGGCATTGGATGCTCCGTTTAGAAACGCTAAGGTAAGACTGGCTTGTCCTATGATAATCCACCAGTTCGGGAATTCAATAAACCTGTTATTGTAAACGAGGCTTGCGAACATGATAAACATCGAGACAAAGAAGGGTGCAAGTAAGGTAAACGGGCGGAGCAAATCAAAGTAGCCTCTAAATTTTTTTGACAGAAATCTGTTTTTTATATACGGTTCCTTCATCGTTAGTTTTACTGACATTACGGCACCATATACCGAGGTATTTTGTTGTTGTGAATGGAGATGGATATTATATTAATTGCTCTACTTCTCTGTAAGGCAACTATTATCCGTAGTAGGACTTACTCATTATATATATTTTTTTATTTTTAAAAATAATTAAATAAAAATTTTATTGATGGTTTGATATTGTAAGCATCTCTTGGACTATCTGAGCCGAGTTAATGGCACAATTTATACCGATTCCTGGAGCTTTGACACAATCACCGATGATATAGAGGTTTTCGACAGGTGTTTGAATATCAGGTTTTGTGTTATGAAGTGTCTTTGCAACGCCATCCAAGTGCCATACCGTCGGATACACAGCCCAACGAAGTTGTGAACGAAAACCAGGGATGATCCGTTCAAGGTTCTTATCCAATGCACCTTTGAGTTTTTTAAGCATCGCTTCATCCCTTGCCTCCCTGGGTGTACAGATGATATATGCCTGTATCAAATACTGCGAGGGGGGCGATAACCCTGTTTCTGCCTTTGAAGCGATGAAATCAATCATCCCCGCAGCATCGTTTCCATCAACACCGATGTCTCTTTCAACAAAAATAAATGTCTTTCCCAGCAATCTTGGATTGATGGTCTTTAAAGAATAATACGCACAAAGACTCCCGGTTCCCTCAAGGGATTTCAACATCGTCACATATGGAGACGGAAATTGTGTTTCATCAGCGATTGTAAACAGATTTTGTACCACCATATTTGACAGGACACAATCAAAAAAGAGTGTTTTATCTTTGACTACAACGCCCTCTGCCTTATTGTTCTTTATAACAATTTGTGAAACAGGGCTATTCAGATGAATTCTCCCGCCATTGTTTTGGATATACTCAGCGATTGTTTTTGATATTTTTAACAACCCGTCCTTTGGGTAGTTCACCCCCCGAAGTCTCATGTCTTTTTGTGTTCTAAACACTTCTCCTGTAGAAATCACATCAAGATTGTTGATGGTACTTATGAGTCGAGGGTTAACCTCTAAGACGGCTTTCATCTTGCCCTTCCCATATTTTTTAATTGTCTCTGTTATTGAGACCGAATCTAATTCTTTCATGGTTTGTTCACCAGAAAGAAGCAACCGAAGAATATTGGGTAACATTGAAATTTTGTCAGCGGTGGTCACAAAATAACCAAAGTGACCGTTTTTCTGTTCGAATAGCCTTGATTTGTAGATAGTGATTTTTTCATAGTATTCCATGATGATAGTACGCAACTTTTGAATGATTCCTCCCCCAATCATATGGAACCCTAAGTCAAGGGTGTATCCTTCGAACATCTTGTTTTTAAAAATTTCATCAAGACTTGGTTCTGAAAAAACGATACGTGTATTAAAACGCGCCAATAACTTCACATACGATTCCTTGGTCTGAGAAGACATATCGATAGAAACCGCTCGTCCCCCCACGGTTTGTTCCTTTTCGAAGATATCAACAGAAAACCCTTTCTGCACGAGTAACGCGCCAGCTGTTAAACCACCTATTCCTGCACCAATGATACATACCTTCTTTTTGTCCATTTCAATCACTGCTCCTTTTTTTACAACCCTAGACGATGCTTAAACGAACTATAAACAAACCTTCTGAGTATTCTCCATTTGTATTCCTCAACACCTAATTCTCCTGTGATAACCCCCATCATGAGATCGGTCAGTTTGCGATCTTTACTTACGATATGAATAACCCGTTCTGTGTACTCAACACTTCCTCTTTTCACAACCGTTAAGATACGATCAATATCTTTACCAAAATCTTTTTGCCACAGTCGCTGGTATTTTGATAAAAATTCTTCTGTTGTGTCATTTTTCTCTAACGCTTCGGTTATGAGTTCTGCAGCGATTTTCCCTGAAGCCATGGCATAATAGATTCCTTCGCCGGATAACGGATTGATAAATCCTGCTGCATCACCAACAAGGAGAAGGCGACGTCCATAGGTTTTCTCTAACGGATGTGTCGGCAGTGCTCCGCCTTTGATTTCTGCTTTCTTTAAATCTTGCGGGATAAGATTGCTTTCTTTTAACAACGAGACATAGCTTTGATAGCATTTCAGGATATTTGGTTTCTGTTCTAGATTTTTTAAGGCCTGGACAATACCAAACCCTACGTTCAGATGTTTTTTTTTTGGAAAGACCCATCCATAACCGCCTATTGATTTGAATCTCGAATGGATATAACAATGTCGAAACGGGGTAAAATACTCATCCATAATATTTTCATCAACCTCAAACTCTTGCAGGAGACACACACCTTTTTCTGCCCCTGTTTTTTGCAGTCCCGTTGTTTTTGCAATCACGCTGTTTACTCCATCTGCGCCAACGACTATCTCTGTATCAATCGTTTGTCCTTGATGCAGTTTCACTTGCGCCTTTTCATCAGATGTTTTGACGGAATCAACAAGAGTTTGCTGTTGAATAATGGCACCTGCATTTTGTGCGAAATTCAGCAATTCATAATCAAACTTTTTCCTCAAGATTGTAGATATTATTGGCCTGTCTTTACAGATATCAATTTGGTGTTTCAATGAAGGAGAAAAAACCGTCCCGCTTGATGAGTACGCCTCAATAATCTTATCAACGACAACATAAGGGAATCGTTGTAATACGCGTAGGGGTAATCCTCCACCACATGGTTTGTCCCGAGGAAATTGCTCTTTATCGATTAACAGGGTTTTAAAACCTTTTTCGGAGAGTAACTTTGCGGTTGTCGAGCCTGCAGGACCTGCCCCAACGACCGTTACATCATATGTCATGAGTTTCCTCTTTTTTTTTTTTTTTTTTTTACTTACTTTGTTTGAATCCTCGTTCTCCAAGTAATGGTGTACATAAAACATACCAAATGATAAGGATACCTATCAACAGAATTACGGGTGGTATTTCAGCAATTGAAAATAATATGGCAGGGGCAATCCCTAGAGCACCAATACTTGGAATACGAGATATTTTTGCGTACGCAAAAAATTTGTTCATGGACGTGTGGTTGAGTAAAAATATATTAGGGTTTTTCTCATTTCTATGCATTCTGATTAGTAAAATACCTCGAGAAGAATAAAAATTTGGAAAACGATAATCATCACGCGAGTTCCGGTTCTTTCGTATCGCTCGAACGATTTCCATATCTTTTTTTCATCATCAGTGTTTATGACGACATTGTAGGTCAATAACCAAGTGGTAACTAAAGATATTGCTAAAATGAAGCCGCCGATCAGGTAGACAGTCCCGAAAACTTGTGGCATATTCAGACCTGCCCAGTCATAGGCGGATAAGGGAAATATCGGGATAAATAAGAGATAAAATAGCAAAGCAATCTGCATAGAGCGTTTTCGTCCGTGGCGTACAGGGGTTGTTTTAAAACCAGCTTTGATATCACCGATATAATCACCAGCGCACACCATTATCTCCCTCCCGGTCTCCTGGAAGAAGATGGCTACGGCCAATGGTAACATCAACAAGGGTTGATTTGGAAAAACTGCCAGTGCACCCCAATAGGGTATGGCACCAACCCCGATCGCAACAGCCATATGGCCTACAAGTCCATGGTGTTTTCCATAGTAATTATAATACAGACCGATAACAACCAAAAAGAATGTCAGAACACCACATTGCCAGTTGATTTCACCTTTGTCCCAAAAATTCACCAGCAATCCTAAAAAAATGGATCCAATCATAAGGACTATCCCTGTGTAATATACTGTTTTTTCTTTCAATAGTCCCGAAGGAACCGGTTTCTTTGGTCTATTGATTTTATCAGACTCCAAATCTGTAATGTCATTGTGAAACATTGTTCCTGTGGAAAGGAATGCTGGTGCAAGTATCAAAAAGAGGATTTGAACATAGGATAAACTCTCATTCATAAATATTGCACAATTTAATGCACTGACGACCGCTCCAAAACAACAGAGAAAAAGTATCGGAGGACGTATCATTCGTATCCAGGCAATCGTTAAGGTCCTTAAACCCATGTCATCCAATAATCAGGATTTACTTTATTACTTTAATGGTTTATAAGTAGGGGGATTTTTTTAAGAAAGACCGATAAATTCAAACAATTTTACAATAGCACCATGGACGACAAAAATAACCCCCCCAGTTATTGCCAATGATGATATTGAAAGGAGGACCTTTCTGTTCTCTGAAAATTTCGATCGTTCGATTAACAACGTAGCAATAGACATAAAAAAAATCAACATAAACCAACCGATAAAATTGAGAATCGGAACATCAAAATATTTGATTCCTTCTAACGAGGTTTCCCATATCCACCAGTTGTTATAATGAGCTAGAGGGTCCTCGAGTAAATCTAAACACACACCGAATAACCCCGCCGTTGCTGAAATAAAAATAATCTGCACTAAATTACGTTTTGTATATACTTTTGAGATGAAGTGTCTTCCCAAATTCATAAATAAGAATAGATTTACGCTCCATGCTAGTATGATGATTAAAGGAACACCACCACCAACAATCGAAAGATACAGAATATACCCTGGATAGTAATATCTCCCACTTGCGACACCTGCGGATTCAATCATAAACGTAGCAATGATTATTGGTAAGAAATACATCAAAGTCATTTTAGTCCCATATTTCTTGTAGGAATAGATGACAAGGACGATCCATGTGACAGCGATTACAAAAATGAAAGGAGCAAGAAGCGTTGTTTGTTCACCAAAATTCTGGTTAATTTCTATGAAAAACATGTCGTTATGGCTCCTTTGATTTTTTTAGTTTTAATAGCTGTAACAGAATAAGCGGGAGAGCAGCGATAACACCGCCAATGAGGGTAGGGAGTATGTAGTCTGAGAGCAGTCCAATAATAATGATTGAAATCCAAATAAAAAGATACACTACGAAATACAAATCGAATCGAATGCCCAAAAGAGTGATGATGTCTGATGTAGTTTTTTCTTGTTGAGGACTTATCTCTTTCTTCGGTAGAAATATAAGAATCGCTGTAGCAACGACTCCTGCGATACCTATCGGTAGAAAAAGAAAAATGTTTTCAATCATAAATTGTACAATCGTTCTCTCCATGAGTTTCTCGATTTCAGGTAAACCTCTTGTACTTAATAATCTTTTTTTTCATTTTGTCTTAATTCTTTTTTAATTTGAAAAACAAATTCTTATTAATGAGTTACCTATTTTGATAACTAATGATTATCACAAAACAAAAGGATTTCATCGAACTTCTTCGTCGGATTGATTCACAACCCGTGTTTCTTGTAGGATGTAGTGAATGTGCAACCATCTGTCATACTGGAAGCCAAGAGGAGATATTATCAATAAAGGACTTGCTGCTAAAAAACAATGTCCCTGTAACAGGCTGGGTGATACTTGAACCAGCATGCCATCTCCTGAACGATAAACGCCTGCTTAAAAGGTATGAAACTGAGCTTGGCAAATCAGCAAAGATACTTGTTCTTGCTTGTGGAAATGGTGTGCAAACGGTATCTGAGATTTTATCCGGGAAAGAAGTGATTGCTGGAACGAATACAGTATTTTTAGGTGAGATTACCCGGTTGAACGAATTTGACAAACGATGCATGCTCTGCGGTGAATGCCTCGTTGACGACTTTGCAGGGTTTTGCCCTGTGGCCCGTTGTCCAAAATCCATGCTAAATGGTCCTTGTGGTGGATCTTCCAATGGAAAATGTGAGATTAATTCAGATCTCGAATGCATCTGGGATCTAATTTATAAACAACTAAAAAAACAAGGAAACCTGAAGAGTTTAGCTGAAATCCAGAAACCAAAGGATTGGTCAAAAGAAATGGAGTTTAAACGGAGTATTAACTGTGGGCTTCCGAAGTAATTTTGAACAGGTGCTCTCCCAGGGTCGTTTTGCGATAACAGCAGAGATTGGACCGCCAAAGGGAGCTGATGCGAAAAAAATTCAAGAGAAGGCTCATCTTGTCGGAGGGTGTGCAGATGCATTTAATGTTACGGACAATCAAACAGCGGTTGTTCGGATGTCGAGCCTAGCAAGCTGTGTCATCCTTATGCAGATGAACCTCGAACCGATCATGCAGATAACCTGTCGTGATAGAAATCGAATCGCGCTACAAAGTGACGTTCTTGGGGCTGCTGCCCTTGGTGTTCGAAACATTCTGTGTCTTACCGGTGATCATCAATCGTTTGGCAACCATCCTGCTGCCAAAGGGGTTTTTGATGTTGATTCCATACAGCTTCTTCAAATCATAAAAAACATGAGAGACAAGGGGGTTTTTCAAAGTGGGGACCCATTACTGACACAACGACCCTGTGTGTTTCTTGGGGCTGCAGCGAACCCCTATGCCGATCCGTATGAGTTTCAGGTTGATCGTTTACGAAAAAAAGTTGATGCCGGGGCTGAATTCATTCAAACACAGAGTGTTTTTAATATTGAGAAGTTTTCAAAATGGATAGATGATGTACGGTCAGAAGGCCTTGATAAGAAGGTCCATATCCTTGCAGGTGTCACTCCATTAAAATCCGTAAAAATGGCGGAGCGGATGAAATTTCATGTTCCTGGCACCGATGTTCCTGATAAGGTGTACATGAGAATTAAGAATGCTATTGATCCGGCAAAAGAAGGATATCAAATCGCATTAGAAACCATCTGTGAGCTCAGAGATCTCTCTGGGATTCACGGAATCCATGTCACTGCCTTGTTCTGGGAAGAAATCATCCCTGTTCTCCTTAAGGAGGCAGGACTCAATCATCGATTTTAAATCAAGGGTATACTCTTCTTTTCCTAACGGGCGGACATAGCTTTAAATTTCCTTTGTATATCTAGGGGAGTCTTGTGATGTAATCAGCCAAATAACAATATTAATATATTAAATTTTTAATATAATGATAAGGCGATACAGACAATATATACAATGGATCATCGTCTCAAACATAGAATATTTTACAGCTACGCAGGAAGATAGGACTCATGCTAGACCGATTCGGTAGAATCATAGAAAAAAGACCCTGGCTTGTCGTCGGAATAATTCTACTGATAACCATTGTCTTTTCCCTTTTCATCCCCTCGTTGACTTTCAAGACTAATTTTGAGGATTTCGCGCCTGACAATGAACAAGTAAAGGCAAATGAACGTATCTCTGACTATTTTGGTATGAGTGCACAAACAATCATTCTTTATGTTGAAAAGGAACAAACTAACAGTGTCATCAGCGTGCAAGCACTTCGAGATCAATATGAACTTGAAAAAGAACTACGACGGATGCCCGAAGTAAACAGCACGATATCCCTTTTTACCTTTCTTGACCCGGTCTGTCAACTGGAATTTAATAAAACCGTCGAGAACTGCAGCGATGAGCAACTTCAGACCGCTATTACTGATCTGCTCAACGAACCACCGTCTGGCAGAATATCTCTATTTCAAACAGATGATCCAAACGAACAAGTTGACTATCAGCGATCTTTTCTCCGTGCTAATAAAAAATCAGTTGAAAGTGCTGATATAAAAAACTGCTATATCCTGAAAGATAATACAACACTGACTTTTTCGTTAGAGGTATATTCCTTATCAGATTTTCATTCACCGTTAAAACCGCCATTCTCTCGAGTTAGCACGATGGAATGGTTCCTAGATTTTAAAAACCTTTTACTTCCTCCAGAATACAATATAGGATATCAGATTACTGCAAGAATCGAACCGACGGTTCCGGTCTGGGAAATCGGTAATACACTGCTTGGAAATATTCGGGCTCTTCTACAAAATATCCGAAACCACCAATTGAATTCCTATACCGCAGCTGCATACCTCTGGGTAAGACCTCCTGGACAAGAGATGTTTTTTCCACTGAAACTTAAGACAGGGAACGTGACCTTTGATACCGTCACAAATCAAATACATATCACCGTCTCCCGGCAAGAACTCAGACAGTACGGTATCTCCCTGCGAGTCGGGTCATTTGAGCTTCCTGTAAAATTGTCGAATTTTTCTGCAGGAGTTCGTTATTATCAACCCCCCGTCCTGAACCGACCGGGGGGACGCGTTGTAGTCAATACGAGTTATTTATTTGATCGTTTACAACGTCTCCAATCAAGACGATTTCTTGGCCCGCTTTTCTCACGTATACTGCAAAGATATGGCATCGATTTGTTTGAATTTTCTGGTTTGACCGAGAATATGGACGGGATGGATCTTTTCCCTTCTACTTATTCACTAACCGCTATTCAGACGCTCTGGACTATGACTGATAGAGCACCCGATACTGGGGTTTCAACCACAGTGTATCCCCTGATACCGTATTTGTTCAATGATTTGAGGGTGAATGCATTATCGTTTATATCTACGGATTATTCAGAGACAAAGTCCGCTCAAGCCAGTCTTTTTATTCTTTATTTAAACTATCACGGAAGTGATGCGGACACACTTTCAAAGGTTAATGAAAACATCATAAGTAAAATCAATAGCCTGGATGAACAGTATACTAGTATCTCCATTCAAGCAACAGGGGAAGGCATTGTAAGCACACAGATAAATGATGTTGCTATGGAGTCTATGACGCTTATTGGACCAGCGATTTTTGTTATCATTCTCTGTATTCTTTTTATTGCATTTAGAAAACCATCGTATTTCATTCTTCCTATTATCGTATTTGCTTTTTCCAGTATTTGGCTTTTTGGCACAATGGCTCTGCTGGGGATATCTTTTAACATCATCGCAGTAGCCCTTCTACCGCTCAATATCGGTTTAGGCGTCGAATATTCAGTTAACATATTGTTCAACTATCGAACCGAGCGGGAAAAAGGTCGAACACCAGCAGAGGCAATCCGTCTCTCAATTAAAGAAGTTGGAGTCGCGATTTTCCTGGCATGGTTCACTACGTTTGTTGCGTTTCTTTCTTTCCTGAGTGCGACGCTTCCACCCGTAAGAGATTTTGGTATCTTCCTTGCAGTAGGCATTAGTTACACCTTCATTATCACGATGACACTGTTGGTTTCTCTACGTTACATCATTGACAGAAGAAAACCATCAACCATTAGATATTCGAAACGTAACACAGTTTCAATGACCACGGTCATGGGAAGGATTGCGCAAAAGCTCTTGCTTCATCAGAAAAAGGTTTTCTTGGTAACCATCCTTATTTGTCTTATAATGGGTTCTGCAGTTACTCAATTGAAAACTGGCTTTAGTATGGATCAGTTTATCCCGCAGGATAATCAAGCGCTACAGCTCTTTTCCAAGATTGGTGAAGATTTTCCGTTCTCAAGCCAGGACCAAGAATACATACTTATTGAAGGGGACGTGGCAACTGTACAATTACTAGAAGGTCTTCGCTCATCACATGAAAAGATGGTTGATGACCATTTTGTCGCAAGGCGACCAGACGGAAGTACAAAAACGGAAAGCATTTACACCATTATCCAACATGCTGTCACAAATAACCATTCTCTGTACGATTTCCTAAACATCGCTGAAACAACGGGGATTCCGAGAACCGATGCCGATGTACAGAAGACCTATGATTATCTCGTAAAAAGCACTCAATATAGCATGCAGGTATCGGGCCTTCTCCATAAGGAAGGAAATGAATATACTGCCACAATTATTCGTATCTATATCGATCTTGGCCAAAGTAGCGATGATATGACAAAAAAGTTTGAACAACTGAAACAAGAGTTAAATGATAATCTTGCAGATTATGGGGATGTCACTTCCATTGCTACCGGTAATCTGCTTATCACCTTATCTATTCTGAAAAACATGACTGAAAGCCAGATCCTTTCAACTGGTATTTGTTTTATCCTTGCTGCGATTATGTTGTCCTTGATTTATCGCAGCCCCGTGCTTGGTCTGATTGCGATGATTCCAGTGACCCTTTCAATCATCTGGGTCCTAGGAAGCATGTATTTTATTGGATATACGTTGAACATCTTGACCATCACAGTCACTAGTATCACCATTGGCGTTGGTATCGATTATGCTTGTTATATCACGGAACGATTCCGCTTTGTTGCAGATCAAACTGGGGATGTATCACGGGCAGTAACTGAGACGATTTCCCGAACGGGAAGTGCGATTCTTATAGCTGCACTGTCCTCAATGTTTGGATTTGGTATCCTTGCCTTTGCACCGATTCCCCCACAACAACAGTTTGGTATTATCACAGCCCTCACGCTTATCTATACGTTTACCTCTTCTATTTTGATCCTCCCCCTCGTGCTTGCCCAATGGGGGAAATGGCGGAAAAAGCGAAAAGGGTATATCATCCATCCAGGCCCTCCAAAGAGATTAGAAGGGATTTCAGGGGATATAGAATACACTGGTGAACAGTAAAGTATCTATACGAAATCATGATACCTGAGAACGAAAACAATTTGGGGGTTTAAGTGCTATGACACAACAACGGATGAAAAAGATTCTGGTGACCGGTGCCGTCGGTCAAATCGGATCGGAACTTACGACGATGCTCCGGAAAAAATTTGGAAACGACAACGTTCTTGCAACTGGACGAAAAACCAAACCAAGTGGCGAGCTTCTTAACTCAGGTCCTTTTGAATACATTGACATCTGTAAGCGAGAGACTATTGAGAAGGTTGTACAGGACTATGATATCGACACGATTTATAACATGGCTGCGATTCTTTCAGCAGTTGGAGAGGAAAAACCTCTTTTGTGTTGGGACGTTAATATCAATGGGTTGTATAATGTGTTAGAGGTCGCCAGGGAACATTGCATGGTTCGGGTATTTGTCCCAAGCTCTATCGCAGTGTTCGGCCCGGAAACCCCTCGGGATAACACCCCTCAGGAGACCATCTTAAAACCAAAAACAATGTATGGGGTGACCAAGGTTGCTGGGGAACTGCTTGGGGATTATTATGTCAAACGATTTAACCTTGATGTCCGTGGAATACGTTATCCAGGTATCATCAGCAGTGAGACGCTCCCTGGTGGGGGAACGACCGATTATGCTGTGGAAATCTTCTATGAAGCGATTAAACAGAAAAAATATACTTGTTTCCTGAGGGCAGATACCGCCCTTCCGATGATGTATATGCCTGATTGTTTAAAGGGAACCCTTGACCTTATGGATGCCGATGTTTTAAAACTAAAACATCATTGTGATTTCAATTTTGCCTCGATGAGTTTTTCTGCTGAGGAGCTTGTTCACGAAATCATAAAGCATATCCCTGAGTTCACCTGTGACTACAAACCAGATTTCCGACAAGCGATTGCTGACTCTTGGCCTCGCTCTATTGATGATAGCGCTGCTCGGAAAGAATGGGGTTGGAAACCGAAATACAAACTTGCCGACATGACTAAGGATATGCTGCATAAACTCACGAAACGCTACGAACAAGGAAACCTTCTTGTTTCGTAACCCTCTTTTTTTTTCTTTTTTTCTTCTATAGAAAGTTTTATGTGCAGTACGATATTGTCTTGTGTATTGTGAGGTGAATTTGGGTTGTCGCAATTAGAGGAAGTTGATGTCAATATGAAAGGAAATATTGATTCGATTAAAGGATTTTTAGGAGCTGATGCTGACTATTTGCTCAAACATACCTGTACAAAAATAAAAAACGAAACGTTGCATCTTCCAGGACCAGATTTCGTCGATAGAATTTTTCTTGATACAGACCGTTCAAGTCAAGTCATTCGCAATCTGAAAGCATTGTTCGACCATGGACGGTTGGCGGGGACTGGGTACCTCTCTATCTTGCCTGTGGATCAGGGCATTGAACATTCCGCTGCTGCGTCTTTTGCACCGAACCCCTTGTATTTTGACCCTGAGAACATCGTGAAACTCGCGATAGAAGGCGGGTGTAACGGGGTTGCATCGACCCTTGGTGTTCTTGGTGCCGTCTCACGCAAGTATGCACATAAGATCCCTTTTATAGTAAAAATTAATCACAATGAGTTGCTGACGTATCCCAACAAATTCGATCAGATTATGTTTGCACATGTCGAACAGGCATGGGACATGGGTGCTGCTGCTATTGGTTGTACCATTTATTTTGGTTCTGACGAATCCACCAGACAGATTCAAGAGGTAAGCAAGGCTTTCAGGTATGCTCATGAACTTGGCATGGGGACGATTTTATGGTGTTATCTGCGGAACCCTGCCTTTAAGGTGGACGGGAAGGATTACCATGCTGCTGCAGATCTCACCGGACAAGCAAACCATCTTGGTGTCACCATTGAAGCAGATATCATAAAACAGAAGCTCCCTGACATTAACGGAGGGTACCTTGCATTGAACAAAGGTGGGATGAAATTTGGTAAAATCCATGAAAAAGCATACAGCGAGTTATCGTCAGACCATCCAATCGATCTGACACGGTACCAGGTCGCACATTGTTACATGGGGCGTATTGGGTTGATCAACTCCGGTGGAGCATCAGGGAAGGATGATTTCGGTCAGGCGGTTCGGACCGCAGTGATTAACAAACGTGCTGGTGGGACTGGATTGATCTCTGGTCGAAAAGCATTTCAGAAGCCTTTTGAGGATGGTGTAAAGCTTCTGCATGCGATTCAGGACGTCTATTTATGTAAGGATGTCACCATCGCATAATTTTTTTTTTTTTTTTTTTTAGTAAATAAGGACCGCTTTCACTCCTTGTGCGCTTCTGATGGTTGACAGGAGTGTTCCTGGTATTTGTTTTTCAGTGATGATGAAGAGACGTGGTTCTTCTGTGAATTCAAAGTCATCGACAATCGCTTGCCTGATACTGATGTTATTGGAGGCAATGATGGTTGCTACTTCTGCAAGGATACCAGGTGTGCTTGGGTCTGCGGGGATGATTTCGATGACCCCCCATTTCATGTGCGGGGCGACTTCTTTCAGATGACAGGTTGGGAGAAGGTTAGAGAAGATTTTTTGGAGGTCTGGTTCTTTTGCGATGACGTCTCTGGTGGCGCTTACTGCGCGTCTATCGACATTGAATGCTCGTGCGATTTTTGAGTCAGCAAGTTCGATGCTTCCGCACTGGAATGCGTTGTTGTGTATCTTTATCCCGTATTCAAGCATTTTTTGTGCGATTTTTTTTCGTTGCGGATAGTCGTTAAAATAATGTTCGATTTGTTTCCACATAGTACAGAATTGTACGTTGACGAAGTATAAAAACTCTTTTATCTCTGATTTTTCTATCCTATGATGTATAAAATTATACATTGAAGAACAATTTTAGAAAGATTAATATAGCTCGCATCCCAATCATTTATCTCATGAATAAAACAAAGATTCTTCTTGACGAAAATGAACTACCAAAACAATGGTACAACATCCAAGCAGACCTTAAAACACCCCTAGACCCCCCACTCCACCCACAGACCAAGCAACCTATAACTCCAGATGATCTCAAAGCAATCTTTCCCATGGGCCTCATCAAACAAGAGGTAAGCAGAGACCGATACATCACCATACCCTCCGCCGTTCGCGAAATTTATCGAATCTGGAGACCGTCCCCACTCTACCGCGCACGACGACTCGAACAAGCACTGAAAACACCTGCAGAAATCTATTACAAATGGGAAGGAGGCAGCCCACCAGGAAGCCATAAACCAAACTCAGCGGTGGCACAGGCCTATTACAATAAACAAGAAGGCGTCGAACGCCTCGTCACAGAAACAGGAGCAGGGCAATGGGGCTCTGCCCTTGCGTTTAGCACCCAGCTCTTCGGCATCCAATGTCGTGTCTATATGGTGAAATGCAGCTACGAACAAAAACCATACCGACGAGTCCTCATGGAAACCTGGGGTGCTGAAGTATTTCCCAGTCCAACAAGACTTACCAACGCAGGCAGAGAAATCCTAAAAAAAGACCCTCAGAGCACTGGAAGCCTTGGGATTTCCATCAGCGAGGCAGTTGAAGAAGCAGCGACACATGAAAAGACCAACTATGCCCTTGGTTCCGTGCTTAACCATGTTGTCTTACATCAGACGGTCATCGGATTGGAACTAAAGAAACAGTTTGAACTCATCGATAAATACCCTGACATCATATGTGGATGCGTTGGAGGAGGAAGCAATTTTGCTGGAACAAGCTTTCCCTTCGTACGCGATAAAATGCTAGGCAAAAAACCAGATCTGAAGATTGTATCTATCGAACCACTCGCTTGTCCCACCCTCACCAAAGGAGAATTCCGATATGATTACGGAGATTCCGTTGGTCTGACACCTCTCTTAAAGATGTACACCCTCGGCCATGACTTCGTCCCGTCCCCCATACACGCTGGTGGATTACGATACCATGGAGATTCACCACTGCTTTCCAAACTGACAAAAGAAGGATACATGGAGGCGCTTGCCTACACCCAACAAGAAATCTTTGAAGCAGCGATGTTGTTTACACGAACCGAAGGATTATTGCCCGCACCAGAATCAGCTCATGCGATACGTGCAGCGATAGATTTTGCAAAAATCTGTAAAAGAAAAAACCAAAAAAAGATAATTGTTTTTGCCAATAGTGGACATGGGCATTTTGATCTAGCAGCATATGATGACTACAATCACAATAAAATCCCAAACGGTGAATATAAAAAGATCCTGCAAGAAGCCTCGTCTTAATCTTTTTTTTTTTTTTTTTTTTTATTCTGTATATCTACCAAAAAATGACACGCATCAATATCTTTATGTACCACCATACTTCTTAATAAAGGGTATTTGATATCCCCTTGCCCTCAAGACAAAAATGGGGTGGAACACATGAAGGAATTTAATATCACAAAATTGCGACACGGGACCGATCTCGTAAAAAGAGGCTTCTCTAAGATGCAGAAAGGCGGTGTTATCATGGATGTCACGACCGCGGAGCAAGCAAGAATCGCCGAAAAAAGCGGTGCAGTGGCAGTGATGGCTCTTGAGAGAGTACCTGCCGATATCCGAGCGCATGGCGGTGTCGCACGAATGGCAGACCCTGCAATCATTAAAGAAATCATCGATACAGTAAGCATTCCTGTGATGGCAAAAGCCCGAATAGGGCATTTTGTTGAAGCACAGGCATTGGAAGCTCTTGGGGTCGACATGGTCGATGAGTCAGAGGTACTCACTCCCGCAGATCCGTTTTATCATATCGATAAACGCCTCTTTACTATCCCGTTTGTCTGCGGTTGTCGAAACCTAGGGGAAGCAACCCGACGTATCTGGGAAGGCGCAGCGATGATACGAACCAAAGGGGAGGCAGGCACTGGGAACATCATTGAAGCTGTCAGGCATCAACGCATGGTCACAAGTATGATTCACGCCTTAAAAACCATGCAGACCAATCAAATCCATAAATTAGCAGAAGAGTATAGCCAAAGCTATGTCACCTCGTTTAAAACCTTAACAAATCAGAATGTGACCGAAAAGACATTGGTATTTGGGTCCAGCTCCTATGGTGTACTAAAAAAGGAGATATATCAGGTCTTAAAGGAGACCAAAGAACTGCAACGATTACCTGTTGTCAATTTTGCAGCTGGTGGAGTGGCAACCCCTGCTGATGCCGCAATCATGATGCAATTAGGAAGCGATGGGGTGTTCGTCGGATCAGGTATTTTTAAATCCAAGAATCCTGAGAAACGAGCCAAAGCAATTGTCGAAGCTGTCGCTCATTTCGATGAACCAGAGCATATTGCAGAGGTCAGCAAGAACCTTGGCGATGCGATGGTAGGTATTGAGATAAGCTCAATTCCCAAAGAACAACTTCTGCAGGAACGAGGCTGGTAAGAATAGTCACCATCGGCATCTTATCTCTTCAAGGAGCAGTCTCTGAGCATCTTGCATCTATGAACCGTGTTTTTCAACAGGAAAAAATAAAAGGTCATATTGTTCTAGTCCGACAGGCCCGGGACATAGATGCCTGTAATGGTCTGATTATCCCTGGTGGAGAAAGTACAACAATTTCTCGGATTTTGGTCAATTCCGGTATACATGATGTCCTCTGCGACCGGCTCAAGCAAAACAATCTTGCCCTCATGGGCACCTGCGCCGGATGTGTCTTACTTGCCAAAGAATTGACTGACGCCAGTAACAAGGTACGACTGTTACAAGCCATGGATATACAGGTTCAACGCAATGCGTTTGGCCGACAAAAGCAATCCTCTGAACGAATATTGAAAATCAAAGGATTCACCGAACCATACAACGCTGTGTTCATCCGTGCACCAGTGATTACGAAGACCTGGGGCGACTGTGAAATACTTGCTACGGTTGAAAAAGAGATAGTGATGGCCAGGCAGAACAACTGTCTGGCGTTATCATTTCATCCTGAGCTTACTGATGATCTCAGGATTCATCGATTGTTTTTAACGATGGTATAATCACGCTTTCATGATTGCAAGCAGGAAGATACCAAGAGCGATTAATGCTCCAACAACAGCACCAATCACAGCGACAATTCCGTTGACAATCGTCCCTGTAAAGTTCAGGATGTCCATTGGTGTTCCCATGAAGCTTAAAATATTGGCGCCCCAGAGGAAGATAACTCCAACGATGAGTCCAATGATGATTAATATTGCTCCAACTGCTCTGCTTTTACCTGAACCAAAATAGGCGGTAAAAATCCCTGCGATCACACTTGCTATTGCAAACACCAGCGTCATCATGCTTAGAAAATATTGTACTAATCCTTCCATTTTTTTCACTCCTTAAAATTTCGTTCCCGTTAGTGTTTTTGTATCGATTACTCCTTCGATTGTCCGTATTTTGTTAACCACAATATCTCCAAGGCTTTCGAAGTCATCTGCCTCAATTTTTGCGATGAGGTCATATTCTCCAAATAAAGGGTGGAGTTCAATTATCTGTGGTACCTTTGAGAGCTTATTGTATACCTCATGTTCGTGTGCGGGAGCGGCACTTATTAGGACAAACCCAATTGCCATATCTTTTACCTTCCTCGCTCACCGTTATATTGTCATTGGATATAAGCCTTACGTTATATACTCGTAGATGTGTATCTGAAGAAAGTATGGTTTTCGTTTTTTGTTTTTTTTAAAAATTCTATAGTGATTGATTTTGATTAGAGAGGCCAGATAACCGGTAGTAAAAATGCAGATTACTTTTTTGTTTTCTCTGCCTGGTATATTTCAATGAACCTTTCTATGCTTCTATCGTAGGTTCGCTCGATTGAGTCAGGAAAGTAACAAGCGGGAAGTTCCCCACGGCTTTTATGATATTTAATGCAGTCGCAACAGATCCCTTTTTTATTGCAGGGATAACTACAGTTGCACATCGTCTTGTTTTGTTGTGTTTTACATTCCACCATTGTTATACCGCTCCGACGAGTTTTTTAAACTCGTTTTCATCAATCGTCCGCACACCAAGTTTTTTTGCTTTTTGGTATTTTGAACCAGGGTCTGCCCCAACCACGACATAATCAATATCTTTCCCTATTGACGAAGAAACCATCCCACCGTTTTTGATGACAAGATCAGATGCATCAGGGCGAGATAGGGACTGAAGCGCACCTGTAAACACAAATTTCTTCCCTGTTAAATGCCCTTCCTTTCTGGTTTCTTTCGTTCGTATGCCAATATCTTTCAATTTGTTAATAAGTTCGATATTCTCCTCCATAGCAAAGAATGTTGCAATCGCCTCTGCTGTTTTTTGGCCAAGGCCGTGTATCTGTGCAAGCTCCTCTGCTGTTTTTGTTGCAAGCTCATCAATGGAATGGTAGTGTGAAGCAAGCAGTTGGGCCGCAAACTTTCCCACATGACGTATCCCAAGACCATAGATCAACCGCGCTAACCCCTGCTGTTTACTCTTTTCTATGGATTCAAGCAGGTTCTTTACAGATTTTTCTTTGAATCCTTCGAGAGAGAGCACATCGTCTTCTGTAAGGTAATATAAATCAGCGATCGTGTCAACCAGACCTTTATCGATGAGTTTATCAATCGTCTGTCCGCCAAGATGATCGATGTCCATAGCATCTCTTGATGCGAAATATTCAATCCGCCATTTCAACCGTGCGGGGCATTGCGTGTTTGGGCAACGTACCGCCACCTCATCAAGGGTTCGGACGATGTCTGACCCGCAGATGGGGCAAATTCTTGGTATTACCCGAATTTTTTCATCGCCTTTCCTTTTTTCAGGGATACTTTTTACGACCTGGGGGATGACATCACCACTGCGTTCCACTAACACTACATCTCCGATTCTGATGTCTTTGCGTTTCAATTCATCAAAATTATGCAAGGTCGCTCGAGAGACGGTTACTCCGCCGACCGGTACTGGTTCAAGGACAGCAACCGGAGTCAGGGTACCGGTCCTGCCGACCTGTATCACGATATCGTTTAGTTTTGTTGTTGCTTGTTTTGCGGTAAATTTGTAGGCGATTGCCCACCGGGGGTGTTTTATCGTTGAACCAAGCTGTCTTTGGAATGCATATGAATTTACCTTCAGGACCACTCCATCTATTTCGTAATCCAGGCTGTCTCGTTTCCGCTCAAGATCAGCGCAGTACGAGATTGCTTCTTCTATGTTTTTCATTTTCTGTATTAATGGATTGACACGGAATCCAGCTTCACGAAGGATGTTTAAGGATTGCTCATGGGTTGTAAGCTCTTTTGTGGAGGAGGTGATATAATAAAGGAAGGTGTCCAGCGGTCGTTCTGCGACGATACGCGGGTCAAGTTGTCGCAATGAGCCTGCTGCTGCGTTTCGCGGGTTGGCGAAAGCCTGTTCCCCTTTCTTCTCTTGCTCTTTGTTAAATTTTTTGAATGCAGCGATGGGGAAGTACACCTCACCTCGAACCTCTATATCTTGTAGGTTTGTTCCTTGGAGGCGAAGTGGTATGCTTCGGATCGTCCTGAGGTTCGCTGTCACATCATCTCCTTTCACACCATCGCCTCGTGTTGCTCCTCTCACAAACACGCCATCCTCATAGATAAGTGTGATACTGACTCCATCAATCTTAGGTTCGCACACGTACTCAACAGCACTATCGATATTTTTCTTCACCCGTTCATCAAAATCCCGTAGCTCATCATAGGAGTATGCATTATCAAGTGAAAGCATCGGGGTCTTATGTTCCACGGTTTGAAATCCTTTTACAGGTTGACCTCCGATCCGTTGGGTGGGGGAATCAGGTGTGATGAGACCCGGGAACTGAGATTCTAATGCCTCTAGTTTTTTCAAAAGCATGTCGTACTCATAGTCAGAGATAACCGGGCTGTTCTCAACATAATACTTATAATTATGATAGTTGAGTTCATCACGAAGTTTTTGTATCTGTTTTTTTACTTCGTTTTTATTCATCCTTTCACACGCCCTAAGATTTTTTCGATTTGTTTGATGGAATACGTATTCAGAATGTCTTTTTTTTCAAGCCATCCCCTTCTAGCGGTTGCTGTCCCAAATCTCATGAACGGTAAATTGGCAATGCTATGAGTATCAGTTCCCAGCACGAATTGTACCCCCTGTTCTCTAGCAAATTTGACGTGGACATCATCAAGGTCCAAGCGATCCGGGAACGAATTAATCTCAAGTCTAGTGTTGGTCTCCCGAGCGGTATCAATGATTTGTTCAATATCTACTTCATAGGGTTCTCGTTTACCGATAAGCCGGCCGGTCGGATGAGCTAGAAAATCCGCTTGTTCGTTTTGCATTCCTTTAACAATGCGTTTGGTCATTGTCTCTTTGTCCATTTTCATAGCGGTATGAATCCCGATGTAGACAAAATCAAACTGCTTAAGGACCTTGTTGCTGTAATCAAGCGTCCCATCTGGTTTGATATCGCATTCTGTTCCGCAGAGAATCCGCAGGTCTGGGAATTTTTTATTAACTTTTTTTATCAAATCAATTTTTTTTGCCACTCTTTCCTCTGATAATCCGTTTGCTATTTTCAACGACTGGGAATGATCGGTAATGCCTACGAATGCGTAACCTTGTTGTTGTGCTGCTGAGGCGATGGTCTCAATAGAGTCACTGCCATCGCTCCACTCAGAATGGACATGGAAATCTCCGTTGATCTCCTCGTATCCAACCAGGGTCGGTAACGCTTTGTTTTTTGCCGCGTCAAATTCCCCTCGGTTTTCCCGTAGCTCTGGTTCGATGTAGGGAAAACCGATTTTTTTGTAGATTTCTTCTTCTGTTCTGCCCGTGATGTATTCTTCTGTATTTTTATTAAACAATCCGTACTCATTGAGTTTGAAACCTTTTCTTATAGCAAAACCCCGCAGGGTAACATTATGATCCTTTGACCCTGTGAAATACTGTAACGCAGCACCATAGCTTTTCTCCTCGACGACCCGAAGATCGACTTGTAGATTATCGTTCAGCAGCACACTTGATTTCGTCGTCCCTTTGGCAAGAATTTCCGCTACCCCCGGGTAACCAGTGAAATGGTCCATCACCTGCTCCGGTTCTGTTGAGGACGCAAGAATGTCCAGGTCCCCGATTGTTTCCTTCATTCTGCGTAAGCTCCCCGCGATATCGAGTTTCGTTATCTTTATGCATTTCTTCATATATGTTAGATATTTCAATCCGTCATCATAGGCGACATTCAGTAAGACCCTGCCGCTTGTTTTCTGAAGCAGTTGAATCCCCCGCAGGATATTTCTCTCAGTAATCTCACCGAATCCCTCGAGGGCTCGGAGTTTTCCATTGGATGCTGCATCACGGAGCTCCTCCAGGGTGGTGATTCCAAGGTTTTTATATAACGCTGCAACCTTTTTTGGTCCTAATCCGGGGATACCCAGCAGGTCAATCAAACCCGTCGGGACTTCTTTTTTCAGCTGTTCAAGATACCCCAGTTTCCCTGTTTGAACCAGTTCTGTTATCTTTTTTGCGAGGGCGTCCCCAATATCGGGGATGGACTGCAGCGTTCCTTGAGCGACCAGTTTTTCGATATCTTCTTCTAACGCCTCAATGGTCTGAGCAGCCATCCGATACGCCCGTGTTTTAAAAAAGAGTTCTCCTTTTAAATCCAACAAATCCGCAATAGTGTACAAGGTATCTGCCACGAGTTGATTTTTCATACATCGCCTTCTGATTTATTGGAGATACACAATCACTTCGACCTGCTCACCATCATGAAGACCAAGTTTCTCACGCAGATGATGCGGGGAGATACATTCAAGCACGATTGCGTAATGGCTCCTTTTTGGGAGTACGATTGCCCCTTCGTAGCCGTTGATGGTCGCCTTGAAACACACAACACTCCCAAAGGTTCTATTCTCCGCATGAAATTCTTTTATCAAAATACCACCATAGGTGCGCAGCAGTCGAAGTTTGTTCCGTTCAATATATTCAATTTCGACATTAAATGTCCCGGGATATGCAACAAATCCGAGATGTTTCTTGAATTGGTCCGCGTATCCTTTTTGTCTGGTGTAGTACTTCCCCTCACCCATCCCTGAGACAACTTTTCCTTTAAAGGTAACTTTTGTGGACAGATCAAAAATTTGTTTATACGAGATATATTCGTTTTCTAGCACGTCTGCTCCACGGCTGGTAATCTGAATCAACTGCTTTTTTACCCCAAGTTCGCGGGTGATCATCTGCTCAGTGTCGAGATCAAGAAGGTACCGAGATGCAGTCTGTTGACTTGTTTCCAACCTACTTGCTAACTCATGAGATGACAATTCGATTTTATTATGAACTGCTCCAAGCAATGCAAGTTCCTTTAATGTCTGTAACAGATATGGTTTCATACGGGTCTCAAAGCGCCCCCTTTTTTTTTCTATTTCCCAATGGTTTCTACAAGTTTTTTACCCTCATCGGTAAACAGATAGGAATTGCCTTTTTTTTCGACGATGCCTCCGCTTACAAATTCATCGATAATACGTTGTGCCACCCGCGGGATCATCCGATTTTTTTTCGCGATTCGGTTGATGTCGGTCTCCCCACTGACAAGCTCATCGAAGATAACACGTCGGAATTTATTTGCAAGTATAAATCCTTCATCCATAGCCGTACCAACAGCTTAATTTAGAGGTAGCACATAAACCTTTTCAAACCTATGTTTCGAAACATTCCAAAGATACTTAATTCAAAACAACTCCTTGACCGTTCAATTCGACGGACGAAAAAAACCCAGATTCATGACCGGGATAAACGGTATGAGATAAAAAAAACAATCATCACTCGTACGGAAATCTTCATTACCGACCTGACCACTGAACTGGAGGCGTATGTGAAGAATTTTCCCTCAATTGATAGATTACCTTTATTCTATCAGGAGATCATCGACATAAAAATTGATACCAACAAACTGAAGAAATCCTTAGGTGCAGTCGACTGGGCAAGGAAAACCATCCTTATGGTTTATACCACCCAAAGCAGCTCGTTGATAAAATCTGGGAAGGTCGATTTCCTTAAACAAAAACAAAAAGAAATCTATGGTCGTGTTTCATCAATTGTTAAACAAGTCGATAAATATCTTGTGTTTCTCTCTAATGCACAAAAGACATTACGATCGTTTCCCGACATCGAAGATGTCCCGACTGTTGTTATCGCAGGGTACCCTAATGTCGGGAAATCATCACTCATCAGGCTGCTCTCAGCGGCAAAACCAGAGATTGCGCAGTATCCCTTTACTACGAAACAGATCTACGTCGGTCATATGGAGAAGACCGTCCGTTATGAGAAAAAAAAGTATCAGATCATCGATACCCCTGGATTGCTTGATCGCCCTCTCGCAGAACGAAACCCCATCGAAAAGCAGGCTATTGCTGCGTTGCGTCATCTTGCAGATCTTATCGTCTTTGTCTTCGACCCTTCAGGAACATGTGGGTACCCTATAGATGAACAGACACTCATGCTGCAAAACATTAAGAAACTCTTCAACGACGTGCCTTTTATCATCGTGGAAAACAAAATCGACGTCACAGACTCTGGTTCGAATAACCGGAAAATCTCCTGTAGCACCGGTCAGGGAATCGAGGAGTTACGTCAGGAAATCTTATCTGCATTAAGCGGTATGTAGATACCCACAGGTGCATATCCTGGTACATGTTTATCTGCGAAAAATGCTCATAAAACAATGTTTTGATATCCTTTCTAACGACAACTAGGAAAGGAAGATCTAACGATTTTTATACCCTCTTTTCCCCCCTCTATTCTTCCTTCCTATTGTTAGTTTTTTTTTTTAAAAAAAAAAGTCCTGCTACTGTAAGATGCATAAAAAAACATTTTGTTTTATAAT
Organism: uncultured Thermoplasmatales archaeon; assembly: GCA_964467345.1. Taxonomy (GTDB): domain Archaea; phylum Thermoplasmatota; class E2; order DHVEG-1; family DHVEG-1; genus SM1-50. Next base: position 65,437 of record CAYXPY010000001.1, on the reverse strand, counting down.
TATCGTCGCGATTTCATGGTTTGGATGATTTCTCTACCAAAATCAGTAACACCATAAAGTCTGACGTTTTTTCCACCGCATCGTTCCTCAACCATGTTCAGACCGATGAGAGATTCTTCTTCACGGTATCGGGTCTCAATACCGCGTAAAGCACCAATGACGTTTGATGATGTCGCGCCGATATTATACGCGATTTCAGAAGTGTAACTACAGTTTGGGCTGATATCACAGAGATATTCAGTCACTTTTCGTCTGATATTGCTTCGTCGAAGTGCTCGTATGGCTACGGACCTCTTAATCTCGATAGACCGGTCTATCGTCGTTTGTTCTAGCATCCCATCGTCCCTTCCAAAAAACGAATACTCCCTCTTTTAATAAAGTATTCGCTACCGGATACCTCGCTACATATACACTTGCATAAATGCCTGCATATACACCTCTCTATTCAGGTAATTATGCAGATGATGGCAAGATGCAAAAAAAACATGAAGAACAGAACCATATTCACTTGATAATAAAAATAAATCGAAACATGAAGAACAGGTATTGAAATAAAACCTACGTCCTCAAATCAATTCTATCCTACGGTGATATGCGTTTGGATGAATCAAATGAGAGCTCCTAGGATAATACCGATAACACCTATTGCTGCAGCGATCCGGGTCAGACTCACCGATCGAGTCGTGTTTCGAAGATCTTTTACATTTTGTATAATGACATAAACAGCGATTACATCGACAAAGACTATCGTGATAAGATAACCGATGCCAAGCTGATGCAGCAGATAAGGCAACGGGCTGAGCAGGACAGCAACGACTAAGAATACAGCTGCAACAAGAACAGCTTTTTTTTCCCCGATTCTCATAGGTAACGTTTTTCTTGTGAACAGATCTCCTTTCACGTCTTCCACATCCTTTAAGATCTCCCGTCCTGTGAAGAGGAAAAAAGTAAGAAGCGACAACAGTAGCGATGCATAGGGATTCCCAACCGCAATACCACCAAAGGTAAATGACATAGAGGAAAGAAACGCTACAACGATATTACCGACGAATCCCTGGTTTTTAAAGAACACTTCATACGAATATAAGAAACCAAGGGATGCAAGAACAATCACGAAACAAAGTATGTTGATGAGCAGAGAAAAAACCATTGCAAGACCAAACAGTACAAGAGAGAAGTACAAGATTTCATTCGGGGATAATCGTTTCGAGGGAATCGCTCGATTCGGATGGGAGATCGTATCGACCTCACGATCAAAATAATCATTAAAAGGCATGCTTCCTGCACCAACAAAAAAGACGACCACCATGGCAAGGAGAAGAGGCGTCGAAAAATACGGGGCACCAGCAACGATACCACCGATATAGGCTCCAGCCATACCAAGGATACTTGTGAACGGCCTTATCGATTCAAATAAGGCGCGGCTTTTGACTACTATACTTGGCTTCATAGTACTCCCCCTAACGAGCAGTCTGATTGATATGTGCCACTATACCTAATTATACTTAACTACTATATAAATAATTTCAAACCACCTGACGAGGGGAAGTGTTCCCTCTAGAACTCATATCCATGATGAATGCAGTTTTTTTTTTATTGTGACGAGAATTGATTGTACTGAGAATTTATGGTTCGTAACCATATTCTTTGAAAGCAAATCCCCACTTAGCAGAAACAGTTCTTCTTATCTGCTCATCGATTGTATGGTTGTTTCTTTCGTACACCACATGTTTTTTAATATAGCCTTCAAAAGCTGGTTTTGCTTTTTCAAAACCAGGAATGCTAAATTTGGAATAAATCATTTCCACTGTTTTCAATGGTTCCTTGATAAAATCTTCGTATTTTAGTTCGATTAAGTTCTCTTTTGGGATGAGTTTTTTTTCCGCTATGTATTTTTTTTCTAATCCACTGTAGACCCGAACAATCGATTTGTCAAACTCGTCTTTATCGATGTGCTGAAAAGAAAATAACGGTAAAATGCTCTGATACAACTTCCATGTCGAGACATACACCTCATACGGATTTCTACACAGATGAATAAATTTTGCATCGGGGTACATATCAAGGAGATGTTTTATCTTCGCAGTATTAACCAAGCTTTTTAACATGATCTGTTTTCCTTTGTGCTTATAGCTTATTTTTTTCAAAAAATAATCGTAGATTTTTTTCCATTCAAGGATGATTCTTTTATCGTTATCCTCATGTAAAACATAGCGGTTGAAATAGCGGTCAATTGCCCTTGGAAAATACCATGCATGATAAAATGAAAACGGGGAGAGATTTGCTATTGCGTATTCTTCCTCGTATGGCAGATCGCTTCCCATCTCAAGGTTATCCATGGGTCTTTTGTTCGGTAGACTGTTTGAGACGATTCTTTGCAGGAGTTTTTCATTATTTAAGAAAACACTTGGGTCCAGTGTATCCATTGTTGAGACATATCCAAGGTTTTTGTCCTTGCCTAGTAGATAATGTAAAAAAGTCGTGCCGCTCCTCCAATGTCCGATAATGAAAATTGGTTTTTCGACTCGCATGGCCTGAATTTTTTTATCGAATTTTATTTTTTCAATTATTCTCAATGGCGTTGTCGTCAGAATCATCGTTGTAACATACAATGCCTTTGGAAAAAACTGCCAGTCAATCTGAAATCTGTTTTCTAGTAACACTCGTATCCAGTTAACAAACGTTGAACCTGCTAATGGTTGTTTGTTAATAATAAGATATTGTTCTTTTTCAAATTGTAACTTCATTGTCTACAGCCATATTTGAATCATTTATTTATAATTACTTATAAAATCTTGAGCACTTTTCAAATTATCAGGAGTGCGGGCGCCGGGATTTGAACCCGAGTTTTAAGCTTGGCAAGCTTAAGTGATACCAGACTACACTACACCCGCATGTTGAATTTGTCGAGACCAAGAAGCAATCATCCCTTAAAAAGTATTACGCTGACAGTATCCCCTATGATCTCATTTCAACGCTCACCTTTTAATAATATTGAATAAACTATATTAATACCAGTCATGTATAAGAGATATGAGACCAATGAGAAAAGACGTTATAGCTCTTATTCTTATTTTTCCTTCTCTCATCTCATCAGTGGTAAACGTACAAGGATCTGCTGTTATCTACGGATCGATGGATGGATCCTTACAAGATATTACGCTGCAGGATGATGCATTTCATGGTAATGGGAACTACCCGTTCATCGAATGGTGGTATTTTGATGCGAAACTTGACAATGGATACACCGTTGTGCTCGGTATCCAGGTAATCAATATCTTTGGCAACGGCATGGTCACCACACGTCTGTCCCTCTACGACGACAGTGATATTATCATTAAATATGATGAGAGATACCCACTCAGCGCCCTTGTTGCATCATCTCAAATCCCATCGGTCGCTATCGCAGGAAAGCAGCTTATTCTTGGCTCGTACGATCCCCAGAACAATTCTTTTCTTTACACACTCACCATAGAGATACCTGAGGGCTCATTTTCCCTGCAGTTTATCGGATGTACCCAAGGCTGGAAAAAACAACAGCAATCTGGCGACTGGTGGGCTGTGATCCTCCCTCGTGCCCATGTGACAGGGGTTATTCATCATGGGGATGAAGAGATATCCGTCACAGGAATAGGATATCATGACCACAATTGGGGTGTGAACCCCCTTATTGTGCTGCGCTTCGGATGGCTCTGGGGGACTTGTTTTTCAACCAACTATACGATCACCTGGGCAGAGATGTATAACACAAGGCTACTAACACATCCGATATTGATAATAAATGAAAACGACGCAGGTTATCTGAATATCCCCTCAGAGACGATATGGTTCTCATCAGGAAATAAACAGATTGATCATCTCCGGAGAGTCCCCTGGTTTTTTAACATCGAAACAATGACCCAGGATGTATTCCTCGTGGTTAACATGGAAGTAAAAAGCGTCGATTATACCTCTTTTTTTGGTTTTATCGGATACTGGCGATATCATATAAAATGCACAGGAACCATATTCAAAGATGGTCGTATGGAACCCATTGAGGGAATGTCGCTTATGGAGTATATACGGTTCCGATAGTTGGATCATTGCTAGGTTTAAATCGCATGTGTCGTTTGAGTGGTTTACTCACATGGCGTCGTGCACAAACAGGTACTTCAAAGAATCCACAAGTGATCCCTCGTGGTGGTTCCCAGAGGACTGGTTCGTTGCTTGTGGTTCTACACCGGACGCATTTATACCCTTGCCCAGTTCCCTTTGACTTCATATGCTTCTTACATACTGGACAGATTGGGTTTTCTTTTTTCATTTTCATCGTCGAAAGTTGTTTGATGAAGATCTTTTCAAGGTTGATGGAGGGGGGCTGTTCACGGACACCGCCATACACCCTAAGAACATCCCCTTTACGCAGCTGACGGACGACTGTTCTGAATTCCTTTGTGGGCTCATAAGCCAGGCAAGGGATGGTGCCAGAACCATCTGCAATCGTAAATAAGACATGACCACCCTGGATGGCATATGGCTCCTTCGACACTTGTCCCTCTACGATGACTGATTCAAACGGATGGATATCAACGATTTGTTTTGACTGAAGATGATCATCAGTGCCTTGGTTTGTCTCAAAGATCAACCAGCTATCAATCGGCTCTGAGTGGACTGTTTTCATCGCCTGCTTCAGCTCTTCGACATCTTCACCACGGATCCCAAACAGAATCGGGCAAGGGGAATTCGGTGTGATGCGGTTATGATGATTTCGAAAATCATAGTTATCAAAGAGCAGGGGAAATGCTGCATCCATCTTCTTTACGGAGTTTTCATCGACACGCCGTTTTGTTCCCCATCGTTTTTGCGTACGATACGCGATTAACTCAAACGTTCGGTCTGCAGGGTCCCAGGAGGTTGCAGCAGTTGCCCCAATCAGACCACGTTGATTCTTATACCCCTCAAAAACAGCCTCCAGACGATGTAACGTTGCCATGATTTCATCAAGGGTCACAATTTGCTTCACTGCCTTTTCATAGATGTCCGAATCTGGTTTTTTTGTAAGAACCACAAATCCTGGATTGGTGTTTTCATCGCTGAGATAGGCTTGTTTTTTTAACACACCTCTGATGATTTCATACACCTTGTCTTGATCAGGTTTTTGAAGTTCACCTGTAAAACTCAACGAACTAGGGACATCCTCTCCGTCGATTTCTCCGATTATCTGTCCAGCGGGCTCCTCTTTTTTACCGATCTGGATGCAAAGCGCCCCGTTTCCCCTTGTTTTCCAAGGGATATTTGGGTTTAAACGAACGAGACGAGGATAGCCGATGACCGCATAGTGTTTCATTATTTGTTGAATAATGGTTCTCGCCACATACGTAGTGCACCCCCCGTTCACAGAATCAGTATCGTCAATGCCTATCCAGATGTTGAGTCACCAAAAACGTTATTAGAGAGGTCGTACTTTAAGTTTCATTACCTATGGATAGAACAGAACTCCTCTCAGACATTCGAGAATTTTTGGGGACCGCGGGTTTTTCAATTTCAGACCCGTATTCGATTCGTCTCCCGGGTTTTGACCTAGTCGCACGAAGAGATGACACGCTTCTCATCATAAAAGCCCTTACGAATATCGATGCGCTGACCGAAGAGGTAGGCAACGAATTGCGTGCACTGGCATATCTCCTTAAGGCCACGCCGCTGCTCATCGGAGAAAAGAACGGCATGAACGTCCTTGAGGACGATGTTGTGTATTTCAGATTCGGTATTCAAACAGTCACGGTGTCGACTTTGAAAAACCATATCATTGAACAAATCCCGGTGCGTGCGTATGCTGCACCCGGTGGGTTGTATGTGAATCTTGATCAAGAAAAAATTCGACGATTACGAAAGGAGAAAAACATCTCTTTGGGTTCTTTTGCTCATCACGTTCGCGTTTCCCGTCGTACCGTACAAATGTATGAAGATGGGATGAGCGCACGCATTGACATTGCTGACCGGATTGAGGAGATGTTCCAGCAATCGGTCACCATGCCGATAGATCTGCTCAAACCACTCATGATCCAAACAAGACAACTCCCCTCCTATCAAAAACAACGGAATAACAAAAAAGAGCTCGAACATGAGATTTTCAGCTTTCTCCAAAGCATCGGGTATAATATCATCCCCATGGACCGTTGTCCCTTTGAAGCATTAAGCAAAGATAAGGAAAAAATCCTGTTAACGTGTGTTCAGGAATATAATAACAGACTCGCAGAAAAAGCACAATTCATCAGCAGTATTTCGAAAATCATCGAGAAGCATGCCGTGGTCTTCACAGATAAGGATACCATCAAGAAAAACCTGCAAGGAACCCCGCTTATAGGGCGGAAAGAGTTAAAAAGAATCCATGACCCGGAGGACGTTTTTACATTAATCCTGGAAAGAATCGCTGCTGAATGACCACCTTTCCCGTGACACAAACTTTTATAAATAAGATTATTATTCCCGAGAACTACGTCACCCTATGGAGTGACAGTAGAACTAGATACGTCGATGATGAATCATGGCAGATAGTAAAACTGTTGAAGCAGTTCAAAAAGCAATCGAGGAATCCAAGAAGCTCGAACGGAAGTTCACCCAAACGGTAGACGTGGTGATCAACCTCAAGAACATCGATATGAATGATGCGAAGAATCGTATCGAGGATGAGGTGATGCTTCCGCATGGCAGAGGAGTTGACGCGAAACTCGCCATCTTTGCCAGTGGAGATCTTGCACTGAAATCCAAAAATCAAGTTGATTTATTAATTAAACCTGAGGAAATTGAGGAACTCGCAAAAGATAAGAAGAAATTCAAAAAAATTGCAGACGAGTATGATTTTTTCATTGCAGAGGCACCCTTGATGCCGACCATTGGAAAAACACTCGGTATCATCCTTGGTCCTCGGGGGAAGATGCCAAAACCAGTTCCACCAACCATTGATATCACTGGTATTGCAAAGAACCTACGGAAAACCGTCAAAGTGCGGTCAAAGACATCCAAAACCATCCACGCAACCGTTGGTCGCGAGGAGATGAACACGGAACACATCGCAGACAATATTGACGCGATATTAAAACGACTTGAAGGTAAACTTGAACGTGGAAAAATGAACATCGGCTCAGTGTATGTGAAAACAAGCATGGGGCCACCAATGCGAATACTCTAAAGGTGTCAGCATATGGCGCATATCGCATCATGGAAACACGGGGAGGTCTCAGAGCTCGTCTCTCTGATCACCACCCATAAGATCATCGGAATCATTGATATCGGGAGCATTCCTGCTCCGCAGCTTCAGCAGATGCGAGGGGGCATCAGGTCAAAAGCCCAGATTCGCGCTGCAAAAAACAGGTTGATACTCAAAGCCTTAGACGAAGCAGAGAAACAAGTCAAAGGAATCAGCGCATTAAAAGACGAGGTCCACGGACAAGCTGCGGTGATTGCAACTGATGTAAACCCGTTTGCGTTATATAAGGAGATTAAAGCCACACGGCAGAACGCTCCTGCGAAAGGCGGGGAAACCGCTTCCCATGACATCGAGGTTCTCGCGGGTGACACACCATTTAAACCCGGTCCGATTGTCGGAGAGCTTCAGAAAGTAGGCATTCCAGCCGCTATCTCCGAAGGAAAAGTCATCATTAAAAGCGATAAGGTTCTTGTCGAATCCGGACAGAAGATCTCCCGGGAACTTGCCCAAATGCTTACCCGTATTGATATTTTACCTATCGAACTTGGATTGAATTTACATGCTGTCTATGAAAACGGCAGTATTTACAGACCGGATGTCCTTGATATCGACATGGACCGGTTCATGGGCCAGTTACGAACAGCATCGCTCTCCGCTTTAGGCCTCGCCATGGAGTCAGGATGGGCAAACACCCATACCATTCGACCTCTCTTGACGAAGGCGTATCGGAGCGCATATACCCTTGCGGTGGAGAAGAACATCTATACCAAGGAGACCATGAAAACGCTTCTTGCAAAAGCACATTCATCGATGCTGTCTGTTTCATCACAGGTTAAACCTGTTAGTAACGAGGGTGAAAAACCCCCAACATAGTAGGAGGAACAAGCCATGGAGTATGTATATAGTGCGATGCTTCTGCATTCCGCAGGCCAACCAATTAACGAAGAGAATGTCAAGAAAGTTCTCACTGCCGCTGGTGTAAAAACCGATGCCGCACGAGTAAAAGCATTAGTCGCTTCACTTGAGGGTGTCAACATTGACGAGGCTATCAAATCAGCCGCCATACCAGTAGCAGCCGCGCCTGCAGCAGCTGCAGCACCTGCTGAAAAGAAAGAGAAAAAGAAAGAAGAAAAGAAAGAAGAAGTATCTCAAGACGAAGCAGCAGCTGGACTCAGCGCGTTATTCGACTAAAGATGCAGAGGTTGTTCTCAATCAACCCTCTTCTTTTTGTTTTTTTACCATAGTATTTCTTAGAGGAATCCTTTTTTCCAGTACAATACCATCTCGTGGTTCCAGACAATATCTGCGAAGAATGAAAGGTGGGGGACGGGATGCGTTGGATGGGAGGAATATGCCTTTAGTGGAAAGCAGATACCTAAAGCAGCCTCCCCTTTTTTACACTGTCCCCCAAAAACAAATAAACTCGGAAAATAAATACTTTTCCCCTCTGGTCTCCCTCCTGTTGACCCTTCATCTTCTGGAGGATGAAATAAATTGGTTTTCCTGAGAGAAAATCTCAGATGGATCGCAGAATTACGGTTGTCCACCAACCCTGAGACTTGGGTCCCCAAGCAGGATGAATTCTTCAATGGTGAAGTAATCAGGCCCAACGTTCTGGATATAGGCGTTCTGCGAGCCCGTGAGCATCTGACCAACGGTGACGCCTTCTTCATAGGAATCGAAGAAATGGACATCTAAGTAGCCTGCTCCCCCGTAGACACCGTTCGCGTCAACCCAGGTGTAAGCAGTCCGGGTTGCTCCAATCGTCGCAATCGCTCCAGCGTTTTGCCTTGCAAGAAAACTCCAAGCAAAACACTGGTAGAACTCCATGGGGTCGGTCGATAAACCAAAGATGCGAGCAAGCAGATACGCAGCCTTCGGATAGTAATGCTGAAGGTCTGTGATGTTAAAGTCAAGCTTCGTGGTGAGACAGGCGTCAAAGAAGATAATGGGTAGTTTATTGCCATTCTTCAACCCGCTGACATAAGGTGTGTAATAATAGATTTTTATTTTTGTAACCGCGTTTGGCCGAGACGTCCCCCACCCATGTTCAAACCCATGGCCTGCGTAGCTGACGAACCCAGCTCCCCTGTTGATCGCCCAGTTGAAGTTCCATGGATGCAGGTTACATTTTGAGGTCCACAGATACGTCTGATCAAAATCAGGCAGGGTCTGACCTACTTTTAGATTCGTGATTTCCCCCTCATACACAAACGGAGGGGCTCCGTTGCTGACCGGGAAGGTGTCCCCGCCAGCCAGGATGATGCGTTTGAACCAGATTTGATTATAGGTCTCCTGTTCGTAAGTTATTATTTTGTTGACGATCGTGATCAGTTCCGTTATGTCTGTACAGGCGAGTCTGCCGATATGCACATCTGCATACAGGTCAACACCGTCAAGGTCATTTCCATGATTGTCGATCTCACCAAAACGGTTGTTCCCGTTTGAATCCCATGAACAGAACTCCCCTGAGGAGTCATAGATGTCCGCGTAATAGAGGTCTGAGAGCAGGTCTCGTTCCCACCAAGATGCATAGGTGAATCTGATAGGAAGTTTCTTCATGTCCCCCACTAAAAGGATATACTCGGTATTCCAGTTTTCGATGGCGTCTTTGACGAAGTATTTTATCTTCTCAGAGTAGTCTCGTCCATAATAGGAATCGTAAATGTCCTCAAGAAACATAAGGTTTGTAGAAAGACCATAGGTATTCTTATGGTCGACGAGGGGCTGGAGTGCTTCAGAAAACTCAGCAGGAGTGATGATAACCAACGGATAGGTTTCAGAGGAGGTCCGCTCAGATAATGCTACCTCTTCATAGGTTAATTCAATGGTAAAATCAGCACTATACAGTAATGTCTGTGAACCAGGGGAATACCGAACTGGCGTGATATAGACGGTAACAAACAGCGTATGGTCATTCGAACGATTTAATCCCACCCCTGCGTTGACTGTGAACCAACATTCAGGGTATGGGATGTTGTTCTCATAGACGTCTGTATTGAAGATCCCCTCTCTAGGAACAATCTGCCTGTCTATCTTTTGTTTCGTCGGGACCGGTTTGATTTGATGGTCTATCTGCATCGTCTGAATCGTTGTTGGTTGAACGTCAACTGATATGACATGGGTTCCGAGGGGGAATTCATAGGTTTTCGAAAACATCGGCAACAACGGGCATCCTTCTCTGCTCATTACTCCTGTTGCTTCCTGGACGGTGACTACCACTTCCCGGTCATCCCCGGTAATAACTGGTATGGAAAAATGAAACCCATCAGTAAGAATCTTACGAACATCTGTGTCTGTTTGCGCAATAGCTGGACTGGCGCCAGCGAACAAAAAGATACTCAATATTATACCTATAATGAATGTTTCTCTTTGTATTTTCTTCATATGATATCCCCTTGAAAATATCGAATCAAGTTCCTCTATTTAATAGTGATTATGTCATCAATTATACGTCGACATATTATTTAAGTTTTTTTATATATACTGAGGTTATTCCTGGTGGTATTCTCTCCCATAAAAATCATCTGTCGCTTAAGAGAGAATTTAAATATTAAAAGCTGTATACTGCCTCACTTCTACCAGAGAAAATAGGTGAACTATGGGTAAAGGAATAAACGCTGCACGCCAACTCAAAAAAGCGCGAAAAAACCAACAGTGGAACGACCGGTACTTCAAAAAACGGATTCTCCATTTAAAAGAAAAATCAGATCCACTCGGAGGAGTTCCACAAGCTAGAGGCATCGTTATCGAAAAAGTTGGCATCGAGGCGAAACAACCTAACTCAGCGATTAGGAAATGCGTAAAAATCCAGCTTATAAAAAACGGACGGCAAATCACTGCATTTGCACCTGGGAACCATGCTATTGGATTCATCGATGAGCACGACGAAGTCGTCGTCGAAGGCATCGGTGGCCGTATGGGACGAAGTTATGGTGATATCCCTGGTGTCCGTTTTAAAGTCATCAAAGTAAACGATGTATCCTTAAACCAACTGGTGAAAGGAAAAGTCGAGAAACCAATGAGACGATAAACATGACTGAGAAGAAAGAACCTCAACCAAGCAGTGCATTTTTCCCCATGTTTGAGAAATACGACATTAGCACCGTGAAAATCGAGGATCAAGGTTTACAACGATACATAAACCTTGAGAACAAGGATTTCTTCCTTGGTGCGCCACACGCGAACAGGATGTTTGGCAAATCAAACCTCTCCATCATCGAACGACTCATCAATATCCTTATGAAAACAGAGACGTACACCGGACAGAAGACAAAGGCATACAAAGCTGTCCGCATGGCCTTCGAAATCATTGATAAAAGAACAAAGACAAATCCGGTCCAAGTCTTTGTGGACGCATTACAAAACGCCGCACCAAAAGAAGAGACAACACGGTTGCGGTTCGGTGGAATCATGGTTCCAAAAGCAGTAGACATTTCCCCTCAGCGAAGGCTTGATATCGCACTGCGGAACATCTGCACTGGTGCGATGACTGCGAGTCATAAAAACAAGAAAAGAATCGAGGTATGTCTCGCTGATGAGCTCCTCAAAGCAAGCAAGAACGATCCTGCGTCTTTTGCGGTGGCAAAGAAAAATGATCTTGAGCGGGTCGCCAAAGCAGCCCGATAAAGAAAGAAAAAAAAATGATATGAATTTTTGAAGGTGTAGAACGTATGGGGCGTAAAGAAGAGAATATTCAGAAAGCAACAGCACTGATGAATAAACTAGATCATATTCGAAACATCGGGATTGCTGCACATATCGATCATGGGAAAACCACGTTTTCTGATAACCTGATCGCAGGGTGTGGGATGATGAGCGAGGAGCTTGCTGGGAAACAACTCGTCTTAGATTACGATGAGCAGGAGCAGGCTCGAGGCATTACGATTAACGCGGCATCCGCATCCATGGTTCATAACGTTGAAGGACAAGATTACCTGATCAACTTAATTGATACACCAGGACATGTTGATTTTGGTGGTGATGTCACCCGTGCGATGCGGGCAGTAGATGGTTGTATCATTGTCGTCTGCGCTGTTGAAGGCGCTATGCCGCAAACAGAAACGGTCATTCGTCAAGCGATCCGTGAAAAAGTTAAACCAGTATTGTTCATCAACAAGGTCGACCGTCTTATTAACGAACTGCGGGTCACTCCTGAGGAGATGCAGAATCGTTTCGTAAAAATCATAATGAGATTTAATGAACTCCTGGACCGTGTTGTCCCTGAGGAGTTCAAAGGGAAATGGAACGTTAAAGTAGAAAACGGAACTGTGGCGTTTGGCTCTGCATTCCACAACTGGGCGGTCTCCGTTCCACGTATGAAAAAAACCAACTTAGGGTTCAAAGATGTCTATAACTACTGTAAAAACAATGATCAAAAAACATTGGCGAAACGATCCCCCATCCATGAAGTTGTCTTAGACATGGTTATTTCCCATCTCCCGCCACCGAATATTGCACAAAAATATAGGATTCCGCATATCTGGCGAGGGGATCTAACCAGCTCTCTTGGGAAAAGCATGGTCGAATGTAGCGAGAATGGGCCGTTATCGTTGATGGTTACGAAGATTATCCTTGATCCGCATGCCGGTGAAGTAGCGATTGGTCGAATGTTCAGCGGAAAGATCCAACGTGGCCAGGAGTTATATGTTAGTGGTATGCCGAACAAGAATCGTGTCCAGCAAGTCAACGTCATGGTCGGGCCTGACCGTATCCCTGTGGAGTATGTCAGCGCAGGAAATATCGTTGCGGCGACTGGTATTCGAGATGCGATCGCAGGAAGTACCGTTGCAGATAATCCTGAGGCTGAGCCTTTTGAGCGTATCGTCCATGTCTCAGAGCCTGTTGTCACCGTCGCAGTCGAAGCAAAAAACATGAAAGACCTCCCGAAACTCGTCGAGGTATTACGATTAATATCCAAAGCAGATCCAAGTATCCAGGTACAGATTAACCAGGAAACCGGTGAGAACCTGATGTCTGGGATGGGGGAACTCCATCTTGAGATCACCGAATATCGTATCCGCAATGACCATAAAATGGAGATACTCTGTTCCGAGCCAATCGTGGTCTATCGTGAGACGGTCGGCAAACCAAGCCCTTATAAATTCGAAGGGAAATCACCAAACAAACACAACCGGTTCTACATCGAGGTTGAGCCACTGCCGGATAATATCGTGAAAGCCATTTACAACAACGAACTACCTGAGAACGTGAAGAAATACAAAAAGGAAACCGCCAAGATGTTGCAAGACCTCGGCATGGATAAAGAGGTAGCAAAAGGCGTCTTTGGGATTCATGGGCTTAACATTATCACCGATACCACAAAAGGGATACAGCATTTGTTCGAAACCAGAGATTTGATCATGGAAGCCTTTGATGAGGTGATGAAAAGCGGACCAACCGTCTCAGAACCCTGCCAAGGCATCTTGGTTAAACTCGTCGATGCAAAGCTTCACGAGGATGCAATCCACCGGGGGCCTGCACAGGTCATCCCTGCAGCGAGAAACGCCATCTATGGTGCGATTACGATTTCTGAGCCTACGTTACTTGAGCCAATGCAGAAGGTTTTTATCAGCACCCCACAGGAGATCATGGGCGATGCGTCACGGGAGCTGAACTCCAGACGCTCTGAAGTCAAAGACATGAAAACTGTTGGTGATTCTGTAGAAATCGAAGCAAAGGCACCGGTTGCAGAGATGTTTGGGTTTGCCTCAGCGATTCGATCCGCCACTGGTGGACGTGTGCTGTGGAACACCGAGAATATGGGTTTTGAGCCACTGCCACGCAATCTCAAAGACGATGTCATAAAGAAGATCCGTGAGCGCAAAGGACTCAAACCAGAGCCATACCCCGCTGAGTACTACATGGGATAATCCAGAACCGGATTATTCCCAAATTCTTAAAAACAATTCATTGATACAGTGCAGACTATGCAACGTGGAATCATCCCGATCAACCAGATCTTCGAGTTGGAGTACCGCTATTACGACAAAGACCCGCGATACAAGTATTTCAACAGACGTTTCGAAATCTATCTCATCGGCAAGAAAGGACTGAAGAAGATTTATCTGCTGCATATGGACAATTGTGACATACGACCCGGGAAATGGGCCCCGCACATCCATCGAGCATCCAATGTTGCAAAGAAACTCTATTTTGGTGTCACGACCTTGAACTGGAACGAGATAAAAGAAAATTTCCTGGCAGCAATCATCGCAGAGATCGGTCCTGACCACAAGGCTGATGCCAAGAAAGCCGTCGTCAACCTCCTCTCACCAAAACTCTAACACACCCTTTAAAAGGAAAAAATAAATGAGGAAGATTTTTTCATCAGGTGATGCCGTATTTCCCCTGCGGTGTCTTATAGATTTGACCGTCCCTGCTGAGACGGTCCAATGCCTCCTCGACCTTACGTGATTCTATCCCCTGGATCTCTGCTTCGCTGATGATATCAGCTCTGTTCACACTATTATCAGACGATTCCGCACACAGTCTTTGAATAATATCAAGCAACAAGCGCATCCGTTCATGCTGGCTATGGCTAATGCCTGTCGCGATGATGTCAATATCAAAACGACCGGTCTCCCGGTCAGTCCCAACCCGCCGCAGATACTGATCGATAATGGAGATTGCCCGTTTCGCATCATCAACGTTCGCCTCCTGGCTCAGTCGTATTCGAGCGCTTGATTCTGCCAACCGGACGAACGCCTCAAGCTGACGAGGGGTAAACGGCACAGAATCTTTCGAAGAACTGCGAAAATCAACATAATAGTTCTGAAGAATCTCTAAAGCATCATCCGTCAACACCGGAAAGACATTCCGCTTCGCATACGCAACGTACTTCCGGAGAAACTCCGGTTCGAAGACGGGTTGGACATGTTTCATGAATTTCGTCTGCTGATCCTTGGAATACAACCGGTCCGAGACCCTGTTCAGATGCTCCCGGATCTCCCCTCCCTTATGAGATTGCAGGATATGGGATGCAAGGTCCGTGTCTGTCTTCCGGTTCGGTTTATCAAGGATGGAAAAGATTAGGTCGAAACGCGACAGCAGCGCTGGCGGCATGTTGATCTGCTCATGCATAGGCATGAACTCATCAAAACGACCAAGTTTTGGGTTTGCCGCAGCAAGGACCGCGCAGCGTGACTTCAGGGTCGCATTGATCCCTGCTTTTGCAACAGAGATCTCCTGCTGCTCCATCGCCTGATGCAGACTACTCCTATCAGTCTCCTCCATCTTATCCATTTCATCGATACAGGCAAGCCCTTTATCCGCTAGCACAAGCGCCCCTGCCTCAAGAGTCCATTGCCCCTCACCAAACTCATCACGCACCGCCGCAGCGGTAAGCCCAGCAGCAGAGGATGCCTTCCCCGAGGCATACACGCTCCTGGGAGCAAGCTTCGACATATATGACAGCATCTGAGACTTCGCAGTACCCGGGTCACCAACAAGCAACGCATGAATATCACCACGCGTGCGTGTCCCATCAGGCATCTCCTTTGCTATCCCCCCAAAAAGCTGTAATACAAGAGCGTCTTTTTCAATATCAAGCCCATAGATCGTCGGAGCGATACTCTGCCGCATCTTGTCATAAATCAACGAATCCTTTGCTATTTTCAGGATCTTCTTTTCATCCTCTTTCGTGACCTCGACTTCCTCAAAAGCATACTCCTGACTTTCGATGCTTACCGCATCCATGGTCTTATCAAACGAAGTCAACCGGAACGCGCCACGATGACGTGCCATAGAATGAAGAATCCCATTGACGATCACCCGATCCCCAGGGGCGACATTCCCAACCAGGTCATCCTCAAGATACACACTGATCCGCTCTGGTTGTGCACCACCACGCAGCCCCTCCGGGTTCTCCTGGATCTCTATCTTCTGCGAATCAATAAAGGTTGACAACGTCGTCGACAGTTTAAAGGAAGACACCCGTCCACACCCACCTTGATCCTCATAACACTCAGAAGGCTCCTTGAGGATATCCTCATCCTGCTCAATCCGCATCACCGCGCCGCATTTCTGGCACTGGAACGCCGCCACCTGCAGTTTCGGACGCACCTCCGTGATTTTCTTGACAAGTCCTTCAATCGCAATAAAAGTCCCCAGACGGTTCGCCCGGATTTTCCTGATCAATATCCTCTGTGACTCCGGGATGTTCTTCACACGAAGATGCAGCTGCAGCTTCTGATCAGCTGAGACATCAATAAGCTTGAGTGCCTCCTCTGCGTTAAAAAGGGTTTTATACGGCTGATGAAGCAACAATTCCGCCAGTTTCGGGTCAGCCTTATCAACATACCAATAATCAAGAAGCAAACTGCGTTTCTCAGGATACTCCGTCGCCAGGGTTTCGATCTCTGCCTTGCACTGATCTTCAAAGAACGCTTGCCAGGATGCCGTGAGACTCTCGTCTTTCATCAAACGAACCATAGGAAAACCTCCCGTACTCGTTAAAGAATGTCGCTATATAAATTTTAGCGGGTGTAGACGTCTCTTGAGTGGGTGCGCGTGATATACAGGTGACTACCCGTCTGCATTCTCAACCCCGTTAACCCTCTGAGCATCGGCAGTCTGTGGTAAGGCTGCTCACTTCCGTGCCTCACCCGGTTCCCACAGCAAAGATAGACACATGACCCTCCGGTCATATGCGGTTATCACCTCTGATCCCAAAGGACAAGGCGTCATAGGCAACAAACGGATCACGAGATACTCGTTACACCGCCTCGTAAGTTCGACCCCAGCGTATCGGCGATTTCTGGTGACAGGGAACGCCTAGCTCCCCAGTCTAGTCTACACCTTTCGCCATTGTCTACCAGGAACGACGGCTAAGCTGTCGGTAGTAATTAAACATTTGCACGAACAGGATAACAAGACCAACCGCTAAAAAAGCGATATCACGCATCACCGCAATAAGTGCGTTTGTAACATCTGATGAACCATGGACCATTCCTGCACTGTATGCATCAAGAAAAAGAAGATAAATGAAAACAGCGATGATGATGAAGATAATTACATTAATGTAAAACGACCATTTGTTCCATGTTTTTTTATCAACAGGAAGAATCGGGTTCTCGCTCATTCACACCAACCTATAAAGAGCATGAACAAATGGATATAAGAATATTATGATTCTGTCAACCGTTAAAAAAAATCAGTCAATTTCGTGTTTTTCACTTTATCGCTCACAAACATCGAATCAATGGATTTCTCCACAAGGGCGATACGTTGACGAGCATACACCGGAAGATTATATTTCTCAGCAATCTCCTTTGAAATCGTCAGATATTTCTTCACAGACATCTCATGGACTGTTAGCGTCAACTTCCCGTTGCATTTCGTGCAGACACCCTGCAAGGGGATCCGACGGTACGTCGTGTTGCATAAGGGGCAGCGCACAGATTGTTTACTGAACGCTCGAAGATTCCCCAGGATATCCGGCAGGAAATGTCGCTCAATGACCTTGTAGGCCACATCTGCCTCGTCGACCGCCCGGATCTTTGCTGCAAGACTGAGCTGCACATTCATCTTCTCCATCATACTCTTCAGAGTCTTATACAATGACTCTTTGGGTCCTTCGGAGATATCAGTGGTATCATGGGTGAACCCGAACTGCTCGTATTGTAACTCGGTTCCAAGCCGGGAAGCGACCAACCCCATCTTCGATTCTAGGTTCTTCGAATGCTCATGACGCAAGGTCGCCTCATAGAAGTCCAAGGGGTACCGGGAGAGGGTATCAAGGTTATGAGCTTCTTTATCAACCTCGGAGGGATCAAGCCGGGTCGTTAAAATCAAGGGTAAATCCATTTTCCCACCCCGCTTATCCGGAATATAGGAATGGGAGAAATTCAGTAACGCATCCATGAGTAACATGAGACCATCTTCATCACCATCACAATTTTTTGATAAAATCATATCATTAATTAAAAAATTATGATAATTCTCTATTTCGACATCATAAAGGAAATCCAAATCAGAAACCATAGGAATGATCTGTTTTATACCATCAACGATAAAATCTCCGAACACATTCAATCTTGGTTTCCTTTCCTTTCTCAAAGCATTTTCCAATAAATGCTGTTTTCTTTGAAGAGAAAATCCAATGCTTTGAGCAAATATTCGCGCATAAGATGACCGAACCGAGAGAGAATAAAGATTGAATGTAGGTGAAAGATTTTTTTTATCGTAGAATTTTTTGGCTCTGCCACCAGCAGGTTTATTTATTTCTTCTTTAATTCGATAAAATACATTAAATCGAAGGAGTTGAAAACCAATTTCTTGCAACATTTTTTTATTCACAGAAGAACAGGTCACATGAAGACGGTTTTTTTCTACTGACCCATCACCTGCAAAGTACCCACGTAAAAGCTCTCTCATCTTTGGTTTGGGGAGTCGGAAAAATTGCGATGGTATTGTTTTTTCCTTTGCGTTCTTCCCGATTTTAATAATATCGACAAAAAAAGTATACAACAGTCGATTCGAGATTGTTATCCCATGGTCATCAATGCATTGATGTAATTGAAATACATCACTGATACAGTTAATTATATCGGATCGGATTTCTTGTTCAGTTGCAGCAAAGGAAATCTGATAGCAGAGCTTCTTAGCTTCTCGTGCATGTCCTTCAGCAAGATAATATCCACAGAGTCGGAGTAAAGAAGAATTCACTGGAATCATCCGTGGAATCTTCGTATCATCGCGTTTTACCCCCAACCAACAATACTTTGGAATATCCTTGATGTCCCGATGAGACATCCGTAATAAATCTAAGAGAACAGATAGAGGTATACTATCGCGGTATATATAATTTGAAAATGTTTTTTTATTTAGATGCAATTGTCGAATTACAGCAGATAACCCGCCAAGGTCTTGGACACATTGTTTTATGAGAGAATTAATTCCTCGTACAACAACATCCTGATTGTTGTGTGTGATGAGTTCAGCTAACAAATCAACATGTTCAATGTCATTTTCTCTCGTTCGTATAGATTTTGATACAAGGAGAGAATCATCAGGGGTAACCTCAACTATTTTTTTTGTTATCAATCTTCCGTCGTGCCACACAGGGATTCTATGGTAGGGTGATGAGGTGAACGTTCTTCCTGATTTTAATTGTACTTTTACAAGATGCCGTGGCGCAGGTGTTTTTAGAACAGTAAGTATCTTACGAATTTCCATCTTCCCCGAAAGAGGATTACAGCAGTATGTGTGGCTGTTGTGTAGTTGTTTTTGTGTTGTTCCAAAAGAATCGACGATGCTTTCCTCTCCTGCTGTTTGATTATATAACTCCTGAAGTGTAAGTTCCGTCGGTTTTAAACGGTTAGCGAGGTAAATAGAGGTCTCCGGAACTAGACAATTCCTCCGTTTCGTTGCATGGAAGAAGGGATGCATGAAGCAAACCTGTGCTTTGGTGAATCCTATGATCCGGCCTAATGCCCCCGCCGAGGTATGCGGCGCAAGCCCGACAACCAGATGCCCAACCAAATCCTGGTTTTTCTTTACTTTATAGAATCGGTTCACACCATAGAACTTCGTGAGTAAATCATCAATGAACTTTGTGACCTGTACAAAATAGTCCGCGCAGGAATCTGAGATGATGACGTCCTGGACCTTCAACTCGCAGATCTGCTCGTCGTTTTCAAGGTCGTTTCCCATGTAATCCTTGGTGTATCCAAGTTCCTTGAGTCTTTTCAGAGGAACTCCTATCTCTTTTGGTTTGAAATGGGTCAGGGGCGCATCGGTCATGTCAAAGCGGATGGTGCCGTCCTTGAACACGTAGACGTTATGTTTCGCCCGCAGGATGCCTTTTTCGAGCGGTTCCGGGGTCTTATGTTTCGAGATCGTCCCGATGACTCCTTTGATGGTCTCCGGCAGTGTATGTTCCTTGATGTTCTTTTGTGCTTTTTCCAGTTCCTCGGATAGATTGATCTGCTGTTTTTCGACTTTCCCTGCGATGACCTCTGTATGTGTCCCGCATTTACAGACCAGATGGAACGTCACTGCATTGCAGCCTGGGCATCGGCGTTTGCCTGCTTCGACCTCGATGGTGACGTTCTCTGCAGCGTTCTTCACAAGTCGTTGGTTTCCCCCGTAATCTCCTAGTGGGAAGAGGACGTGTGGTGGTGGGCGCATTTTCCGGGGGGATGCTTTCTCTGGTCGTCCCATCCGTGTTCCGATGCGGAACGGTGCACGAGCTCGGAGAGGTACCCCGGCGAGTGCTGAAACAAAGGATACTACCTGTTCTCCCTCGGAAGGTTCTCTCCATCGATCAGTCTTTACAAGGGTCCCCTCCTTTATCTCCAGGCCACAGCAACGGATCAAGGGGTATGCATAGTGGGTGATTCGCAAGGTTCCCTCTCTCTGAGTATGCAGCACTCCTAGCTCAAGGAGGATGTTTTTTATCTCTAGATTATTTGGTACAGTAAGTGTTCTCTGCCCGTCTTCTAGTAGTGTTCCATTGTCTTTAATAAAATGCATCAATGTGCTGCAATCGCTCACCGGGAGGTCATGCCAGAAGAGGTTACAGCAGGGATGCAGGGGAACATGGTAGCGTTCGGAAAGAAGAAATGCATCAGGGGGTGTGGGATTGAGCAGGTCGACAGGTCTACCTAGGTCCTTGGCAATCTTTTGTGACAGAGTGTTTTCTGCAGTCATGATCTCAAGAGGGGTGTTGCTTTTTGGGAGGCAACCGACCACGGTCTGCAGCTCCTGGACCCACCATTCATAGACATAGGAGGAATCAGGGAGGTATGCGTTGTTTTCGATGAATTCCCCGAAAGGGACAAGGATCTCACCAAGGTCTATGATTTTTTTGACATCACTGCGGATGTTTTTGACATCGTTGATCTGGATAAAGTCTCCGTTCTGCAGCAGCACGATTGGTCCTTCGATCTGGTCGCAGGGTGTCCCGATGGTTCCTTTTCCGGGTCGTTCTGTTTTCATCTGCGTGCCGACCGTGATGAAGTTATCAAGTAGGAACATGGTCGCTGGATTGATTGCCGTGGAGGCAAGTCCTGCGGTGCGTGCCCGTCCGTAGCGCAGACGGAACCCGCCTTTGCGGGATGGATGGGAGAGCACGGGTCTGCCTGCGATGACCTCACCGATGTATTTAGAGGATGGCGGGATTTGCGGGATCTCCCCGTTTTCTTTTGTAGGCTCTACGCCTTTGTTTACGAAAGGTTCAAGGAACTCCCAACCTTGGAGTTTCATTTTTTTGATATGTTTGTGGATTTTTGGTGCTTTTAGACAAAGTCCCTCTGCGATGACCAGGCAAGCACCACCACGCAACCGGTTGGTCCCGATACGGGGGAGGTCCCGGTACCCTGCGACCTCTTCGTCCTCGGTGCCCTCACCGTTGATGCAGATGGGACAGTGTTTCATGATCAGGTCGATTTCATCAACTGAGGGGAGGTATTGGAGGTGCTGTACTCGTTTATATAATGGTATTTCTTCCTTGAGCCGTTCGATTTCCCCTAATGTCGCAACATAGCGGCCGATACCTAGGTCACGGCGGACCACGTCAGCGATCAGTACGCTCATCGCTTGGCCTGTTCCCCCTGCACTTCTGATTGGTCCTGAGAAGTACAAGTCGACATAGTTTGTACCGTCGTTGTTTCGTCCGACCCGTACTTCCGCGATGCCTTCGAGGGGAGCGACAAGGACGCCTTCTGTGAGGATTGCCAGACCGGTTCGTATCGCCTGGTCCAATGCCTGTTCGATGGTATCGAAATGATAGGTTTTTCGGTCCGCGATCATCCGGGCGATCTCCAGGGAGACAAGCTCTCTGTTGCCGATTTTTTGTGTCGCTTTTCTGATCTTTGGTGCGATACCCTCTGGTCCGACGAGTTGTTCGACACGGGCGGCAAGATCTAAGGCTTGGGGGATTTCCACAGAAAGCTCTGGATCAAGGCCTTTTTTCCGTGCATCGGTCGCAAGCGCATAGCAGGTGTCGATGTCCTGCTGAAGCTGTTGAAAATAAGCGCGCATAGCTGGACTTGCAGCGATATCTTTGGATAACTCCCCATCCATGGTTCTCATGCTCTGAAAATGAATACATGAGACATAGCAGAATCTCACTTAAAGTTTTGTATCAATGGTTAAAAAAATGCATACATTTCTTGTTTTTCTGACTACGCAGATGCTTTGCTGAAATCCATTGAGGTTGCATTACCGGTCTTCAGGTCGACAAGAGGGAGTTTTGCGGAATCAGGGACGAAGTTCATCATCTTTTGATAGGACGTCTGTGACTGCCAGCTTGATGCATTGATAAGAGTCACTCCTCGGTAGGTATCAATTGATGACGTGTGAACATGGCCCGTGACGAAGATATCAGGGACTTTATTGATGAGCATATAGTCCTCATGTTCGGGGGCAAGGGGGGTGTATCCACCGTAGGTGGGTGCGAGATGGCGTTTCTTTAACATGAGTTTCATGACCTCGGTTGGTTCGTTATAGCTCAGTGCCTGGATGTTTGTTGAATAATCAAGAAGACTTTGACCATGATAGGAAAGGATTTCGATTCCATGCAGGGAGAAATAGCAGGGGTTTCCTATGAAAATGAATTCTTTTCCGGAGAAAAGGTCCCGTATTTCTTTTTCAAACGCGGGTTGAGGCTCCGCAGGGCGTACTGCGTCATGGTTCCCTGGTTGAAGCAGAATGGTGATATGGTCAGGGATGTAGTCGAACTGCTTAGCGAGAGCTTGGTATTGGTCATAGATGTTGCTGATGGAGAGTTCTTTCTCCTGGTTTGGGTAGATTCCAATGCCATCGACGAGATCTCCAGGTAGCACGAGATATTTTAATTTGCTTGCGACATCTCTTTGACGAGAGTTGCCCAGGTCCCCATTGATCCAGCGGAGAAACGCGTTCCATTCCGCATCCATGAACATCTTGCTGCCTATATGTATGTCTGAGAGGAAGGCAACGCAGAGGGGATGCTCTATTTTTTTTCTCTCTTGATGCATTTTTATATCCGGGTAAATAACGTTTTGGACGATGATGAGATCCTTATTTTTACTGATTTTTCCAACAACCCCGATGACCTCATCAAGCATCACTTCGTTTGCCTGGGGGAATATCTCTGTGTTTTTTAATGCCATTAGGGTGGCAGAACCACTGTCATCTTCGATTTCGATGAGTCGGTGTCCGTTATGTGTTGTTTTTACGTTCTTTACGATGCCGATAAGCTGGACATCGACCATGGTCTTATTGATACGGTTGATAGGGATGAACTGCGCGATCTCCCGTCTCTGGTTGATAAGTATCTTTCGGATGGCTTGGTATCGTTCTCTGAACAGACTGACGAAATCCTGTGTGGTGCCCTCACTGGATCGATTTCCTGTGACATCAGAGATGATGCGTACCTCGGAGTGGTATTCCCTTGCAAGTGGTTTCCAGCTTTTCACCTGTTTTATCTCAGGTGGTTGGAGTGGTTTTTTCTCTTCTTGGTGCGGTTGTTCTTCTTCGACGTCTTCTTCCTCGTCGTCCTCGTTGTCTTCTTTGACAAACGTGGTTTTGCTATACATCTTTGAAAGTATCTTTTTTTGGAATTCCTTTTCAATTGTTTTTTCAACAACTGGTGAGGGCGTCTCTGTTATCGGGGGCGGAGATGGTTTTTGTGGTTCTGTGATTTCCTGGGTTGATTCCTCAATGTTTTTGATGGTGTCAAGAGCAAGGAACAAGGGGTATTCTCGAAGGTTTTTTATGAGATATTCTGCGAAGTCATCTGGTTTTTCTTTTGCGCTGATGTAGGCGAGTGCATCGGGGAGGACGAACGTCCCGTGATCTGAGAAGAGTTTGAGAATCTGGTTCATCATCTCGCCTGCAAAAATATTTCAAGGGTCCGTATATGTCTTGTTGTTTTTAGTGTTGTGGTTTCCGTGGTGCTCATCAATGTAGTCCCCTAGATGTTTTCAGGGGATTGAAAGCTTTAATATCAGGAAGGTATTAGGTATGCGGTATGACACAGATTTCTGAGGCGCAACAGAGACGGGTCACTGTACAGATGCGGCAGGTCAGTCGATCTGAGAAGATCCCTGTAGAGGTCATCAGAAAGAAGATCGCTGCTGGTCATATCGTTATTCCGTGCAACCCGATTCATGCTCCCGGCGCCCTTGGAATCGGTAAAGACCTGCGGGTGAAGGTGAATGCGAATATCGGCACGTCCCGTGAGTATTGTAACCTGAAGGAGGAGGTCGAGAAGGCGAAAGCCGCTGTTGCTGCGGGGGCTCATGCAGTGATGGATTTATCCACCGATGGCGATCTTGATGTGATCCGGCGTCGGTTGTTGAAAACCGTTCCTGTTCCTTTCGGCACGGTACCGATTTATCAAGCAGGTATTGAGGCGATTGACCGGCGTGGGTCGATTGTTGATATGACTGCGGATGATATGTTTAATATGGTAGAGCGGCAGGCGAAGCAGGGTGTTGATTTTGCCGTTGTCCATGTGGGGGTTACCAAGGTAAGTGTCGAACGCCTCCGGAAACAAAAACGTCTCATCCCGATGGTGTCCCGGGGGGGTTCGTTTCATATGGCGTGGATCCTGCATCATGAGGCTGAGAACCCGTTCTACGAGGATTTCGAGTCTCTGCTGGAGATCGCAAAACGCTATGACGTCACCCTTTCTCTTGGGGATGGGATGCGGTCTGGTGCGCTTGCTGATTCCAATGATCGGGCGAAGTTCCAGGAGCTGCTTCTCATCGGTGAGCTTGTTGAGAAGGCACGGAAGTATGGTGTGCAGACCATGGTGGAAGGCCCTGGTCATATGCCGCTGTCCGATATCCAGGCAAACATCCAGGTGATGAAGACCGTGACCCGGGAGGCTCCGTATTTTGTCCTTGGTCCGCTGGTAACAGACATCGCCCCGGGGTATGATCATTTTGTCGGGGGCATCGGTGGGGCGTTTGCTGGTTATTGTGGTGCTGATTTTCTGTGTTATGTGACTCCCGCTGAGCATCTCTGTCTTCCTGATAAACAGGATGTCCGGGATGGGTTGATTGCGGCACGGATCGCAGCGCATGCTGCTGACCTTGCCCGGGGTATTGATCGGGATGTCGATGCGGTGTTTAGCAAGGCACGGGAGGATCTTGACTGGGAGAAGATGTTTCAGCTTTGTATCGATCCTGCTAAGGCGAAGCAATATCGGTCGAAACGGTCTCCTTCAGAGGATAGGAAAACATGTTCGATGTGTGGGAATCTGTGTGCCATTGAGCTAGTGAAAAGATATCTTAAGAAGAAATAAACAAAGACAAGAGTATTTTTTTTTTGTCGTATACTATGATTAAAAAGAAAAAAGGAAGCTGGGAAGGTTTCCGATTTCAGGGTTTTTCCTTTATGATTTATAGATGACCAGTGGTCCGATTTTCAGAGCGGTGAACGCTTCTCTGCTCTCCGGGAGGTTTTCCGGGTTTAGGATGATTTCTAAGTCAATGATGCCGAAGGCAAAGAAGTAGAATGGACTTCGAATGGATGTTGTCGTCCCTGCTTCGATGGTCTCAATGGTGCCGTTTCCAACCGTCTTGTGGAAACTCCTGAAGATCTGGAACGGACCCCAGGAGATGTTCATCGTCCAATTTACGTAGGATGCGTTATATGCAAGACCGTTGATGATGTCGGCTTTTATACCGATCGACAGACCTTCTACTTTGATATCGATTGCTGGCGGTGGGATTAAGAACAATGTGACGGTTGTATAATCGATTGATATCTTCGGTGGGGTTGTCGCATAATCAGTTGCCGTCAAACTGACGTTATACGTCCCAACACTTTCATAGAAGTGGATGGGGCGTACATTGAATGGGAATAATGTGGTGGTGCCATCCCCAAAGTCCCACAGCGTTGTTGTCATAACCGATGCGTTGCTTACTGTCCCATGAAATCGTACACCTGGAGCTGACAGGAGTTTGTATTGCATCGGCCAGTACCAGCTATACGGTCCTCCCGCGTCTGCATCAAGTCCGCCAATCCCTTTCCCGATTACTAAGATATCATCGATACTGAACTCCTGTTCCTCCGGTTCCATTGTGGAGTTACTATAGTATTGGAACGCAATCCGCACATCTGTTTCTCCTGCGAAAGCAGAAAGATCGATTGGTTTGCGATTTGGATAAATGGTATCCTGCCATGTCCAATCGGGGAAAGGATTCGGGCCGATGTTCATGTCATTGAAACTCCAGACTGTCGTCCAGTTGGCTCCTCCATCTGTTGATACACTGATGTTGAATTCGACATATTGCTTCCATAAGGTCACGTAAAAACAGGTGTACCAGTGGAACGTGAGATTTATTTTTGTATAGGATCCGAAATTAAGACTGGGGGTGATGAGCCATTCGTCTTGGAGGGCAGAACTGGTTCCCCGATGGATGGTTGCGCAGGATGGTTCCGTGTGGGGGGCGGTCGAGTCGATGTACCAGGTTTCATCAGGATTTGTTTGTTGTAATGTCCAGCTCCCCGAATCTCCTTCAGGGGGCATGTTTCCGTCAGTAAAATTTTCCTGCAATAGGAGCTCGTCGCCTTCTGCTAGGCTTGATGATTGCGAAGAGCTATACATAATTTTATCAAGGTTGCTCTGACGTAAGGCACTTCGTGCGGTCGTCGTCAGCGCAGAAAAACTACCGCAGATGAGAACGAAGACAATCGCTAGCATACAGGTATTTTTTACAAAATTTCTTTTTCTTCCTCTCTTTTCCATACGGATTACTCCTCCCTTTAAAAACGTGTTGTATAATCAATATTACATTGATATATATAAATTTTTTTCATAGGAAATTAATGGTAACTTTTGTTACATTAATTTTCATTCATACTGTTTCAATCAGACTTTGACTATGCTACCATAAGAGGTACAATCATTGAACATTCATAAAATAACAAACCCTATAAAAAGGCAGATTCTATTCCAAACCACTAATGACCAATGAGAAAGAATTACAGAAAAAAATGCTTCTCCCCGTCCTCATCATGGCCGGCTTTTTCGTCCTAATCAACGGACTTGCGTTACTCATAAAAAACCTGTTCCAACCGACCTTTGAAGACACCAGCAACCCGGTCAACATCCTTTATATTTTCGTCATCATCATTGTCATGACCCTTGTCATTCTCATCATCGCAAAATACTGGAAAAAACAGGTGATACAAGCAATCATCTTATTTGCAATCGGATACACAGCCTTTTTTATTTTCGTTCCCGTGCTTTCCTTACTCCTCTCAGATGTTCTCTCAATTGGGGGCGGAATCATCGCAGCAGTAGCCCTTGTTCTGGTGTTATACAAATACCCTGAATGGTATATCATTGATCTGTGCGGGGTGATTGTCGGTGCAGGGGCGATCGCCATCTTCGGAGTCTCCCTTAGCATCCTGTTAGTCATCATTCTCTTGCTTGTCCTTGCCGTCTATGATGCCATCTCGGTCTATAAAACAAAACATATGATTGACCTTGCAGACACGGTTATGGATCTCAAATTACCGGTGCTGCTTGTCGTCCCAAAGATACGAAGGTATTCATTGATACAGGAAACCAAAAGCCTAAAAGAGACACTGAAAGAAGACGAGGAACGCGACGCCTTCTTCATGGGTCTTGGGGATGTCGTCATGCCAGGCATCCTAGTCGTCGCAGCCTATCATACTCTTTCACCAGGGCTACCGGTTGCCGTGTCAACTCTCGCTGGAACATTGATTGGATTTCTTGTCTTAATGAGCTTTGTGATCAAAGGAAAACCACAAGCAGGTCTGCCGTTACTGTGCAGCGGTGCTATCCTGGGGTTTCTGATTTCAAGCCTGTATTTTTTAGGCCTAACCGGGACCTTACAGGGCATTGGTCTTTAATACTCGGTCTCAAAATGATCCTGCTCGCACCAGATCTTCCTTCCAGCATGACTCAGAGGTCTGTTGCATACAGGGCAGGTGACCTTCTCTAGAAAATGATCAAGCCACATATCCCGAACCTGTAGGACGTTTTCCTTTTCGATACGCTGGAGAATCTTGGTTTGCTCAGGAGTCTTGACAAGGTGTTTCAGATTGGAAACATTAATCGAATCCGTCCTTTTTATCTGCATATAGTCCAGAGGGTTTGTTTGATTGGCCTGTCGTGTCCCCCGGGTTTGTCTCCTCAGAAGCACTGCAGCGAGTACCACACCGCTGGCAAGTCCTCCGAGATGCGCGAAATGGGCAGTGGTCGTTGGACCTGAGAAGGTGACGATGACGGTCTCAAAGATCGCAAAAAGGATTGCCGCGTAGATGACCTTGATGCGCATGATAAACATGATGCCGATAGGAATAGGCATGACAACTTCGTCTCTGGGATAGGCGAATGCAAACGCTCCAAGGATCCCAAAGATCGCCCCGGATGCACCAACCAGCGGAACCGCAGAGCCGATATTAAGTAAGGAATGCGTCAAGGCACCACAAACTCCGGTGATGAGGTAAATAACCAGGAATCGTTTCGCTCCAATCCGCTGTTCAAAAGCGACCCCCATAAAGAAAAACACAAACATGTTCCCAAGGATATGGATAAAATCACTATGGACGAACATCGAAGTAAAAAGCGTGTAGATATTTGGGAATAACTCCAAAGAAAGATACACGGAGCGAAACCCAAGTTCATTGATGATCTCACTACGATAGAACAGGCTAATCAGTAAGACAAAAAAATTTCCAATGATGATTGCATACGTTAAGGTTATCTTTCGTAGAAAAGCCACGACCAATGTTCCCACCATGATTGCACAAGCAACAAGGGATACAACGGAGGGCTCAAAGAACACTATCTCCATTTTCTTTTTCTCCAATCCCGTGCGATTAACACAAGAGTGATGCAAATCACTAGGGCAATAAACATGAGGTATTTATAATCTGCCCACGAGAATGAAGTGATGCGTCCTTTTGTACTCTCAAGAGCCCAGTCGGAGAGAAACACGGTTGCGTAATAACCTGCCACTTCTTCGTTTTCGATCAGGACACCAGTCTCGCGGTTTTTTCGCACAGACTGCTCGTTCCAGTTGATACTTGAGATTAGTACTGTTTTGTTGTCGATGATCATCCCTTTGTTATGGACCGTTGCAAACGGGGACCAGTCACTTGAGATATATTTCACTTCCACCCCGTGGTCTTCGACATATTGTTTTGTCTCATTCAGAATCCCGGTGGTTGATTCGTATTTCGAGTTATAGTCAAGGATAATTTGGATTCTTACACCTTGCTGAGACTTATTTATGAGATGTTGCACAAAGGGACTTGGGTTCTCTCCCCAGTCGCGATAAATATAGAGTTGTTGAATGTAAATAGTACTGGTCGCAGCATCTATCGCATCAAGGATAGCCTGCTCACTGTTATCCGGTGAAAAAACTGGAGTGATACGAGATGGTGATGTAATCGTTTTTGCGGAAAACCTCGGGCTATACGACCCACTTGCAGCTTCATAGTTGAGAGAGAAACCGGAGGGAATCGTAAAGTTCAACCTTTCCAAAGGATAACTGTCTCTCCGCTGCGGGTTCCAATCATCTTCGAACACCTGTAAAAAATTGCTTGCTACCTGTTTGTCATGAATAACCACCCCCCATTCTCTGTTTCCTGAAGAAGGGTTTTTGGGAACACCGGTCTTCGCCCAGTTACAGCTCTCGACAATCATCGTTTCATTATCGATGATAACGTATTTCGCATGATCGAACTGATACCGAGCGTGAGCCTGTGATTCTGCGTCACTGACGATGAAACGAATCATCGCCCCCTGAGATGCCAGGTTAGCAAGGATGTATGTTTCTCTCTCATCGATGCCTCCAATCGGTGAGCCTTCCATGAAAAGACGCACTGTTATGTTTCGTTTGATTGCATCGATAAGCTCTTTGTAAAGGAACGGGTTTGTAAATTCATACATATTGATGTCAATCGAAAAACGTGCGTTGCGCAGTTCATTTGTAATGATTTCATAACTGCTATCCGGTGACACAAAAGTGATTATCTCCCCATCTGATGAATAGGATCGAAGAGGGAAATCTGATTGTCCGATATGATAGATACGGGGATGGTCCCAGTCCACGGCTGAATTTGTATCAACAAACGTTCCGTTTTGCTTGGTGCGTTTAAGAATAACACCTTGGCCTGAAGCAGGGATATTGGTCCCCTCCCAGGAAGAGATATCATAGTTCGCATCACCATAGATAATAAGATCAATAAGCGTCGATGTTGAAGTACACAACCCTATGGTGCCTCCACTATTACTCAAGGAAAATGTCCTATACGTAAGCATTTGACTTACGTTTGGTTGTGAATCTATTTGGTATTCGAAATCAGCAATGATCAGAGTTTCTAAGAAAAAAGCGGTCGCGTTCTGTGTGATAAACCAGGAATCGTTCGGAAACAGCTGTGTATGATCCGGGAAGATTATTTTTGGCTGATCATCTGGTTCATTCCAGGGCTCATCGGTCAGATACCATGCCGAGACGTCAATCGTCTTATTGGTCGGATTGAAGAGACGGATAAATTCGTTTTTCATATTCGTATGCGTATGATAGTAAAGCTCAGTGATGAGAATAATTCCGGAATTATATTCTAGATCATTTTCAGGATTGTTCATGATTAAATCGTCATCAACGAGGTTTTTACCTCCTGGTGTAAGGCTGCTGCATTCAACGAAATCTACTGATGAATCATCTGTATCGATATCTGGTTTCCTTGCAAGAGAATTTCCTTTTGCGACAACAGGTGCCGGAGAACCCGGGACCTCGTTATACTCCTGGCCCCATTCGACTGCATCGATACAGGTCCCCATGGGATCAAAAAGAAGTATTTTTTCCATATTATTGTTGAGGCCATACCCACACAGCGTACTGTCATCAACCGAGAGCCGTATCGCATCATCCGGAATGATGACGCTATCGTACAGAGTTGTTCCTTTATCGGTGACGATCGCATACCCATCAGGTGGGATGATGGTCGTGCCATCGCCATGGACTCCATCTGCTTGTATGATATCGGTTTCTTTTTCATCGCCGATCATCCAGCCTTCGACATTGATTGGATCTGATGTGGGATTATACAGTTCTATCCATTCGTTAGTATTCTCATTGTCTATCGGTCGATACATCACTTCATTTATCAGTAGTGTTGTTGGTTGTTCAGCCCTCAACGGCTCGATGCTTGCGAAAAATACCAGGTTTGATAGAAAGCAGACACTAGCTACCACTTTTACTAATTGTCTTTTTTGTTTCATTTTCTTTCTTCTCCCAGACTTTTTTTGGTAGAGGGCGGGGAGGGATTTGAACCCTCGTAGGCGGATCTGCAGTCCGCCACATAGCCACTTTGTTACCCGCCCGTAAGGTTAGTTACGCGTCCGTTTGGTGGTTACGCGTCTTTAAGAGTATCCTGTGAATTCAGTGATTGGTTTTAATGGTTTTGGTTAGTTGAATTCTTACTTCATTGTCATAATGAACACAAAAATATAAATATTATAATGAACATAAGTATTATAATGGATATAGAGGTATTCGTATGGGAAACACAACAATAGCGGTAACCCAAGAAACAAAAAAAGCATTGCAACAACTAGGGGCAAAAGGAGAAACCTACGATTCTATCATCAAAAAATTACTCCAACGATTTGCATGGAAGAAACTGGATGAGAAATGGAATAAAATCCTTGCAGAAGATGAATTTATTCCCCTCGATGAGCTGTGAACAGAATGCTGTATTCTGTTCTCGTCTCAAAAACATTCCAAAAAGAGTTCCAGCAACAATCACATGAGATGCAAAAACAGATACGAAGTGCAGTAAAGGAATTGCAGAACGATCCTTATACCACTCGTTCTCATTGCGATATTAAACTCTTAAAAGACACAAAACCAAAGAAATATCGTCTCAGAATTGGTGATTATAGAATCATATACCTGATAGATAAAAACGACGTTAAAGTCATCGCTCTCCTAAAACGAGAAGTAGGATATAGCCGGTTAGAATAGAAAACATATGTAACAACTTCGTTACCCGCTCGAAAGTTTTGTTATGAGACGCTTGGTTGGTAAAGCACCCTAAGAATATCCTGGGAATTCACTGGACGGTTTTCACTGTTTTGGTCCTGTGTTGTCATAAAGAATCAGAATCACTATGATTTTTTTTTTTCTAATTGTATGGCATCAATTTTATAAAACTGTATAAAAACCTTATGGAAAGGGTTAAATAACATTCTCTGTGTTAATAAAAACACTTCTACGTGATACCATGAAAAAAATAATTGTGTATGGAATTGTCATCTCCCTTTTTATCGGAGGAATTGGGCTGAAAGGTTCTGCAGGCGACCAGGAAGAAACGACTCAGACCATCGGAGAGAAACGTTTTGCTGACATCGATGATGTTTCAACATACCAGTATCAACTTGCGTTGGGACGTCCGAATCCATCTCGGATCTGGTCTATCGTGCAGACATTTCCAATTATAGCAGATGCGTCAGGCCTAGCCTATGACGGAACGTATCTCTATTGTGGGATCTACGGTGTTGCAGGAAATAATATTTATCAAATTAATCCACAGACCGGAAGTTATTCACTGATATTTACTGGTCCACAGGACGATGCCTATGGGCTGACCTATGATGGAGAATATCTCTGGGTGACAGACCACCCGGGGAGCAGCTCTACTCCCGCAAAAGCAATGAAACTGGATTGGAATGGGAACATACTGTATGAGTTCAACCTGCCTGCTCATTACATGTCTGGGATAGCGTATGATAACGGGGATTTCTGGGTTGCCCAGTACTATCCTGATCCAAGTGTGATTTACAAGGTGGATACCTCAGGAACTATTCTGCAACAATTTACAGCTCCGGATAATCAACCATGGGACTTGTGTATGGAAAATGGGTTCCTCTGGATGGCGGATTACTGGGGTGATGCGCTGTATAAGATAGATACCACCTCAGGGGCGGTGGTGGAAAGTCATGGCTCCGAGGGTGTTGACCCCGCAGGCGTTGTCTGGGATGGGCAGTATCTCTGGTATTGTGATAACGGAGAAGGTGCGTACGACTATCTGTATAAAGTCGACTTGTTAGGCGGTGGGACTCCTGCAATCAATGTTGTCGAAACGTTTCATAACTACGGAGCAGTCACCGTTGGTGAATCGATTTCCTGGGACGCAACCGTACAGAATATCGGAACAGCACCACTGGTCATAGATGATGTCACGATCACCGGCTCAGCGTATGTGACCTGTCCAGCGGCATTCCCAATCACGATTACACCAGGGAACCAAACCTTCCTTCCGTTCATTTATGCTCCCCTCCAGTATGGTCCCTTAAACGCTAATGCATCGGTCTTTTCAAATGATCCCCTTCACCCAACGGTTCAGATTAATCTGGTTGGTAATGCGATGAACCCTGGTCCTGATATCTATTTCCCTGAAACAACTCACAACTATGGATCGGTGCGCCTTCATGCGAATACACGCTGGTTCCTGGAGATAGCAAATCTTGGAGATGAATCTTTGATTATCTCTGATATCTCTTGTGATGATACGCATTTCACCATGGAAGACAGCCTCACCTACCCTATCACAATCGGTATCCTTTCTTCTGTGAAAATCGGTGTTTGGTTCCAACCCGAAGATGCGATCCCCTATACGGGAACTCTTACCATTATGAGTAATGACCCTGATGCAAACCCTTCCTATGTGACGCTGCAGGGGTCTGGTGTGTCCAATACCTATCCGATCGGAGACGTCATCTGGCAGTATCAGATACCGGATGATCCAATCGATAATAGCCCCAAGGCCATGACACCCATTGATGACGTGAATGGCGATGGACGAAGCGATCTTATCATTTGTTCAGAAGATGATTTTGTTCGCTGTATGAATGGAAATTCGCATTTGAATGCAGATGCGCTTTGGGAAATGCCGATCGGGTCAGTGTATTCACAATTGGGCCTTTCCCTGACCCAGGATATAGACAATGATGGGTATCAGGATGTTGTTGTTGGAACCGCCTGGGGTGGGCGCTCCATCATCACGCTCTCTGGGAGAACTGGACAGATACTCTGGCAGCATGACACCCATGAGTACGGCGGCGGTGGATGGGTCTATCAGGTGGATTGTCGGTATGATTACAACGATGATGGAGTCATCGATGTGCTTGCAGCGACCGGTGATGATTCATCAGATACCGGACCAAAACGGGTTTACTGCCTTGATGGATTGACTGGGATGTCTCTCTGGGAATGCCCCTTGTATGGGCCGGTGTTCTCCGTGATTGGTATTGAGGATTGCACTGGTGATGACCATCCTGACGTGGTCGCTGGTGCATCCAACGAAGCTGAAACCATCGGAAAGGTGGTTGGGATCAACGGAGCAACAGGGTCGTCTCTCTGGACTCATACGGTGGAAGGCTCATCAGTCTGGGCACTGGAACAGATAGATGATGTCTCCGGTGATGGAATAAAGGATGTCCTCGCTGGTGATTTTATCGGATACATCTATGGGTTAGATGTTACCGATGGTGGGGAACTGTGGCAGAACAGCTGCGGGAATGTGATCATCACCCGATTCGCGAAGCTTGATGATGTCAACGGGGATAGCCATCCTGACATCATGCCTGCGCTCTTGGCCTATGGGAGTGGTCATACCACGTATCTTATCGATGGGTTGACCGGTGGATTTGTTTGGAGTGCGTATGTGGATGACAAACCTGCGATGGTGGAACGAATCGATGATGTCACCTGGGATGGCATCAATGATGTTGTCGTTGGCACCTTATATACCAATAATTACTGGTATTTCCTTGATGGCGTTGACGGCACAACAATCCAGTCAGGACCCTTTAATGCTCCCGTGGATGCGATTACGGTCCTCCCTGATATCGTTGGGGATACCTCGATGGAACTCATTGTCGGAGGACGTTATGGTGAAGTCGTCTGCTACTCGGGTGGGACGCGTGTGAAGATCACTGCAGAGTTCAGTGCAGAGCCTACGAGCGGTGCCGCTCCGCTGACCGTTCATTTCACAGATGCATCCTTTGCAGAGAATACCACTATTATTACTTGGGAATGGGACTTTGACAACGATGGGACCATCGATTCTGAGGAGCAGAATCCGACCTGGGTCTATACGCAGGAAGGCACCTACACGGTGTCACTAAAAGTCTCCGATGGGATGGTATCTGACACAGAAATAAAAGCAGGCTACATCACGGTCACTGAGGTCCAGCAGACGTTAGCGATCGGGAACATCTCTGGTGGATTGCTGAAAATATCCGCAGAAATAAAAAATCCTTCCAATGTCGAGGTGACCGATGTCAATTGGAGCATCACCCTTGATGGTGGTTTTATCCTGATGGGAAAACAAAAAGCCGGACAGATTGAGTCTATTAATGCTGAAGATGAAGTGATTGTCACCAACAAACCAGTTATTGGATTTGGGAAGGTTACCATTACCGTTGTAGCAGAAAAACCAGGGATAATGCCAGTGACAAAGACCGTCTCGGGGATCATCGTTTTCTTCTTTGTCATCATTCGGTAATGTCTCAGTGACTCTGCGTATGTATGATCCTTTCGAAGTATCCAGAAAAACAGAACAACTGGTAGTAAGAAACAGGTCTAAGAAGTATTACCGGTTCCGACCAACCGGGTTCTATGGAGGGATCGCCACTGCTGATACGGTTGGTTGTAACCTGCGCTGTACGTTCTGTTGGTCCAGTGCAAGTGTTTGGAACGCAGGGGAAAACGGTGAGTTTTATACAGCAAATGAGGTTGCAGAAAAACTGACCTGTATCGCGGATTCGAAAGGATATCATCAACTCCGGATCTCTGGTGGGGAACCGACCATTGGTAAAGAGCATCTCCTTGAAGTCCTTGAAACGGTTCCAAAAAAATATGCGTTTATCTTGGAAACCAATGGATTGCTTTTGGGCTCTGATAAACAGTATGTTAAGGATTTATCCTCATTTCAGCATCTTCACACACGAGTGTGTCTGAAGGGTGCTGATGCTGAAGAATTCTCTCTGTTAACCGGGGCAAAAGAAGGATTTGAGTTCCAAATAAACGCCTTGCAGTTTTTAAGAGAGTGTGAGATGAGTTTTACCATCGCACTTGTATCTGGCAATCGACAAAAGAAACTAGGTTTATTCCACCGCTTAAAGGAGATGAATTTAGACGATGTCATGGTTGAGGAAGAAGAAATAACCCTGTATCCTTTGGTGAGAAAACGATTGGGCGAAGCCCAGCTGTTAGGGTATTTTAAGTCATAACACGGGATTACCCTTCTGAAAAATGATAACGGTGTATTGTTATGATCACTTGGGCGTTTTTTCAATCATGGTGAAAGAAATGGTCTCGTTCTGTTATCTATTTATAGAGGAATGTAAATCTGGTTTTGGTGAGCACATGAAGTATGTCATGGTCTATTGGTCACGGTATGGACATAATAAAAAACTGGTCGAATCCTTGGCAGAGACATTGAAAAAGAAGGGTGGGGAGACACAGATTTTTATGACTCAGCAAGCAAATCCAACTGCGTTACCAAACGCAGATGTGTATGTGTTCTCAGCTGCAGCAGAAAAATTCACCCTGCAAAGCAACATGAAATCGTTTCTGAAGAAATTATCAGGACTGGATGGGAAGAAATATGGGATTATGAACACCCATGCGATGAAAAAGAGTCGGCTTGCGAAAATGGAGCAGCTTCTTTCTCAAAAGAACATGGTGAAGATTGCAGAGGTAGACTTTCAGATAGGAAAAAATATGTCCAGTGGCAATGCTTTTCTAGGGGATTGGGAAGCAAAGCTTGATGAGTTCGCTCAGAAACTATGATATATATTTTTATATATCTTTCTGCTACATTCTGATACTGTTAAAACTGTGAGTCCGAGCACACATCACCATTGTTCCGGAGAAATAAAGTCTCCATAGGCAGCTTGTGCATCGAGTAACCGGATCTGTTGGTCCTTCAGGACCCTAAAGACCATATCAGGTGTATCAAACACCCGTGTACTGAAGATAGTCTGCATGCGCTGTATTTTCCCAAGGTTCTCATTCACTCGAGTAGTAAATTGTGTTACGTACTGGTGCTTCTCATATTTTTTATGCAGTACTTTTTCAAACAACCTCCCAAGATCGGAGAACAAGGGGATATACCCTGTTGGTGTGCATAGTGCTTCTGCTTCTTTGTTTACTCGTAGCTCCATCCACTTCAACCAGACCGCTTTATCATTTTTCTCGTTTAACCAGCCTCCGTCTCTTCCCCTAAGGAAATAATTCACAGAATAGATGCGAGGAGGACACGTTACCCTATTGCCAAAATCCAGGTTATTCTGAATATACCTGCCGATGGGAATGGACAGGAAATCCAGATTTGACATCGGATTAAAGACACGGACACCCTCCTTTCCTAACGTCGCGGCGGTCGTCTCCG
Organism: uncultured Thermoplasmatales archaeon; assembly: GCA_964467345.1. GTDB lineage: Archaea > Thermoplasmatota > E2 > DHVEG-1 > DHVEG-1 > SM1-50. The sequence goes on along the minus strand of CAYXPY010000001.1, from coordinate 27,870 downwards.
ACTCAAGGCATGCTCCCTTGGTGATAATCCCATGGACCCAATCAAATGACTCCTCGACAGGCACAGAGGTATCTGAGTCACGCCCACCATAGATAATCCCTTTGACCTCCACTCCAAGTGGATCATGGAGATGCGCATCGACATTAGGCAGGATATCGAGACGAAACGTGAACCGGGCGTTCTTATGCGACGGCAGGATTTCCTTTCCGACAGAATCGGTTTTTCCCTCATGCCATTCCCCTGAAAAATTCACACCACTCTTCGGACGAACCCCTGGTTTGCCGTTCCAGAATACTTCATTTTCCTCGGTGACAAGCACATTTGAAAAAATCAATTCCACTGGTTTGGTCAAGGCGTCCCATTGCAATGGATCATTGGTCGGGTTTATTCCTTCGATGATACCGAAAATCCCAGCTTCCACATTCACTGCATGGACGTTTCCATCGATACACCGAAGATAGGCAATGTCATCACCGATAATGGTTTCCCCATTCAGCATCGCAGTTGAAGTTTTCCCGCACATCGAGGGGAATGCGCCTGTGAAATAGCTGGTCCGCCTCCCAGGTCCCCGTACACCCATCACTAGCATATGTTCCACTAACCATTGTTCCTGTGATGAACGGTTGATGGCAAGACGCATCGCCAGTTTCTTTAATCCGATGGAATTACCTCCATACTGTGTGTTCATGCTGTAGATGATTTCATCCTGAAGGTCAATGTACACCCGTCTTTTTTCTATGTTTTTACTCACATGTAACCCAAGACCTGCTTCTTCGAGTTGCCCCTGTGAATGGACGAATTTGAAAAAATTATTATTGTTCTTTTTTCTGAGGAACTCTTGATATCCCTGCCTGTATAAAAGGTCCTCGCTATGCGCAACATAGGCCGAGTCAGTCAGTTGGACGCAGGGGATTGAAAAAGGTGAGTGTGTTGGTCCCAAACAATAAAATTTTATGAAAAGCTCATGCCCTGCCATGATATTCTGCATAATCTGAGATAATTCGCTGAGTCCCTCCTCTCGGTCCATGGTGTTTAACTCAGGCCCCAGACTATTCCCTGAAGGAAGGAGGAATTTCGTATGGACCTTGTCTCTAGCCTGGTCATGGTATCCATCGAAATGAATCGTATGACCTTGCATCGCAAGGTTTTGTTCCTCATGGTTTCGGACTGCAGCCTCCCGCGAGTAACCAATATCCTCTGGCGAATCGGATCCGACGAAGATTCTTTCAGGATTGCAGATCTCGATAGAGGTCGCAATGAACTTGTCCATTGATAGGTTATCGAGTCTGGCTATTTTTTGAAAATCATCGACTGATAAGCGATCCTTGAGGATATCAAGGGAATTTTTCATAATACTCCTTTTCCCACATTCCTCTTGACAAGACATCTTCAGATTGATATCGTTTCTCAATATTTAAAATACAGTGAAAAATACACAAATCTTGTTGTTATTCGACGCTCATGTTTGTGGTCTTGTTTTCAAGATGCACAAACGATGATTTTTCTTTTCGATAGACCCGCCATTCTAGAGTATAGTACGATACATTTAATGCTGCGACACAAGCGATGAGGAACACATAACGGGTCATATGAAGAGAGAATTCATATTCATTCCATTGGGTTGTAATAACAATCCCGCCTCCTAGTAAACCAAACATCCAGAAGATAGTGGCGATGGTGAATCCGATATTTGAAAGAAAGCGTTTTGTCTCGCCTTTTTGGTACAATGAACCAATCTGAGCAAAGATGACGATGACAGTAGCCGTTGGGATGACCCAGTAGATACGTGCATAGAACCGTTCTGGTGGTAGTTCAGGATATAACTGGAGGATAAGCAGAAGTGAACAGAGCGGGATAATGAGATAGAAGAGGACCGCTAACCCAGATTTTGGTGAGAGACGATGTTTGTTAGGCGACATACTGGACTGAAGCCTCCTGTATTTCAAAGACGAACCCTGTGTCTTCGATTCCTATCAGAAACGACACAAGAAATTCAAATGAACCCTCTGTGAAAAATAAGGGAGTGATTATTTGACAGGTGATGTTTTTCACAAACTCCGAATGAGGGGTAATCGAAAGGGAAAATGAAAACCCATTCCCGGTCGTAAAATTGAGATCGGAAAGAGAAAAAAGCGAGATGAGATCTAAGAAGGAATCAAGTGATTTGTTCTGTGCCAGAGTCAAAAGTGTCCGGAGACCTTTTACACCCTGCTGAACCGTTGAATTCTCCGAGAAGTCGAACAAGGGGGGTGACCAGGGAACTTCAATTGTCTCATTTGCGGTAAACTCAATGAGACCAAACATGTATAATGCATCTACATCAAGGACCAGCTGAAGGGTCGTTTTTGAATACATCAGGCTGAACCAGTCAAGTAATGAAATGGTATCAAGATTAATGGGGATCAACAGATCAATGGTTGTGTTGCTTCCTCGTAAGACTACCATATCTTTTTTCTCAAAAGTGAACAATGACTTGGTGTTATCTTTTACTAAACGGGCGGATACACCGATGTCCCTTATGTCATAGACACCATGGTTTTTTACAGAAAACGTCGTGCGGAACAAGATTTCTTTTTGCAAGGGGTCGATGGACCAATGGATGTCTTCCTCACGGGGGAGACATACTGAGATTCCTTTTGTCGCAATGGTAAAAAGATTTCCGATGGCAAGGGTAGCAACCAGACCAGCCATTGTAAGGGCAACGACTCTAACATAGGTGAGTTGTTGCCTGTTCATTACTGTTCAGCCACTCCTTTGGTCTGCATATCTTCATTGAAAAATGCATTGAAGATTTGTTCTGTATCCAGTTTGATGGTTCCTTTTATGATGGTGTTTTTTCTTGCGTTTTTTAGGAACAAATACTTTGTGATTATGTTAAATAAGAGAATGAGAAACTTGTGTGTCTTATTTCCATTGTGACATGAAAAGCATAGGTGTTTTACCGCAAACGTTGTTACCATCGACCTCCCTTTTTTGCTCAATGATAGTATTTGTCATTGCTTATATTAAGAAGTATCGAGGCATCTTTACAAAATGATAAAATGACACACAATAATTAATTACTCGACCAATTTTTTTTGTTAAAAAGTCCAATATTGTTCATACCATTAATTTTTCATTGAATTTGAATTGAAGCGTCCAACTCTCGAGGACCTAAGGTTTATATCCAAGGTAAAAATTATATTTATTTGGTGATTCAGCTTTGGATAGAGGGATATTGAGGAATAGAGCTGTTGTTCTTGGGATTGTAACACTTTTTTTTAGTAGTGTTTTCGTCGCACACACACAAGGCGAGGTACAGGGTCATTATCTGTTGCCCTCTCCTCTTCTGGTGGATCTGAAATTGGAAGAATCGATGTTCCGACGGATGTCTGTCCGTGAATTTACCCCTGAGATGGTTACTGATGAAGAGTTATCAACCGTGCTTTGGGCTGCCTGCGGGTATCAAAGCCAGGGGGGTCGGACCATCGGTGGAATCAATGGGACGTACTCAGGGATTATCTATGTGCTTAAGGAGGATGCCGTCTATACCTATGATCCCTTGAATCACTCACTGGTGTTCTTTAAAGAGGGGGATTGGCGTGATGTCGTCGGCTGGCAGTACCAAGCACCGATTCAACTTGGTCTTTGTTATGACACTACCAAGGCTGACGCCTTGTTTGGAGGTGCGGAACTCGGACAAATAGGTCAGAACATTCAGTGGATGGCCAATGCCCTTGACTTGGGAACTGTTGTCTGTGGGCAGACACCGCCAGCCATTGAGCCGTTGGGAATCCCTGAAAATCAAGAAGGGATGATTGTGATGCCGTTGGGTCATTTGGTCTATGCGTATGATTTCAAGAACAGGCCGTTTTGGGTTTCCTCGCTTCCGAAGATACAAACCTCTCTTCTGGCCTTGTCAGAGGCATTGGACAATCGAACAGAAGGGACATCATTTACAGGGTCTCTTACGAACGTTCAACTCAGTCAGCTTGTCTGGTGCACCTATGGTTTTTCCCCCTATGTTGATAGAAGTGGGCAGGAAAAAAACGTTGTGAAACGGCACCGTACTGTACCCAGTGCGCATGGGTATTACCCGTTACGTATGTATGCGGTGACCTCGCAAGGGATCTTCTATTATCAGCCAAATCTTTTTATGAGGTTGCAAAAGACGCCAGTGGATTTCATCGGGCTTCCTATCCTGACTTTTCTCATGAAGAAGATCTCAGGTGATCATCGTCTCGAGGTCGCAGAAGCAACTGGACATTCAGGCATCGCATCTGCTCCGCTTATCATGATAATCGTCCTTGATGTAGAGATGACTCGTCCCCCAGGAAAAGACGACTTGTCTACTGAGGGTAACCGTCGGTTCTGGTACTTTGAGGCAGGTGCCTCAGCCCATAACGTGCTTATGGAGGCAACGTCGTGGGGTCTTTCCGCTGCGGTTTTTCCCCCTGCTGATGCAGCTGCGATTCAATCCTTGCTTCAGCTTGATGAGACCTCCCTTCCGCTTTTCATCATGCCTGTCGGTCAGTAAAAGTGACATCTCTTTTCTGCTGAAATGGGAAGCCAGGAGCCTTTATTAAAACGTGCTTTTAGGTTTTTTCTATATGTTATGAAGCGTTGGTAGAAAACCTGATTCGAAGTGAATCGAAAAAAAGGGAAAAAAAAAAGAAGGTGTTTTATTTTATCTTGACCTTTGTTGATTTGTTTTGTGGTTTTGGTTCAACCTTTGGTAAGGTCAACTGAAGCACACCATCTTGTAACTCGGCATCCACGGTATCTGTTTTTATCTTCTCGGGGAATTCGACACTGCGATAGAAGCTGGTGCTGCTCCGTTCTCGTCTGAGCCAGTTTTTCTTTTTCTCTTCTTCGTCTGTTTCATGGTTTGCGGAGATTTCGATGCTATTTGGAGAGACGTCGATGTTGATTTTGTCTTTGGGAATGCCTGGCATTTCGATTTTCATCTCATATTTGTCACCCAGATCTGCGACATCCATCATCGGGCTTCGAAGATCGTCAAAGTTGGTGAGAAACGCACTGTCTGGTCTCCAGAACAGATCGTTGAAATTGGTACGGAATTGGTCAAAGAGTTGGTCCATGTCCGTCCAAAGGTCGTAGGGTCTCCGTTGGATGATTTCGCCTTGTTTTCCTTCAGTTGGTTTGATGGCCAATTTATCTTTTTTTCCTTTTATGATTGCCATTTTTTATACCTCCAATTTTCTATTCTCAAAAATCGGAATATATACACTTCTATAAAAACATTTCGCTTTAATTGAATACAAAGCTCATGGAAAGAAACCTTAATAACAATCCACCTCGTTTCAGAAAAAAAAACTAACAGATTCAGCATACGAGGAGCTGCGATGGGAATCAAATCTCGCTATAACCATCTATTCTATGTAATAATTATAATTGCTTTCCTAACAACTGTTGGGACGCCGCTCCTTCGAGCACAACCCTACTATGCAGACATCGCGATCACCGTAGATAGTTCTGGTTTTGTCACAATAGCGGGAATCACCAATCACCCTGATTTAACTGCACTAAACACCCAACAATATACGTCAAAACAACAAAGCTACTGGTTATTAAACATAACAAAACAAGAGGTTTTCTCCGAGTTCGTATTCTCCGTAACCCTGCCGAAAGACTCCTCGATTAGCTATATAAAATCCACAGGATCAATACGAATAGAAGAACACCAGGGAAACCTCATTATCACAGGCTACGGGGAAAACAAAACACTCTCTCTTGCCCTCCAGTACCAAACAGAAAAACAGCAAGCATCATTCCTCCAAGAAAACCTCATCTATCTTATCTTACTCCCAGCAATTAGTATCGTAAGCATCCTCATCGTTTTTTTATTCATCCAGGATACAAAACGAAGGAAAGCACCAATACCTCAGGAGAAACAACAACCTTCTATCGAAATAAAAGGAATCAATCATCGTCAGTATCAAATTCTCAAACTTTTACAGGAGAGAAATACCCCATTGACACAAACCGACATTCAGAAGGAACTCAACATCCCAAAAGCATCGGTCTCACGGAATATCCATGGGTTGGAACGAAAAGGCTTAATCGAGAAAGAACAGATAGGGATGTCCAATCTCATCCGACTCAGAAAACAATAAGGTTTTTTTTGATCATGTTTCAGGTTGTTCCGCCCTGTTCCGGTGAAATTACTTATGCTGTTTCAACCAATACACTCCTATGGCCAAAACAAATTGGCGGATACACAGGTGTTAAAAAATGAAAAAAATAACAAATCTCTTACTTGCGCTGATGCTGATGACCTCACTGTTGTCATTTGCATTAGCTGCGCAGGCAGAAGAACCAACCCAAAACGATGCTGACGACGGACCAGTTGATACTGAAACCGAACAACAAATACAAGTCATGAACAACCCAATAGGAGCACGAATACGGCTGTTGCAATTAGAAAAATCCCTCATTATCAACATTCTCAAAGGGAACATGACTGTTCAGATACTCAAAGGACTTGAAGTAGATACTACAGAGCTTGAAGACACCCTAAAAAACCTCACTGCCGTTCTTGAGGAAGTACAAGCAACCGATCCTGAAGCAAATGATTCAGTAGCAGTCTTCGTCTCGCTAAAAAATGAATCACGCAATCTCACCAAACAATTCAGAGATGCGGTACACCTTCTATTAGATGAAGAAACCATTGCCATGATTAAAGAAAAACTCAAAGGTATAGACAGCGAAGAACTGCAGCAATGCGGAATGAGGGTTCGACACTGGATCAGGCAGTTCAACAGAAATCAATTCTACCGATTATTTGGACTTGTCGGGACGGTGAACACATCTCTTCTGGAGGACTATTTCAATGGGACTGTGAATCTCACACAAGTACGGTTCCAATTCAATAAAATGGTAAACCAGATGACCAAAGAAAAACGCAATGAGGTTTTCTCGATAATCAAAGAAGAAAACATACAGAACAGGATTCAGACGCATGAGGAAATGCAACACATGGGAGATCACGGAAAAGGAAAAGGCTATGGAGGCCGACCATAAAGGAAACCATTTGGATGTGACGTGGCATGAATAAAAAAATACTCTCCCTTCTTTTTTTGTTACTCCTGCTTATTTCCGTGACTATCTCCTATGCATTTTTTTTCCAGCCCCAGCAAGATAATTCCTATACAGCCGATTCAGATAATGACGTAGATCAGGACACCTTTTCCTCAGAGATAGATTCAACGATCCTTGACGAAGATGAGGATGTAGAAATCGGGGAAATGATTTAACATAGACGGATTACCATCCTTCTTTTTTTTTTTTATAGAGACATATCCCTTCCTCCAAAAATAGAACCAATAACTTTTTTAGCAGCTGTAATGCTGCCTCTTCCTAGATGAAAACAAATAATCAGCCACCATTTACAAACGTCTATGAGGATGCACAACGGGCAAACGCCTATGCAACACTTTCATTTGAAAAAACATATTATCTGGCATACAGAGACCTCCCCGAGCTCATTTCGAAGCATGTCTCTGGGAAAACCGCTTTGGATTTCGGCTGTGGAACCGGACGATCCACCCGTTTCCTCAAAACACTGGGATTTCATGCACAGGGCATTGACATATCACAGCAGATGATACAGATAGCCCAAGACCTCGACCCCGCTGGCAGGTATCAACAAATCAGTGATGGCGATTTTTCAAAGCTCCAAACATCGTCATTTGATTTGATCCTTTCTGCCTTTACCTTTGATAACATACCGACGCTGGAAAAAAAAGTCATGCTCTTCAAAGGTCTCTTGAGGCTTTTAAAACAAAACGGGGCTATTATCAATCTTGTCTCATCACCAGAGATTTATACTCATGAATGGGCGACCTTTACCACAAAAGATTTCCCGGAGAACCACCAGGCAAAAACCGGTGATATCGTCCGTATCATAACAACAGACATACAGGACAAACGACCATGTTATGATATTTTTTGGTCAGAGGCAGATTACAAAAAAGTATATGCACAGGCAGGATTACGCATCATCAGCATCTCTAAACCCCTTGCAACAGGAAAGGAACCCTGCCAGTGGGTTACAGAAACGACGATAGCACCATGGACCATCTATGTCTTAAAGAAGAAAACCTAGTGGATCTTTCCCTTTTTAAAAATCCTTCATTTTTTCGCTAATCCGTAGCCGGATTCCAGCAGTTCGGTTAACCGTGAGATGAAGCGAACCAGCGGACCACCATCCACAACACTATGATCAGCAGTGATAGTCACATGCAGGAACTCCCGGATTTCAATAGCATCACCCACAACCCCTGGTTTCTTCGTAATACCTCCCACGATTACCAATGTCGCAATCGGACCCCCCATCCCAATCGCCCAACCGGGGAAACGCCCTTTCATGCCAATAGCGGTGACCCCGACAGTCCCGAAATGTTTCTTTTTTAACAGACCTTTCCGTCTGACTAAATGAACACCCAGTTTCTTAAACCACACGGGTGCGTTCAACACAAATCGTTCCAACCCTGTGAGATCCTCAATAAGGACCTCCTTTGACCCGTTGATTTGTTGGTGTTGCACAGACCGAATCTCCCTGGTGATTTCAGCGACTGTTTTTTCATTTGCCTTCCGTACTATATACGCTAGGGGCCGGATCTCTCCACCTACTTCCCGTTCCACAGGGATAGGAACGTCAACATCCTCGAAGGATACGGTTTTCCTGCGACCCAACCGATAGGTGTTTAGCTGTGGATGTTCATGGGCAGCTTGACTGACACATTTCACAATCCACCCGGTAAGAGACACATCCTCTGTTGCTTTTAAATCTTTGATGATTCTCCGGGCATCAGTCACATCAATCTCAAGTAACGCATGGATATTCAGACGCCGTTTTCCCTCTTGGGAGACAACCACGATATCCTGACGAGCCTTCGAGAAAGGTTTTATTTCATACGACCCGATTCTATCCATATAACCACACCATCGATACTTCTCTAATTCAAATACCTTTTCACGCAGTAACCATTATTATCCCCTTCCACCGTACGCAGGTACACTCCTATGAAAAAACCACCAACTCTTGTCATTGAACATTGTGAACCTGACCTCTCAGAATGGTTGCTCCTTGAATACAGACATGCGGCAACACTCTGGACTGGTGAACTGGTTTTTACAAGAGTAACAAAAAAGAAAACCGCCGCTGTATTAAAAAAAATAGGCTCTGTTAAGAAAGAGAAGGCATCTACCCTTTTTTCCCAGAAAAAATGCATCATCCTTGATCCACAGGCAAAAAAACCCCTCACGCCACTGGATTGTAAAAAGAATGATATCATCATTGTTGGGGGGCTGCTCGGCTATGAAAAACCAAAAGGACGAACGAAAGAAATGATTAGTGACACATCAGATTTTACCGTCCGTCATCTCGGGAAACTCCAGCTTTCCATTGATGGAGCTGTATTTGTAGCAAAGGCAATCTGTCTTGGATTGGAGCTAGAAGACATTGAAATTACCAATGAAATCGAAATCATCCATGACTCGGTCCACTCAACGATACTACCCTTTGGGTATCCCATCATAGAAAATAAACCAATCATCACGCCAGGTCTCATAGAATATCTTACAAAAAAATAAAGCGTATATGTATTTCGTTCATATTCTTCTTTAAAATTACTACAATGTTTAAATAATACTCCTTTGATTATCATTCAGAACCTAAGGGTGAGGTCCATTATGCAAAAGAATAGGAAAATATTCTCAATTATCTTGGTAACAGCAGTCGTTATTGGAACGGTTGCTTTATCAGGATGCACGCAGGAGACAGAAAATAAAATTATTGTTGGAACATCAGCGGATTTTCCACCGTTTGAATACAAAGATGCAGCTGGTAACATCATTGGATTCGATATCGATTTAATTAAACAAATACTCACTGACCAAGGATATATTGTTGAAGTTCAGGATATTGGTTTTGATTCGTTGATTCCATCATTACAAACCGGTAAAGTTGATGTCATCGCAGCGGCAATGACTATCACCGAAGAACGTCAACAGCAGGTTGACTTTAGCAACCCCTATTACGATGCTAACCAAGCCGTACTTGTCAAAGTTGGCGCCGATGTCAATATAACAACGACTGAGGATCTGAAAAATTATACGGTTGGAGCTCAAACAGGAACAACAGGATGGGCTTGGGTGAATGATACGCTTGTTGCGACTGGAAAATTACCCAGCGAAAATTTCAAAAGCTACGACCTTTACACCGATGCTGTGGCTGACTTAATCATTGGTCCTTCACGAGTTGGTGCAATTGTAATCGATTCACCAGTTGCAGAATCATTTGCAAAGAAGGGGAATGTGAAAATTGTTGTCAACATCACGACAAACGAAGAATATGGTTTTGCAGTGGAAAAAGGCAACACTGAGCTGCAAGCCAAAATCAATACTGGATTAGCAGCAGTCATGGCAACAACGTTTTGGGACAACCTTATTGAGCAATACTTTGCGTCGTAAGGAAAATATGGAGTGATTAATTGGCGCTTGACACGCTAATCGAATCACTCCCCTCACTCTTTGACGGGCTTGTCGTCACCCTCCTACTGACGGCGTTTGGTATCATTCTTGGGACAGTTCTTGGAATTATTCTAGCGACTGGACGGTCATATGCCGCCCGACCGATAGCCTATCTTATCCTACTCTATGAGAAAGTCCTCAGAGGAATACCCCTTATCGTTTTGTTTTTTCTTATCTACTTTGGGCTTCCTCAGTTGGGTATTAACTTAGACGCGTTCACCGCAGCGGTGGTAGGCCTTGGATTACGCAGCTCTGCCTACCAGGCACAGATCTACCGCGGGGCTATTAACTCCATACCAGAAGGTCAGATTCATGCGGCATTCTCTCTGGGAATGAATAAGTTAAAAGCCATCCGCCATGTGATCATGCCACAGATGCTGCGTCTCTCAATCCCGGGCTGGTCAAATGAATTTACGATTCTTCTCAAGGACACCTCGCTTGCGTTTGGGATTGGTGTCATTGAGCTGATGCGACAGGGTCGATACATACAGGTCAGAGACCCAGACCTCGTCCTTATTGTGTTTTTACTCATTGCGGTTATTTATTTCGTCCTTGTCTTTTCTGCGAATAAAACCCTTCATTACATAGAGAAGAAATATCAGATGGCAGGTTACCAAGCCGAGGCGCATCGATGAAACAAGAGAGGAATTTATTATGACAATGCTGGACGTAAAGGATGTATACAAATCATATGGTGGGACTCCGATTCTCAAAGGTGTCTCTTTTACCATGGAAAAAGAGGAAACGAAGGTTATCATTGGACCGAGTGGAACCGGGAAAAGCACACTTCTTCGCTGCATCAATCAACTGAGTCCACCTGATAAAGGCCAAGTCTGGCTTAATGGGGAAGAGATAACTGATCCGAAATCAAATATTAATAAAATGCGGGAAAAAATAGGTTTTGTTTTCCAGGACTTCAATTTATTTAACCATTTGACCGCTTTACGCAACGTCAGCATAGGCCTGGAAAAAGTAAAGAAAATCGAAAAAGAAAAGGCGCAAAAACGAGCATTGGAGGAACTCACCCGTGTCGGATTGGAAGCTCAGGTTGCTCAATACCCGGCACAGCTGTCTGGTGGACAAAAACAACGGGTAGGAATAGCCCGCGCTTTAGCCATGGACCCGGACATCATTCTCTTTGATGAACCTACCTCAGCCTTGGACCCCGAACTTATTGGGGATGTCCTTGATGTGATGAAATCGCTCTGTGGGCGGGTAGCCATGCTTGTCGTTACTCATGAAATGGGATTTGCACGTAACGTGGCTGATGAAATCATCTTCATGGAAGGTGGTGTGATCGTTGAACAAGGGGCCCCGAGAGAGATGTTTACAAACGCGAAGATGGCACGAACACGCGAATTCCTTGGGCGAATAGGAGCATTATACGGAGAAGAAGGAAATGGAGGGTAAATGGCGACGGATTTTATTCAATTCTTCATAACTTCCCTACCAAACCTCCTTAGTGGATTAGGATATACGCTGCTTCTTACATTCGTCTCAATTACCGCTGGTTTTTTCTTAGGAATTGCCCTGGCCCTTGGTCGGGTCTATGGAAATAGGGTTGTCAATGGTTTTTGTGTCGGCTATATTGAGCTTATTCGGGGAACACCCCTTCTTGTACAACTTTTCATTATTTATTTTGGGCTGCCTTCCCTGGGGGTTATATTTTCCCCACTTGAAGCCGCCTTACTTGGTTTAACGCTTAACAGCGGAGCGTATCAAGCTGAATATCTCAGAGGATCCATCCAATCTGTTGAATCCGGTCAAATGAGTGCAGCACGGGCTCTTGGGATGAATAAACTGAAATCAATTGGGTATATCATCCTTCCACAGGCGCTGCGTATTTCTATACCTGCTTGGTCAAACGAGTTCATTTATCTTCTTCAATATTCATCAATCGCCTACATCATCCAAGTCTCTGAGCTTACCGCTGAAGGAAAATTCATCTCTGCGATCACCTTCCGCTACCTTGAGGTCTTTGCGATGATTGCAGTCATCTATCTTGTTTTAACAATCATCTCAACTGAGATAATCGACAGGATAGCAAAGCGCGTCAGCATCCCTGGGATCGGGGCAGCAAAACGTATGAACCTTAGAGACATCTAATTTTTTTTTTTTTTTTTCAAAAAATTCTATAAGTGATTCTAGGAAAAAATGACGGGTATCAATCAAGCAACCCAGGGATGTTTGTTTTAGTACGGGATTCAGTAAGAGAAAGGAAAAACCCAATGACTGCTAAAAAAAGATCTGTGACAATTAGACCAACAAGAGACAGCACCAGGATTTGTTCCTCTGCGACAGGAAACATGGATGTAAAAAGAAATATCGCGGTCAGTTCACGTGTCCCCAACCCTGCAAACGTAATCGGGATGAACCCAGCGACATTTGCAATTGGAAACAGCAATAAGAACATAAGAAACGGAATCTGAAGCCCCAATCCCATGAGAATGAGATATTCCTGGGTAAACACAATGATCCAGGTGACGATTCCTAGGATAAAGGGGATGATCATGGTATGAAATCGGGGGAAATCTCTGTAAAAAGAATCCACAAAGGCATTGAAATGAATCTTTAGTTTTCTTGGGATTAGGGCTTTGATTAAGACCTTGAAAAATTTTTCTCCCCATTCTTTTTTTGTAAAAAACACAGCTAGCACACAAAAAACCAGAAAGACACTAATCGTGATTGGGAGGAGCTCGGGGATTGATCCGATGACAAGAAATGCTCCCATAATCATCATTCCATAAAGTGAGAACGAATGGACAAACGTCTCGATGATTGTGTTGATAAAAAGTTTCCCATAGGGCTCCCGAGTTCTTTCTTTTAGGTACGGTACTCTCATCAATTGCCCAGAAAAACCAGGGGTAATACTCCCATAGAACACACCAATGAGATAGACTTTCAAGGTGTAGAAAAACCCGACAGAGATTTTTTGTTCCTTTAAGATGATTTGCCATGTCGCGTTTCTGATGATGAGGAGAGGGATGGTCAGCAGCAGTGAATACACAATAAACACAGGGTCGATAGAGAGAAACGAGTCGATGATCTTCTGTACGTCAAGAGAATAGAAGATATAGACCAGAATAATAAGTCCGATGAAGGGGAGGATGAGTTTTACTCTGTTCAGGAGATTTTTCACCATGTCGCTTCAGGGGAAACCACCTTGATACTTTTATGGTTTATTCCTGTTCTTCAACCAAATCAAGTCAACCTCTGGTTCAATAAAAAAAAAAAAAGGCGTCGGCTGTCTCTTCTGTTGTCAGATTTTCCTTTTAACTGGGAATGACCCGTAAGATAAATGGGCCGAAGACAAACGCAGAACCACTCCAGTCCTCCGCGAACTTGACTGTCACCTGAATGGAGATTTTCCCAAATCCAAAGAGAGTCTTCTCTGGTTGGATACTACCGGTACCTCCGATGGGGATTGTCTCAAGGGAACCAATTGAAGAACTGTTGATAAAACCAAAGAACCCTCCAGATATTTTGAGTTTCCAGGGGATATGGGTTACCGGGACGTCTCCTTCGTTGAGAACCGATGCTTTCACCAGTCCTCTGCCTCCTTGAACACCACTCACCCGAAGCTGTGGGGTGATTCCTGATGTGCTGAGAAATGCGACGGCTGGGTCTCCAAACAGGTTCGTTTCATAGTACACCCAGCGCATGCAGGATCGTTGGATGAGGAACAGGTTATCCTCCTTGGAATCATGGTTTGCTCGGCCGATTTCCTTTATTTCTTCTCCAAAGACCGCATCCCAGAACTGCCGGTGGAACCGCTGTGAATCTCCATCAGTACTATATGACCAGAAAAACCCGTAGCGAGCGTTCCAGATCCCAGCAAACGCACCCTGGGTGTTTTTCACCGTGAAGTACTCAGCGATGCAATCGTTTCCTTGCGGGTTATCAAATCCTCCCGCCATACATCCCTGTGAGTAGATGAAACAGAAATTGTTCGTATTCGTCAATGATTCCACATCACTGGTAGCCATTTTCATGTTATATTCATAAGAGGCATGGCCGAGGTGATTGATGATGTGGACACCTTCGTTGATGATGGAGATGATTTCAGATTTTGGCCAGCTGTATCCTGGAGCGTCATATAATTTGTTGATACGGTACTCATCTGCAGGTATCCCAACGGTGGTGTATCCATCATCTGATGAATCATTCACCATTTGATCAAGATAAGAACCCGCGTAACTGGCAATCCCATAATCACCCAGATGTTCCCCAGCAAACGTGACATCTCCTAGGTATGTTTCATCTGGAGTCAACGACAGGTATTCGACCGTTTTTCCTACGAAATGTTCCACCTCATCGATGGTATCAACGCAAGCCCGTCCGACATATAGCTCTGCGATGAGATCGACGTCGCTTCCGTTCTCTCCGTCGTTTGGTTCACCCCATTTTTCATCACCATCATAATTGTAAGTGCCATCAAGACATGCATAATACAAATCCGAGGGCATGTCTGTCTCATAGAGCGTGACGTTCTCATCCATTCCTTGGACCCAGAGCATTTTCGCAGGGATAACGTCTGCGTCCCCTCCTAACAGAACATACCGGATACCGAACGTGACATAAGCTGTTTGCAGATAACTACGGATATCCTCTGCGGTGCTCCCGCCGATGTCAGAAAGCGTCTGGATGAGTGTCCTGGTCCCTGTTAGGTTATGTTGTTCGGCCAGGGGTATAAAACCATTTTTGAAATCATCTGTTGTCAGGATAAGCAGGTCGTACTGATCCGAGATCATCTTCTGCGGTTCAAGGTCAGTGTATGAGGCTTCTAGTTCTGGGTTCTGGATTTTACTGAATAGCTCAATGCGATCAGCTGGTAATGAACGGTACAATGAATTCAGGGATGGTTCATCTTTAAGGGTAATTGACACGGTCATGGTCGAGTAATAGTACAAATCTCCGGTCCGTGGAATATAGTGGACTGGATAGAGCATGAGGACAAGGATGGAATATCCTCGGAATTCGTACACACCAATCTCTGAATATAAACGACCAGGGAACAGTTGATCAGAACCATAAAGTCCGTGGTCGGGCTCAGGAGATGCTTCATCCTGAGATGCCGAAATGGGGATTGGTTTTCCACAGGGAATGAGATGGAAGCCTGAACCAACGAATGTTTTTTCACCAGAGATGGTGATAGTATCAATTGTGCAGTGAGGTGGTAGTAGTAGATATACTCCCTTCGCCGGTAACAAAGGTTCACCAGGGTTACCTGAACAAGGCGACCCTTTCAGTTCTATTTTATCATATTGAACATTTTGTACTAAGGTTTTTGAGATACGTGGACTAGAAAATGAATACGACATGGAGACAACATCAGTATCGTGCTTCTCAGTTGCCAGCACCGTTATGGAAAATGCCATCGAAAGCAATGCAATCGATAGGATTGCAGCCTTAAACACTCCTCCTGCTCTAAAGGTTTTTTTCTTCATACGATCCCTACGTTCTTCTATTCTCATTGAAATTTATATACTTATCCCTTTGATTTTCCTTGAGATATTTCCTGTAATATGATCTCCGCGGTCCATCGTGCTACGTTCCCTGCGACCCGCGGGCATTTATCGATATGAGCCCCTGCGTTTTCAAAAGCCTCATATTCCTCCTTATCAAGCAGGTAATAGCTTCGTCCAAACAACTTCGTTTGGACATCACAACAGAGAGGTGAGCCGTATTCTTCAATGAACCTATCATATAACTTTTTTGTATATTTGAACACCAGTCGTTTTTTATGACCTTCGGTGAACTCCTGGTAGGTTCTCCCGACAAGAGCGCTGATTGCAATCATCCCTCCTGCAAGTGCTCCGCAGGTGCCTTTTGAGGACAATGCGGTGCCACCGGCAAGTCCTTGGGATGCTTGAAAAATAGATTCATCTCCGATATCAAGAGTCTCTTTCAGGGCCGCAAGCACACACTGTGGGCAACTACCAAGCTTTGCTTCATACGCAAACGCTCGATTATACGCGTCTTCTACAATATCCTTCTCATGGGCCATAGAAGTCTATAATCCGACCTGTATTATAAACCTTTTAGAGAAAAATAATCTTTGGAGCAGCATCTGAGTTAAAGAGACAGGATATGACGAGACTTCCAGCTCCTTCATATGGAACGAAAACACCTGATCATCGATGACGATAAAATCAAAAATAACGGATTCAAAATCCTTTTTCTGGATGCTTACCCGATACGTTTTATCATACTCCCGCTGAAGGACACATTTGGCGTCATCATCGGTGGTGTTTTCGAATCGTTATCGGTTACATATCCTGCGAATGCCGCGACTTCGACCACGACTATTTTTGCTATGGTTGATTAAAATATTTTCAGAGTATTTTTTCCCATCACTAAATAATTAACAATTGTTAATTATAAATAGTTTTTCACAAAATATCCCCTTATAAAAAAAAACTCATGAAAAATTGGAAATCTTTATTAGTCCATTTGTTCTTCTATTGTTGATACCCATGGATGAGGACGTAATTCTTTTAAAAAACGGTGAGGAAAAAAGTATAACAAAAAAACCCGGAAGAACCTACAGATTAATGCTAAAAACACAGAAGATGGAGGCAATCATCGCTGAAATCGACCCTCACACGGAATCAAGATTATTCCAACATGGTGGAGAGGAAATGCATCTGGTCCTGGAAGGTGAAATGGAATATACCGTCGGTGAAAAAAGCTATAAACTCTCTGAAGGAGACATCCTTTGGCATAAATCAAAACTCATTCACCATGCAAAGAACAACAGTACAAAAAAAGTCGTCTACATTACTGTTGCAACCCCACCAAGCTTCATGTCAAGTATGGTCTAACTCATCGAAATACAGACAATCACCACTGAGGATCTTCTGAATATCCCCTTTTTCTGTCTTAAGAAGGAGAAATCCAGAATGATCCACATCAAAAGCGATGCCTTGGATTATTGCTACAGGTGTTTGTATACGAATAACTTTTCCAAGCGTATCTGAATACGACTTCCATTCTTCGATTATCGTATCATACTGCTGCTCCGTAAAACGATGGTAGAAATCAGATAACTCCTTGAAGAATCTTCTCAGGAATTCAAAATACTCCACTGTCGTTCCGATCTCAGATTTTAAAGAGGTTGAGCGTAAGCGAATGTCATCAGAGAGCAACCTTGGGTCGACATTTACATTAACACCGATACCAACGATTACGTAATTGAGTATATGCCCTTTTATCTCCGATTCAAGCAGGATGCCTGCGATTTTCTTTCCATTCACCCGAACATCATTTGGCCATTTTATGGTCGGATGCAGACCATACGACTCGATGGTTTTTGCCACAACCAACGCTGCACCAATTGGTAATAACGATACTTTCTCAGGGTCGATACGTGGTCGGAGAATCACAGAAACATACACACCACCCTCGGGAGATTGCCACCTGCGGTCAAATCGCCCACGACCCTTCCTTTGTGTCTGTGCAAGAACCACCGTTCCCTCTTCTGCGCCATCACGCGCAAGGTCCTTTGCGGTTAGATTCGTAGAATCAAGACTCTGGAAAACAAGTAGTTTTTTCACAAAACCAACAGCAAGGTTTTTTGAAAACTCCGATGATTTCTCCTCAAATGATTTCTTATCCATGGGACGTGAAATAAAAATTTATTTTTGTTGTTGGTTGCTGCTTGCAGCCATGACGACTGCTTGGACTGCGGCCATTGCTGCAGCAGTTTTCGGCCCGGAGGACTGTGCTTTCGTCTCCTGAACGTACTTTACCACCTGATCAAGAATACTGTACCGAGGGATGAAACTGGTATCATAGGTCCCTGCTCGCCATTGAGGATTGTTCATGACCACCTGATGGAACGGGATGTTGTTTCGCACACCACCAATCTGGAACTCCCAGAGAGCCCGTTTCATACGTTCGATCGCCCGTGGTCTGTCCTCACCCCAGACAATGAGTTTTGCTATCATGGAATCATAAAAAGGTGGGATGGTAAACCCAGGGTACACACCAGAATCGACCCTGATGCCAGGACCACTAGGCTCTGCGTATCTGATGATTTTCGCAGGAGCTGGCATGAAATTATTCAAGGGATCCTCTGCGTTAATCCGGCATTCAATCGAATGGCCACGAGGATGGATATCTTTTTGATCGTACTCAAGCGGTAGACCAGAAGCGACACGAAGCTGCTCCCTGGCCAGATCAACACCGGTTGTTATCTCCGTGATCGGATGCTCCACCTGCAGACGCGTGTTCATCTCCAGAAAATAATAGTTTCCATCCTTAAACATAAACTCGCAGGTCCCTGCGTTATAATAGCCTGCGGTTTTTGCGGCAAGCACAGCTTGCGCACCGATTTCTTTACGCAGCTCAGGAGTCAATGCACACGACGGCGTCTCCTCAATGAGTTTCTGATGACGTCGCTGCACACTGCATTCCCGTTCATAACAATGTATCAAATGACCTTTCTTATCCCCAATCACCTGATATTCAATATGACGAGGGTTTTCGATGAATTTTTCAATGAAAACAGAATCATCACCAAACGAGTTCTTCGCAAGCTGCCGGACTGTTATGAGAGCTTTTTCCATCTGCTGTTCATCGTTTACCTGTTGGATCCCGATCCCTCCACCCCCAGCAGAGGCTTTAAGCATGACCGGATATCCAATCTCATGGGCGATGTCTTTTGCCCGTTCATGATCCGCGATAGCCTCAGTCACCCCTGGGACGACTTTCACACCTGCTTTGATCATGGATTTTTTTGAGTCGATTTTCGATCCCATGAGTTTCATCGCAGAAACCGGTGGGCCAATAAATTCGATGTTGTTCTTCTTACACATTTCCGCAAACTCAGAATTCTCTGCCATGAATCCATAGCCAGGATGGATTCCTTCGGCACCTGATTTCAATGCAACATCGATGATTTTCTGTTTATTAAGATAGCTCTGACTCGCAGGTCCAGGACCGATGTTGTATTTTTCATCAGCGTATTTCACAAATAATGCGTGCTGATCAGCATCTGAGTAGACAGCAACAGTGCCTATCCCGAACTCTTTGCAAGCCCGCATGATCCTTACAGCGATTTCCCCGCGGTTAGCAATGAGTACTTTATTTAACATGACAACCACCATTTCTACAGAATCTGCATGAGAAGATCCCCACTGCAAACCGGGGCGCCTTCCTTTATGAAGATTTCCTTGACTTCTCCTTCTGATTCACATTTGATTTCTTGTTCCATCTTCATTGCTTCGATTGTCGCGATCACATCCCCTTTCTTTACCTTGTCCCCTTTCTTGACTTTCACCTTCAGGATAGTCCCCTGCATGTTTGATTTGATGCCACCTTCGATATCCTTTGGTTTCTCTTGGCCAGCCGGTCCCGCTGCACCTGCAACAAGATAGCCGCCTGAGGGGATGACCTTGACTTCGTAGGGTTCACCATCGACCTCGACTTGGAATTCTGTTGGGATCTGAGCAGGCCCTGTCCGTTTCTCCGGGGGTAAGGTTTCCAACCAGAGTTGTTTTACCTCAGGGAATGATTGTTTGACCATGGCTCTTGTGAATTGATGATCGAGGGGTAGTGGTAATATATCCGAGGTGAACTCAGCAATCGCTTGTCCTTTCAAAAACTTCAGACCCACCTGTGGATACAGGATGTAGGTCATGATATCTTCTTCTTTTTTAATCAGTGATCCGCCATCAATCTCCTGGAGTTCTTTCTTTTTCTTGTCCCAGAGGGGTTCAAGTAAATCCGATGGACGACAATCGATGACTTCTTCTTTCCATTTGGGTCCAAGAACCATTTTCATGATATCGGGTTTGATTTCCCCTGGTGATTTCCCATACATACCACGGCAGTAATCCTTTGTTTCTTTCGGAATGACTTTGTATCGCCCATGCAAGACGTTCATGACCGCTTGAACACCAACGACTTGACTGGTCGGAGTCACCAGTGGTGGATATCCAAGTTCTTCTCGGACCCGTGCGGTTTCATCCAGAATCTGTCGGTATTTATCCCGAGCTCCTTGTTCCTCAAGCTGGAAGATGAGGTTTGAAAGCATTCCACCAGGGATCTGATGTAACGTGACACTTGGGTCTACCTTTAAAGCGTCGAATCGATGAAGATGCCGATATTTCTCCCAGACTTTCAAGAAATATGTGCGACATTCGATGAGCAGTTCGAGATTATAATTCGTATCCCATTCAGTGCCTTGGAAAGCAGCAACGACGCTCTCGGTTGCAGGAGCTGCAGTCCCCCCGGAGATCGGGGAAAGAGACGTATCAAGGATATCTGCGCCTGCTTCGACTGCTCGTTGGTATGCCATCCCGGTCATGCCACTTGTGTAATGTGAATGCAGGTCCATAGGCAGGTTGACTCCTGCGTCCTTGGTTCCTTTGATGATATCATACGCACGTTTTGGAGAAATCATCCCTGCCATGTCTTTTATACAGAGTGAATCAGCACCCATTTTCTTTAGTTCGATGAACTTATCAACAAAATAGTCAACTGTATGAATCGGTGAGATGGTATAACTGAGGCATGCTTGGACGTGACCACCGTTTTCTTTTGCTGCTCGCATAGGGACCTTGAGATTCCGCAGATCGTTTAATGCATCAAAGATACGGAAATAATCACAGCCGTTTTTTTTCGCCATAGAAATGAACTTTTTAACAACGTCATCTGGGAAATTCCAGTACGCAACAATGTTCATGGCCCGCTCAAGCATTTGCAGAGGCGTGTTCGGCATTGCTTTTTTCAGTTTGTTTAACCGTTCCCAGGGGTCCTGATTGAGGTATCTAATGCACACATCATATGTTGCACCTCCCCAAACCTCCAGGGAGAAAAACCCAACCTGGTCAAGTTTTTCTGCAATCGGCAGCATATCTTCTGTTCTCATTCTTGTGGCAAGTAAGGATTGATGCCCGTCTCGTAATATCATTTCATGTAACTGTACCATAGAGTGTTCCCTCCGGTTTCCAACAGGTTGTTCTTCCAACTGTTGGGTGGATGGTTTCAAACGAGAGATGGTATCCGGTGAACCTACTTAAGAATATCGGGAACAAAATGTAAGTTTTTATCAAAGATATCCTAGGACCTATATCTAGGAAAATAACAGATGTGCATAGTAAAGTTTTTGTATATGATTTGTTATTAAACCAAAACCACGTGGGGTTGGCATATGAAGAAGCAATTACTCTTATGTATCTTTGGCATTTGCCTTCTGTGCTCTTCCTGTTTTCCGTGTGCGCATGGCCGTCCAGCTGGGACGATTGCAGAAGGGAATGTCTCATTGGAATATCGAAACGTCACAGTCTACGCACCTGCTGTCTCGGAGGCAGGAACCGGATTTATTGGTGTGATTTCAACAATCACTGTCACTATCCAGGGAAATGGAAGTGGCCGGGTCTTTGTTGATACACTACCACTGACCGATGTCGATATGCAGGGGTCTGCCCGTCTTGCGGTGAAGGTCGCTAGTGCTCTGGTCAGAACCGACACAAGACCTCATCTTGATCCCCGTACTTGTGATTTTTTCTTTGTTGTTCGAACCTCGTCTCCGATGATTGGTGGGCCTTCCGCGGGGGCTATCATGACAGCTGCGGTGATTGCTTTACTACAGAATTGGACGCTTGATAACACAACCGTTATGACTGGGATGATTAACCCAGATGGAAGCATCGGTCCTATTGGGGGGATTCCCTATAAAATTGACGCAGCCTATAGCGTAGGGGCAAAGCGATTTTTGATACCAAAAGGACAAATGACCTATACGGAGATGGTCACCGAGTATCAAAACATCAATGGTATTCTCTGGCAGAACACCTATCCCGTGACTCGGAACGTTTCTGAGTATGCAAGAACCAATTATGGAATGGAAGTTGTCGAGGTTGAGGATATCAATGATGTTCTTTTGTATTTCACTGGTTGGAATTTTCCGTTAAAGGAATCTCAGGATAAGGTAACGACCGAGGATTACACTCGTGCGATGAAACCTCTTGCGACAATCCTTCTAGATGATGCTCGGAGCACCTATCAAAATGCAAGTGACCTGTTCAATCGTACGACAATACCAAATCGATATCCAGACTATTATAGAAATCAGGTGACAGATTTTCTGAATAACGCAGGTGATAAGCTTCTTGAATCTGAACACTGGTATGATCAGGAGGTGTACTACACGAGTACCAGTAAATCGTTTCAATCACTTATCGATGCTCATTTCGTCTCTTATACCTGTCAGTACTTTTCATCTGACAATCAATCAAGCTTTGTCTTAAAACTTATTAATCAAACTGTACAATCCTTTCAGAACAAAAGCGCTCTTGCACGAGATGCTCCCATCGAAGGCATGGTGACGTTACAATGTGTTGGTGCTGCCCAGCAACGAATCAATGAAGCAGCATCATACCTCTCAGAGGCAAACGCAAGTTTCCTGTCTGGGGACTTCCTCACTTCGTTATACAAGGTAGCCTACACGCAGCAACGAACAGAAAGCGTTCAATGGTGGCTGAATATCTCAACCTCGTTCCTTGATTCTGGGGAAATAAACACGTCCACCATCAAAACCCTTGCCGAGGAATACCTTGATGACGCTCAGCAGGCCATTGTCTATTCTGAGATTATCGTAAATGAAATAGGCCAGACATCGAGCTATCTCAGTGACGCAAAAACCCTTCTTACTGCTGCTCGAAGCCAACATGAGGAAGGATTTTTTGCTGCAGCATTGTTCGGGGGTTTTGAAGCATTAGTCAAAGCAAATCTTGCCTTGGAACTCGTTGACGGGGTCACCACGGAGAAGGTCGAACGTGCACGAGAACAAGCCAGTGCCAGCATCGCTGAAAGCAGGAACATTGGTATCGAGCCTGTACTTGCTGTAAGTTATTATGAGTACGGCCAGAGTCTTGCAAACGAATCGTCACTTAACAACGCGATTGTCTACTATAAATATGCTGATATGATCTCTGGTGCGTTGCGATTTACAGCCCCCTACGGGGTGGAATACTCCCGGTATGTTGGAATCCCTGATAAAAACACAATTATCCCCTGGGACATCGGCCCAAGTCGGTATTTTGGACTTTTTATACTGTTTGCGTTGATTGGCGGGATTGCCGGGGTTGGCTTTGGGATTTTATTCTCTGGTCTCTTCGGTGATAAAAAACAAAAAGAACACTTCTCTCTAAAAAGTTCAACCCCCCGGAGCATAGAGGATTACTACAAAAAACAGAAATAAGACATGCTCCTTTACCTCGTTTTATGGATATCTCTGGAGAGCTAACAAAAAACCAGATAATCATACACAAATCAAATGATATCGGAAGAGTATATACCAAAAGCCATATTGGTATATTACTAGCAACGAATAAATTACAATTGAACATGCTTGAAGGACTTTTTTTATTCGATGAAGGAAAGATGGTAGTCTACCATGAGAGAAAACAAATATCTTTTTCTGAGCTTCTTAAACATGCTGTTCAACAGATACCGGAGTTTGAAACAAAATATCTGGTGTATAAGGATTTACGCGCGAGAGGGCATGCTATCACCCTCGTCGATGATGACTCTCAAGTTACTTTTCGTAAGTATAAGGCAAAAAATTCTCCGGATCCGTCCTGTGTCATCGCTGCTTTCTCTGAAAGAGATATTCTTGATATCACTGTCACATTGGATTTAATATATCGATTTACGAAGAACAGCGATGTCCTCTGGTTCGCCCTTGTCGATGAAGAAGGGGATATCACCTATTATACCGTCTCTGGGGTAGACCTTCATGGTCATATTTCTGAACAACGGTATCCATCTGGACGATGTGTTCTGCTGAAAAACCGTCTGATTGTTTTTGATAAAAAACTCAGCACCCAACTCCTTACTACTGAGTTTTTCGGAAAACCGTTTGGTGAGTTGTTGCAGATATCATTTGTTGAAGCGTTATATCTTCTCGAAAAAGACGTCCTTGAGATTCAGACGATCGATGGAAAGAAACTGACAAAGGCGACCTGTATTCGTCTGATGCAGAAACATCAGCCGGACATCGTTCAACGCCTTATGGTGTTTAAAGATTTGAAACAACGGGGGCTTCTGGTGAAAACCGGGTTTAAATTTGGTGCTCATTTTCGCGCATATACTCAGCTTCCTGATAAAACCCATGCAGAATATCTTATTCATGTCGTAGAAAAAGGTTTTACCAGTATTTGGGCGGAGATCAGTCGTGCAGTTCGCCTGGCACATTCGGTGAATAAGGAATTCATCTTTGCTTGTATCGATGAGAAGACCATCGAATACATCAAGCTTGGTCGGCTTCGTCCCTAATTTTTCACAATATATTTATACTTCGTTGGATATTCCAGGGATTCCTTATTTGAGGGAGGAGTTTTATGCTTCAGATCCGATGGCATGGCCATTCCTGCTTTGAGATAACAAACGATGTTACAATCGTAACCGACCCACATGATGGAAGATCGATTGGTATACCGACGCCGAATGTCGCAGGTGACATTATTTTAGTTTCCCATAACCACTATGATCATAACAGTGTTAAATCCGTGGAGAAGGAAAATTCAAAGGTTATTACTGATGAACGGAAACGGACTGTAGGTAGTATTCAAATCAGCGGGATTCCTGCTTTCCATGATACTGCACAGGGGGAACGAAGAGGGAACATGATTTTATATAAATTCACCTGTGATGATATTACGTTTTGTCATTTAGGTGACCTTGGTCATGAGCTCGATGAAAAGTCAGTACAGCAGATTGGCACCATCGATATATTGTTTATTCCGGTTGGCGGGAATTATACGATTGATGCTGAACAAGCATGGCGAGTGATCCAGATGTTAAAACCAAAGATTACCATCCCAATGCATTACCGTATTGAAGGGCTTTCAATCCCGATTGCAGGGATTGAACCGTTCCTTGAGAAAAACATCTATAAAATCATTAAAGTAGGAAACGAAATTGATATCGAGAAAGATGATCTCCCGAAGCAACCTGAGGTCTGGGTCTTCACGTTATAGGTTTTTTTTGAAACACTTCTTTGTTAATACAATTGGGCGGGATGCCACCTTTGAGTCCGATGAGTAGATTTTCTGCAGCCATGAGTGCCATTTTCGTCCGTGTCTCAAGGGTACCAGAGCCAGTATGCGGCTGGAGAACCACGTTCTGTAGACTTCTTAATTCATTTGAGATCTCCGGTTCATTTTCGTAGACATCCAACCCAGCCCCGAATATCCAGTGGTCCTTCAACGCCTTTATCAGTGCTGTTTCCCGTATGATTGGTCCCCGTGAGGTATTTATCAGGACCGCTGTTGTTTTCATGCTCTTGAGTTCTTTTTCATCGATGAGATGATATGTTCTGGGTGTTAAAGGAACATGCAGCGATATGAAATCTGATTCTTTTAGTAATGTCAATAAGGGTACTTTTCTTGCCCCAAGCTCCCGTTCAAGCTGTTCATTTTTCCGTTCATCTGTATAAAGTACCGTCATATCAAAACCTTTGCTTTTCAAGGCAAACGCAGTGCCGATACGTCCGGTCCCAACGATCCCAAGCGTCTTCTGGGAAATATCCTGTCCAAGCAGAAGCATCGGCGCCCAGCCGTTGAACTGTCCCCCTCTGGTAAACGCATCACCCTCGACAATGCGACGGGACACAGAGAATAATAAAGCCCAGGCAAGCTCCGCAGTAGTCTGGGTAAGGACACCCGGAGTGTTACTCACCGGAATGCCCTTCTTTGTTGCTGCGGCGACATCGATATTATCATATCCCACCGCATAGGAGGCGATCATCTTCAGCTTTGGTTCAGCAGCGATAACATCCTTATCGATAGGATCGGTAAGCAGACATAACAAACCATCTTTTCCTTTTACCCCTTTGATGATTTCCTCTTTATTTAATACTCTATCATGGGGGTTCATCTCGACGGTGCATTCTCTCTTTAGTACATCAATACCGGGTTTTGGTATCTCTCTGGTGATAAAAATCTTCATAGGTCATCATCTACTCATCTCTGGATAAGTGCATCGTTATTTAGATATTTCTCAGACGTACGTAGAAATGGTTTTGAAAAAGAAAAAAAAAGAATGGTGTTTTATGGTTGTCCGGCTAGCTTTAATCGTTCTTGGAGAATCGTCTCATAATCATAAAAGACCAGGTTTCCTTGCTCATCCAAACAACCGTTTTGATACGAGACCCATTGTCGTGTCGTCTTTATCTTTGGTTGAGCATAGATCTTAATCTCAGGAAGGTCAGGGTTTTTCTCCTTGTCTGTTACTCTGTAGACTGACCAGTTAACTTTAATGGGATCAATCGGTGAGTAATCACCTACATTTCGAATGAATTGTTCTGTGAGGTTCTCATCATAGGTATAATCAGTGACTCTCCATTCGCTTTTCACAAGCGTTTCGCCTGCCTGTGGGCTATAAAATGGTTCTTCGATGAGCGCTGCGTTGTATTGGAAATGACCGACAAACATTAAACCCCAGTCGTTCTGGTCGTAGGGTGGACCGTTTTGACCATTGGAGAGGTCAAAAGTTTTTGCATCATTTGCATACAGATAGTTCAGCACACTGTGATACTGCCCCCACGTCTGTTTGTACTGCTTGTTCGGAAAGATGTATATTCCGTAGCTGATATTGTCGATTCCTTCGAAAGAACAGGAATCAGCATCAACGCTGCAACTGTGTGCCATTTCATGCAGAATGAGCGAACCGATTCCAACACGCTTC
This sequence comes from uncultured Thermoplasmatales archaeon, assembly GCA_964467345.1. Taxonomy (GTDB): domain Archaea; phylum Thermoplasmatota; class E2; order DHVEG-1; family DHVEG-1; genus SM1-50. The sequence goes on along the minus strand of CAYXPY010000001.1, from coordinate 636 downwards.
CCTCGTGCTGTTGGGATTAGACCTTTTAACACAAAGTCAAAGATATTTTGGATTGGTTTTAGTTTCGCCGAGACATATGATAGCTGGGTGGTGTCATAGACATTGTTTTTTGATGGGTGTTGGAAACCACCACCATGCCCTAGAACAAGATAGCGGAATATTCCTTTTCGTTCGTCAGCAAAATTATTGTTATAGAACTGCAGCATCATCCCAGAATCCTGGGATATTTTGTCGATGTGTGGTAATATTTCTCCGCCACCGTTTATCGGTCCATTTGTCCATCCATCGTCCATGTACAATCTAATATTGTGTTGAGCAAACCTTTCTATTATTGCTTGTTTGCTTTCTTCAAAAAGGTAGTGAGGCGGGTCAAAGAGTCCGCCACGTCCCATATAATCGACTTCGTAGTAGATATCCTGGATGTAGGGGTTTGCGAACCATTTTTCCATTTGGTATTCTTCTATGTTTTCTATCCCATCAAGATCCGGGTCAAGTCGTTTGTGGTCATCCCAGGTGAATGGGTCATAGCCCCATTTCCATTCCCATGCCGTAGGGATGCCATCCCCGTCAGGGTCCAGTTCTGAATCATCGACCGTTGGGTCCGTACCAAGGACATTTACTTCAGTCCAGTAAGGG